>JANNKM010000123.1:0-6469 GCA_031396305.1 Rhizobacter sp.
AGCGAAGGTGGCCGCAAGGGCCGTGATGGCCTCATCGTCTAGGCCCAGGGCGGCACGCTGTTCCTCGACGAAATCGGCGAGCTGCCGCCGCCGCTGCAGGCCACCTTGCTGCGCGTGCTGGAAGACCGGCGCATCCGGCCGGTGGGCAGCGAACAGCAGATTCCCGTGGACGTGCGCATCGTCGCCGCGAGCAACCGGCCGCTCAGCGTCGAAGTGGCCGCGGGGCGCTTCCGCAACGACCTGTACTACCGGCTGCAGGTGGTGGAGATCACCCTGCCGCCGCTGCGCTCGCACAAGGAAGACATTCCCGACCTGGTGCAGCACTTCGTCGACACCCTGGCGCCGCAGCTCGCCGTGCCGGCGATGGAAATCAGCGTCGAAGAGCTGGCCTACCTGGCGCAATACGACTGGCCGGGCAATGTGCGCGAACTGCGCAACCTGATCGAGCGCTCGCTGATCCTCGGAACGCTCAACGTCTCAGCGTTGTACCAGGGGCTGGCGCGCGCGCCCGACGCGAGCGCCGCGCCCACCGAACTGCATGCCCTGGAAAAGCAGCACATCCTGACGGTGCTCGATTCGGTGGCGGGCGACAAGACCCGGGCTGCGCAATTGCTCGGCATTTCGCGGCGCACGCTCGAGCGCCGAGTGGCCGAGTGGGCGAGCCCGGCGCAGAATCTTCCGCGATGAGGTGGCCTCGCTTTCAAACGCTGCCGATCCGCACCAAGTTGCTCGCCATGGTGCTGGTGCCGCTGCTCGTGGTGTTGCCGCTGCTCGGCGTGATCTTGCTGCTGTGGCTGAACACCGCGTTCGACCGGTTGCTGACGACGAAAATTCGCTCGGATCTTGCCGTGGCGCAGGGTTACTTCGACCGCGTACTCGGCGAAGTGGGGGCCAGCACCAACGCCGTGGCGGACTCGCACGTCCTGCATCAAGCGCTGGCGAGGGCAGGCGCAGAGAAGCTCGCACCGCTGATGCGCGAGTTCAAGCTGCGCGAAGGCCTGGACTTCATCAACCTGCGCGCTCCCGACGGCACGCTGCTCGTCATCGACAACCCGCAGTCTGACCCGAGCGACGCGACGCGCCCTGCCAATGCCCCGTTTCGTGCCACCGCACGCGCCGACGGCCGGGCGCTGGCGAGCATCGAAGTGCTGGCGCCGCAAGCACTCGCCGTGCTGGCGCCGGCCCTGCTGCCACGCGTGGCGGTGCCCATCGTGCCCACGCGCAACGCGGCGCCGAGCACGCGCACGCAGGAAGACCGCGCCATGGTCGTGTTGTCGAGCGCGGCGGTGCGCGACGCCGAGCGGCGCGTGCTCGCCCATGTGCAGGCCGGCGTGCTGCTGAACCGAAACCTGCCCTTCATCGACCACATCAACGAGATCGTCTATCCGCAGGGCTCGCTGCCCTTCGGCAGCCGCGGCACGGCGACGCTGTTCCTCGACGACGTGCGCATCAGCACGAATGTGCGCCTGTTCGGCGACGACCCGGCGAACCGCGCGATCGGCACGCGCGTCTCAAAGACCGTGCATGACGAAGTGCTGGTGCGCGGCAACACCTGGCTGGACCGCGCCTTCGTCGTCAGCGACTGGTACGTCTCGGGCTACCAGCCGCTGCACGACGGCCAGGGCGAGCGCGTCGGCATGCTCTACGTCGGCTTTCTGGAGCAACCGTTCACGCTGCTCAAGGTCGGCGTATTGGTCGCGATCGGCACGATGTTCTTCGCCGTGATGATCGCCTCGGCGGCGGTCTCGCTGCGCCTGGCGCGCACCATCTTCGCGCCGCTGGAGCGCATGACGAGCACGATGCAGCGCGTCGAAGCCGGCGACCTGTCAGCGCGCGTCGGGCGCGTGGACAGCGGCGACGAAATCGGCCGCCTGGCCGCGCACCTGGACGAATTGCTGAACGGAATCGACGACAAGACGCATGCCTTGCAGCGCTGGAACGCCGAGCTCGACGCCAAGGTCGTGGAGCGAACCCACGACCTGGAGGCCGCGCAGCAGCAACTCGTGCGCAGCGAAAAACTCGCTGCCGTGGGCCAGCTCACCGCGAGCATCGCCCACGAAGTGAACAACCCGATCGCCGTGATCCAGGGCAACCTGGACCTGGTGCGCGAACTGCTGGGAAGCGACGCGTTGCGCGTGCGTGGCGAGCTGCGCCTGATCGACGAACAGATCGAACGCATGCGCCTGGTCGTGACGCGCCTGCTGCAATTCGCGCGTCCCGGCGAATTTGCCGGCTACGTGGTCAACGTCGACACCACGTCGCTGCTCGACGACTGTCTGGTCCTGGTAGGTCACCTGCTGGCACGCACGAACATCATGGTCAAGCGCGACGACCGCGCCACGCTGCAACCGGCGATCAACCGTCAGGAACTGCAGCAGGTGCTGGTGAACCTGCTCGTCAACGCGATTCACGCGATGCCTGAAGGCGGCACGCTGGAGCTGGCCACGCGCGACACCGACGATGGCCGCGTGGCGATCACAGTGGCAGACACCGGCCCGGGCCTGGGGTCGGAGTTGATCCGCGAGTTGTTCAAGCCGTTCGTGACGCGCAAGAAAGACGGCACGGGCCTGGGCCTGTGGATCAGCCGCAGCATCGTCGAACGCTACGGCGGCGACATCGTGGCGCAGGACCGCGACGACGGCACGCAGGGAGCGCGGTTCACGGTGCTGTTGCGGCAGGAGAAGGAGCAGGGTGACGCCGCCGTCGGCTGACGCGCAGGCTGCGGCCCGCGCCGCCCGCACCCGCTACAACAGGTCGAAACCCTGAATCTCGACCTGCATGAACGCGCGCGTGAAACCGGCGAGCGGGCGATACAGCTGCGCGCGCGGATGCGCTTCGAGCGTGTCGCACAACTTCTCGACCCAGGGTTGCAAGTGGGCGCGAAACATGCGCCGCTGCGACTCCAGGTTGCACACCGCCACGTCGTCTCCGGCGATCAGGTAGCGCATCACTTCGAACAGTGCCGCGACATGGTCTTCGGTCGCGCCGCTTTGTTCGTCGCGCGCCAGGCCCAGGTCGGCGAGATCGGTGCGCAATTGGGCGAGCGGTTTTTCGTTGAGAAAACCCGTCAGGTAGAACGAACCGAAGCCGAACACCTCGGGTTTACCCACGCCGAGAAACAAGGCGTCGAACTCTTCCGCGGCAAGCTGCACCGTCGTGCCGCGCATCGCCGCGACGAGCGCCTGCCACGGCTCTTCGAGAAACGCACCGGGCTGCGGCGCCTGCGTCACCGCGACTTCAAACTGCTTGAGCAACTCGGCGTCGGGTGGTGCGATCCACAGGCGAGCGAGCAGGCCGTAGAGCTCTGCGCGGGCGAGCTCTTCAGAATCGTCGGCGCTGGCAAATTGGATCGATTGGGTCGATTGGGTCGATTGGGTCGACATGGTTTGGCCTAGGGGTCGGTGATCCGCATCCGGTGGGGCCCCGACTTTCGTCGGGGTGACGAAGTTCGACACGCGGTCGCCTACAGATCGGTGATCTTCACTTCATTGGGGTTCGTGTGCAGGTCGATGACGCGGCAGTCGCCGCACATTTTCAGGCGCTGCGCCGCCGCGCCCTGGAACGCCGAGTGACCGGCGAGCTTGGCGATCATGTTTTCGATCGCCGGCTGCGTGCCGAAGCCCTTGCCGCATTTGATGCACGCGTAAGGCTGCGCTTCATGCAGCACGCGCGCGTTTTTGCGCGCCTTGCCGGCATCCAGCAGCCACAGCCGCGGCTCGAGCGCGATCGCACCCTCCGGACAGGTGCTCGCGCACAACCCGCATTGCACACAGTTCTTTTCGATGAACTTGAGCTGCGGCTTGTCGGGGTTGTCGGCCAGGGCGGCTTCGGGGCAGGCGCCGACACAGCTCAGGCACATCGTGCACTTGGTGGTGTCGACTCTCAGACTGCCGAACGGGCTGCCGGTCGCCGGCAATCCGATGGCCTCCGGCACGCGCGCGGCGTTGCCCATCAAGTGCTCGACCGCCAGATCGAGCGTCGCGCGCTTGTCGGCCTGCACGGCGAAGCTCGCGCATCTGGTCACGCCCGTGGCCGGCGGCGCCTGCAAGGCCTGATCGAGCGAACGCACGTCGCCTGCATGCATCAGGCGCAAGTGCTCGCCGTTCAGTCCCAGGCCCGTCAGAATCGCCTGCGCAACGGCCATTTGTTCGGCCACCGCAGCGCGGTACGCCGGCGCCTCTTCATCCGTCATCAACACCCACACCTGCGACGCGCCATAGGCAATCGCGCTGAGCCACAAGTCGATTCCGCTAGAGGCGGTGTGCCACAGATCGACCGGCAGCACCCGTGCCGGTACGCCGCGAACCACCTTGTCGGTGCGCGCCGCGCGGCCGAGTTCGCCGATCAGTGCCGCGCCCGCGCCCTGGCTGTGCAACAGCAGCGCCGCGTCGCGCCCGCCGGCACGCTGGTAGGTGCCGAGCAGGGTTCGCAGGCGCTGGCCCAGGTCACTGGTGCCCGGCGTGGCGTAGCTCAGCGCGCCGCTCGGGCACACCGTGGTGCAGGCGCCGCAGCCCACGCACAGGTGGGGCTCGACGATGATGCCAGCGCCGGATGACCCAAGCCCGGAGCCGATCGCCGCGCCGACCCGGCCGACCCGGCTCGACTTGCCTTTCTGCGACGCGTCGCTGCGGATTGCCTGGGCTGAACACACGTCGATGCAGGCGCGGCAACCGATCACTTCGTTGCGGCTGTGCGCGCAGATTTTTTGCTTGTAGTTGAAGAACTTCGGCTTCTCGAATTCACCCACGCTTTCGCGAAGTTGCAACACCGCGTCGAACAGCGCCTTGTCATCGCCGGCGTAAAAGTACCCTTGGGGCGGCTGGTGCAGCGCAAGCACCGGCGAACTTTCCAAACCCCCGCCCAGATCCAGGATCAGGTCGAACTCTTCGCTCACTTCCTGCACCCCGCGCTGGAAGTCGATCGCGCCCGCGGCCTCGCACACGCGCACGCATTCGCGATGGCTCTTGCAGCGCGCCATGTCGACCTGGTAGCTGAAGTCGATCGCGCCCTCGGGGCACACATCTATGCAGGCGTTGCAGCGCGTGCACAAATCAAGGTCGATGGCGTTGCCGGCACGCCAGCTCACCTCGAACGCGCCGAGCCAGCCGTGGATCGATTGCAGCTCGCCGGCGTGCACCGCCACGTCGCGCAGCTGCGGCACACTGCCGCCGGGCCGGCCGAGCAAGATGCTCACACTGAGCTTGTCGGCAAGCATCTTCGCCGCGCGCGTCGCCTGGTCGGCCGCGGCGCCGACGATGAGCACGCGGCCGGCGGATTTGTAGTTCACCACCGGAACGGGTGGCGGCTCAGGCAGCTGCGCGGCGGCGATCAGCGCGGCGATCTTCGGCGTCGCCGACTTCGCGTCTTTCGACCAGCCGCCGGTTTCGCGAATGTTGACGAAGCGGATCGGCCGCTCGGCAACGCTGGGTGCGCCTTCGGTCTGCGAATTCAACTCCAGGAACAGCCGCGCTTCCTGCGTGCACGCGATCAGCAGATCGTCGCCGCTTTTGGCGGCGCGCTGGAACGCCGGCGCCTCGCGGCGGCACAGCGTCGAGTGAACGAACTCGAGCCCGTCAGCCTGGGCGCCCAGCGCACCCGCCAGGGCTGGTGCGTCCAGAGGCATCGTCCGGTTGCAGTCGCAGATCAGTGTCTTCATGGGGAGGTTCGATCTCTTCAGGTGGCGACTGTGCCAGTACGGTGGGCGCTGCGCCATCCGGAATTGCCTTGGCAGGGTCTTGGGCAGGCGCGGACACGGTGGGTGGATTCGCCGCGTCCTGAGCCGCGGCGAGCGCCTTCGCTTCAGCAGCCTCTTCCTCGGCAAACAACCCAAGCGCGCGCGCCGAGGTCATCTGGCGCAGCATCGAAAGGGGCAGCGGATCCGGCTTGCCGTAGTCGTCAATGTACGTGTCCAGCCCATCCATCACGTTGAAGTGCGGGTCGCTGAACAGCTTTTTCATCGCCGCGTTGCGCACCTGCGGATCGACGGCGCGGTTCACGTACGGCGCGTAGTCGGATTCGCGGGTGAGTTTGGCGACGTCGTCCAGGTTGGGCAGCGGCGCAGGCGCGGCCACGGCGGACGGGGCAGGCACAGCGTTGCCCGTTGCGGCTGGCGCCACAGTGGCCAGCGGCGCGACAGTAGGCGTAGTCGTTGCAGGCGGCGCTGCGGCTTCGGGCGGGACGGGCGCCTCGCGTTCCATCTTGCGCTTCGACCAGCGCGACAGAAATCCATCGCCCTCACCCATCACTGCCTCTTGTCCGGCGCGACAAACGACACCGGCCGCCTGCGCTTCTTCGGCTCGGGTTTGTAGTGCTCGTCGGTGTAGGCCTGCAACCAGGCCGCCTGATCGGCGGGCAGCGGCACGTTGTCGACGCGCTCCTGCGCGTCGAGCCAGCGCCCGGCTTCGGTGTATGACAGGCTCACCGTTTCCGGCCAGGCGCGCGACGGGTCTTCATCGTCGGTGCGCCAGAC
>JANNKM010000145.1:0-8006 GCA_031396305.1 Rhizobacter sp.
TCCCGTCGATCGGGTCGGTAGGGCTGGCGATGCCCCCTCCGGCCATCACCTTGATCTGGTTCGCACCGTTGCGCACCTGCTCGCGCACGGCGCGGCGCACTTCACCCACGCCGTCGGCAATGGCACCGAACAGGCCGAGGCCCGCGCAGGTGCAGATCATTTCCTGCGCGCCCTGCGGCCGGATATCAGCGTGACCGCCGGTCTGCGTGATCGGCCAGCCGGCGATGAACAGGCGCGGCCCGTCGAACAGGCCGCGTTGCACCGCCTCCTGCAAGCCGAAGTCGGCGCCGCATGCATCTCGCACGCTCGTGAAGCCGCGCATCAGCATGCCCTCGAGAATTCGCTTGCTCTGCGCCGTGATCAACGACGGCGGTTGCATCGACATGCGCAGCGCGTCGTGCGATACCGCGGTGACGTGCACATGCGCGTCGATGAGCCCGGGAAGCACCACACGCCCGCCTGCGTCGATCACGTGCGCATCGGTGAAAGTACGCGCCTCGCGCGTCACTTCGACGACTGTCTCACCCTCGATGACGACGCTGCTGCCCTCGCAGAGCGTGCCCTTGACCGAGTCGAAAACCCGCGCGTTGACGATCGCGATGCGGCGCGACATGGGGAGCGAGTTCAGTCGCGCGAATTGACGCTGCGCGGCTCAGAAAGACGCCAGCGCCAGCGCCGTCACGCTGTCCGCGCCTTCCACGACGGCGTCGCGCATGCCTGGCACTTTGCTCAGCACATGGTCGGCGTAGAAGTGGGACGTGACCACTTTGGCGCGCAGGAAGTCGGCGTCGCCCGCGCCGCGCTGCAGCTGCTCAAGCGCGACGATCAGGGCGCGTGCCATCTGCCAGCCCCCCACCGTATTGCCCACCAGCAGGAGGCAGGGCACGGACCCGGCAAACACGGCGTTCGGGTTGCCCTTGGACTGCGCGCACACGAAGTCGACAACCTGTTCGAACGCCAGGCGCGCGGCCCGCAGGCGCTTGGCCATCGCACGCGCCGCCACATGGTCGAGTTTGGCGAGTTCGCCTTCCGTCACTGCAATCTGCGCCGCGATCGCCTTCGCCGTGCGGCCCCCGTCGCGCGCCGTCTTGCGCCCGACGAAGTCGTTCGCCTGAATCGCGGTGGTGCCCTCATAGATCGTCAGAATGCGCGCGTCGCGCAGGTACTGCGCCGCGCCGGTCTCTTCGATGAAGCCCATCCCGCCATGCACCTGCACGCCCAGGCTTGCGACTTCGATGCTCATCTCGGTGCTGTAGCCCTTCACCAGCGGAACCAGAAACTCGTAGAAGGCCTGGTTCTGCTGGCGCGTCTGGGCATCGGCGTGATGGCGCGCGGCGTCGAACGCGGCTGCAGCGACGATCGCCATGGCGCGGCACGCTTCGGTGTTGGCGCGCATCGTCATCAGCATGCGGCGCACATCGGGGTGGTGGATGATCGGCGCGCTGCCCGGCAGCGAGCCATCCACCGGGCGCGACTGGATGCGATCGCGCGCGAATGACGCCGCCTTCTGGTACGCGCGCTCGGCAATCGCAATGCCTTGCACACCCACCGCATAGCGCGCGGCGTTCATCATGATGAACATGTATTCGAGGCCGCGATTTTCCTCGCCCACCAGCGTCGCGACCGCACCGCCCGAATCGCCGAACTGCATCACCGCGGTCGGGCTCGCCTTGATACCCAGCTTGTGTTCGATGCTCACGCAATACGCGTCGTTGCGTGCGCCAAGCGAACCATCAGCGTTGATCAGGTA
Source organism: Rhizobacter sp. (assembly GCA_031396305.1). Lineage (GTDB taxonomy): Bacteria > Pseudomonadota > Gammaproteobacteria > Burkholderiales > Burkholderiaceae_C > JAEMQF01. The sequence continues at coordinate 1,751 of JANNKM010000145.1, forward strand.
CTTCGGGCAAATGAACAGGCTGATTCCCTTCACGCCCTGCGGTGCACCGCTGACGCGCGCCAGCACGAGGTGCACGATGTTCTGTGCCATGTCGTGCTCGCCGTAGGTGATGAAGATCTTTGTGCCGAAAAGCTTGTAGGTCCCGTCGGGTTGTGGTTCGGCCCGGGTGCGCACCAGGGCGAGGTCCGAGCCGGCCTGCGGCTCGGTCAGGTTCATGGTTCCCGTCCACGCGCCTTCGATCATCTTCGGCAGGAACAGCGCCTGTTGCTGCGGCGTGCCTGCAGTGAGCAGGGCTTCGATCGCGCCGTCGGTGAGCAGCGGGCACAGCGCGAAGCTCATGTTGGCGCTGTTGATCATTTCGATGCACGCGGCGCCGATCGTCTTCGGCAGACCCTGGCCGCCGAATTCGACCGGATGTTGCAGGCCCTGCCAACCGCCCTCGCCGAACTGCGTGAACGCCTGGGCGAAACCCGGCGTCGTCGTCACCTGGCGGTCGTGCCAGGTGGAGGGGTTCTTGTCGCCGTCGACATTCAACGGCGCCAGCACGCCTTCACAGAACTTGGCCGACTCCTCGAGCACGGCTTGGGCGGTTTCGATGCCAGCGTCCTCGAAGCCCGGCATCTGCGCAATGGTCTCAAGGCCAGCGAGTTCCCGCATGCAAAACAGCATGTCCTTGACGGGTGCGGTGTAGCTCATGAACGTCTCTCCCAGTGCAATCTACAGCGCGCGTACGAGCTCCGGCACCGCAACGAACAGGTCGGCTTCGAGCCCATAGTCGGCGACGCTGAAAATCGGTGCCTCGGCATCCTTGTTGATCGCGACGATGACCTTGCTGTCCTTCATGCCCGCAAGGTGCTGGATCGCGCCGCTGATGCCGCACGCGATGTAGAGCTGCGGCGCGACGATCTTGCCGGTCTGGCCCACCTGCCAGTCGTTGGGCGCATAGCCCGCGTCCACTGCGGCACGGCTGGCACCCAGCGCCGCACCCAGCTTGTCGGCCAGGGGCGTCAGCACGTCATTGAACTTTTCGCTGCTGCCCATCGCGCGGCCGCCCGAAACGATGATCTTCGCGGACGTGAGCTCGGGCCTGTCGTTCTTCGCAATTTCGCTGCGCAGGAAGAAGGACTTGCCCGAATCGGCCACCGAGGCGATGGATTGCACGCTCGCCGTGCCCGAAGTGCCATCGGCAGCATCGAAGCCCGTCGTGCGCACCGTGATCACCTTGAAGGCGTCCAGGCTTTGCACCGTGGCGATGGCGTTGCCGGCATAGATCGGGCGCTCGAACGTGTCCGCGGCGATGACCTTGGTGATGTCGGAAATCTGCGCCACATCGAGCGACGCGGCAACCCGCGGCGCGACATTCTTGCCCGAGGCCGTGGCCGCGAAAAGAATGTGGCTGTAGCCCTTGGCGATCCCGACCACTTGCGCCGCGACGTTTTCCGCCAGGCCATGCGCGAAGACTTCGCTGTCGGCGTGCAGCACCTTGCCCACACCCGCGACCTTCGCGGCAGCGGCGCATGCCGGGCCAGCGCCCGCCCCGAGCACCAGCACGTGTACCTCGGTGCTGCATTGCACCGCGGCGGTCACGGCGTTGCGCGTCGAAACCTTGAGACCGGCACTGTCGTGCTCGGCAATCACGAGAGCCGCCATGTCAGATCACCTTCGCTTCGTTTTTCAGTTTCGCCACGAGCGTGGCAACATCGGGCACCTTGACGCCCGCGCGGCGCTTGGGCGGCTCGCTCACTTTCAAGGTCTTGATGCGCGGGGCGACATCCACGCCCAGATCTTCCGGCTTGAAGACGTCCATCGTCTTTTTCTTCGCCTTCATGATGTTGGGCAGCGTCACGTAGCGCGGCTCGTTCAAGCGAAGGTCGGTCGTCACGACCGCGGGCAATGCAATGCCAAGCGTCTCCAGGCCGCCGTCGACTTCGCGCGTCACGCTGATCCGGCCGTCAGCCACTTCGACCTTCGACGCAAACGTCGCCTGCGCCAGACCCGCAAGCGCGGCGAGCATCTGGCCGGTCTGATTGCAATCGTCGTCGATGGCCTGCTTGCCCAGGATCACCAGGCCCGGTTGCTCCTTGTCGACAAGGGCCTTCAACAGCTTCGCCACCGCCAGGGGCTGCAGCTCGATGGCGGTTTCGACAAGGATCGCCCGGTCGGCGCCGATCGCCATCGCAGTGCGAAGTGTCTCCTGGCACTGCGTGACGCCGCAAGACACGGCGATCACCTCGGTGGCGTGGCCCTTCTCGCGCAGCCGCACCGCTTCCTCGACAGCGATCTCGTCGAAGGGGTTCATGCTCATCTTCACGTTGGCAATGTCGACGCCGCTGCCGTCGGACTTGACGCGCACCTTGACGTTGTAGTCGACGACGCGTTTCACCGCGACCAATATCTTCATGGAATGCTGCTCCTCGACCCGGATGGTGTCACGCCATTCTAGTCAGCACCGTCTTCAGTGCGCCTTCGCCGTCTGCGCGCCGCGGTCGACATCGACGGGCCGCAACAACAGCAAGCCGACGACGAAGAACAGAGCCGTGGACAGGATCGCAAGGCGGTGGTTGCCGGCGGTGAGCCAGGTGACGAGCCCATAGGTGACCGGCCCGACGATCGACGCCAGGCTCGTCGCGAAGGCCCAGAGTCCGTAGAACTCGGCCAGGCGATGCGACGGCGCGAACAGGCCAACAATCGCGCGCCCCGCAGATTGGCTGGAGCCCATGCACAGACCGGCGACCACCGCGGCGACCCAGAACAGCGCGGGACCGGTGGCGAGGTAGGCGAGCAGCGTCATCACGATCCAACCGGCGAGCGTGACACCCAACGCGCGCTTGTGGCCGATGCGGTCCTGCCAATAGCCGAAGCCGAACGCTCCCGCCGCCGCCGCGATGTTCACGAGGAACACGAGCATCATTGTCTGGATCTGCTTGAAGCCGAGCACCTGTTCGGCATACACCGCGGCGAGCGCGATCACCACAGCAATGCCCGCCTGATAGAAGAAGCCGCAGCCAAGCAGCCAGATGAAGTCGCGGTAGGCGCGCGCCTCGCGAAAGGTCTGGGCGAGCCGGTGCAACGAGGCGGTGAGGCCCCCCTCGCGCAGGGAGTCGACCTGTGGCACTGCGCGCTCGCGCAACAGTGCGAACGTGGCGAGTGAGGCGAGCCCGTAAATTGCCGCGGTGATCAGCATCGTGACCGGAACGTAATCCGTGGCCGGCATGCCGCGCGCCTGGGCCCACAACACATAGGCCAGGCCCAGCCCGAGTGCGAGCATGCCTCCGAAGTAGCCGAAGCTCCAACCCCAGCCGGACACCCGGCCGATCGAAGCCGGGCGCGCCAGCTCAGGCAGGAAAGCCGCCGTCATGCTCTCACCGTACGCGTAGAAGAGGTTTGACAACACGATCAGCACGATCGCCAGGGCGACTTGACCGGTGCCAACCGCGGCCAACGCCGCTGTGGTCACTACGCATGCAGCGGTGGTGAACATGAGCACGCGCTTCTTGGCGGCGCGCAAGTCTGCATAAGCGCCCAGCGTGGGCATCGTCAGCATGACGAGTGCGCGCGACAGTCCGAGCGCAAGCGTCCACGCCAGCGTGGCCCAGGGCGCATTGCCGGCGACCGCGCCGACGAAGTAGGCGTTGAACACTGCCGTCAGTACGACCGTGGTGTAGCCCGAGTTGGCGAAGTCGTACATCGCCCAACCGAAAACCTCGCGCTTGCGCACGCCGTCGTTGAGGGCTTCCTGCGGGAACAGGGCCATGCGGCCTCCGATGCAGCGTGGGAGAGGATTCGCCCGGTGGAACCCTCAGAACAGGTGGTGCCCGAGACGGGAATCGAACCCGTACGCCCTCTTTCGAGCAGCGGCGGATTTTAAGTCCGCTGTGTCTACCAATTTCACCACCCGGGCCGCGGGCCAGGGATTATCGGCGCCAAGAAAAACGGCTCCCTGGGGGAGCCGTTTTCACATCTCGCTGGAGGCGCGGGCCGGAGTCGAACCGACCTACACGGATTTGCAATCCGGTGCATAACCGCTTTGCTACCGCGCCGTTGAAACCGCCATCATTGTGCGCTCGGGGTCGCGCGCCACGTCTACGAAAAAGGGAAGCATGATGCTTCCCTTTTCACGAATCTGGAGCGGGAGAAGAGTCTCGAACTCTCGACCTCAACCTTGGCAAGGTTGCGCTCTACCAACTGAGCTACTCCCGCATCGCTGCTGTCACGCCCGGGGACTGCGACAGCGGGCGGATTATAGATATAAATCCGTCGCCGGAACGCGCTCGATGCCCCGCGTGACATCAATGCGGGCGAACATCCTTCACTCCCGCAGTCGCCTCGGTTGCCTTCGCGACCACAGCCTCCTTCACCGTTTCCTTCACGGGTTCGTCGTCCGGCAGCGGTTGCGGCTTCGACTCAAGGGCCAGCTCGAGCACCTGGTCGATCCACTTCACGGGAATGATTTCGAGACGGTTCTTGACGTTCTCGGGGATCTCCTGCAGGTCTTTCACGTTCTCTTCGGGGATCAGGACCGTCGTGATGCCACCGCGGTGTGCGGCGAGCAGCTTCTCCTTCAAGCCGCCGATCGCCGTGACTTCGCCGCGCAGCGTGATCTCGCCGGTCATCGCCACATTGGCGCGCACCGCCAAACCGGTGAGCGCCGAAACGAAGGCCGTGGTCATGGCGATGCCCGCACTCGGGCCGTCCTTGGGCGTCGCGCCGTCGGGCACGTGAATGTGAACGTCATGCTTCTCGAACATGTCGTCCTTGATGCCCAGGCGTCGTGCGCGGCTGCGCACCACGGAGCGTGCCGCTTCGACTGACTCCTTCATCACGTCGCCCAGTTGCCCGGTGCGAATGATGTTGCCTTTGCCAGGCATCACCGCCGCTTCGATCGTCAGCAGGTCGCCACCGACTTCGGTCCACGCAAGGCCGGAGACCTGGCCGACCTGATTCTTCTTTTCGGCCTGGCCGAAGTCGAAGCGCCGCACGCCAAGAAAGTCGTTCAGGTTGTCTTCGACGACGACGACCTTGCCCGTCACCTGCTTCAGCTGGATCGACTTGACCACCTTGCGGCAGATCTTCGAGATCTCTCGCTCGAGCGAACGCACGCCGGCTTCACGCGTGTAGTAACGAATGATGCCGCGGATCGCCGACTCGGTGATCTCCATCTCCTCGTCCTTGACCCCGTTGTTCTTCGCTTGCTTGGGCAGCAGGTAGCGCAGGCCGATGTTGGTCTTCTCGTCCTCGGTGTAGCCCGACAGGCGAATCACTTCCATGCGGTCCAGCAGAGCCGGCGGGATGTTCATCGAATTCGACGTGGCGATGAACATCGTGTCCGACAAGTCGAAATCGACTTCGACATAGTGGTCGCTGAACGTATGGTTCTGCTCGGGGTCGAGGACTTCGAGCAGCGCCGACGACGGGTCACCGCGGAAGTCCATTCCCAGCTTATCGATCTCGTCGAGCAGGAACAGCGGGTTGCGGGTTCCCACCTTGGTCAGGCTTTGCAGCACCTTGCCAGGCATCGAGCCGATGTAGGTGCGGCGGTGCCCGCGAATCTCGGCCTCGTCGCGCACACCACCCAAGGCCATGCGGACGAACTTGCGGCCGGTGGCGCGCGCCACGCTCTGGCCGAGCGACGTCTTGCCGACGCCCGGGGCGCCGACCAGGCACAGGATCGGCGATTTGACCTTGTCAACGCGCTGCTGCACCGCCAGGTATTCGAGGATGCGGTCCTTTACTTTTTCCAGGCCGTAGTGGTCTTCGTTGAGCACCTTCTCGGCGAATTCCAGATCGTGCTTGATCTTCGTCTTCTTCGCCCAGGGCAAGTTGATCAACGTGTTGATGTAGTTGCGCACCACGGTCGCCTCGGCTGACATCGGCGACATCAGCTTGAGCTTCTTCAACTCGCCGTCGACCTTCTTGCGCGCCTCCTTGGGCATCTTTGCCGCGATGATCTTCTTCTCGAGCTCTTCCATGTCGGCGCCTTCTTCGCCGTCGCCGAGCTCCTTCTGGATCGCCTTGACCTGTTCGTTCAGGTAGTACTCGCGCTGGCTCTTTTCCATCTGGCGCTTGACGCGCCCGCGGATGCGCTTTTCGACCTGCAGGATGTCGACTTCGTGTTCGAGCTGCTCGAGCAGTTTTTCCAGCCGCTTGTCGACCGCGTACAGGTCGAGCACCGACTGCTTGTTCTCGAGCTTGAGCGGGAGATGAGCGGCGATGGTGTCGCCCAGCCGGCCCGCATCGTCGATGCCGGCGATGGAGG
>JANNKM010000225.1:0-1792 GCA_031396305.1 Rhizobacter sp.
ACTTTCATTTGCGGCCCCAAATGAAAGTCACCAAAGCAAAGGGGCTGAACACCCATTTGGTCAGTACTCCCCGCGCGCCATCCCGCACGGGCAACCTGGATGCATCGCGGTGCGTCAACCCGGCAGCACGCTTGGCCGGGCGTTGCTGCGCGTGGGCCGGGCATCCGCAAGCCCACGGACATCCGAAGCGGCCTGCACAAATGGGTATTGGGGTCGTTTGCTTTGGTGACTTTCATTTGGACCAGCAAATGAAAGTTACCCGCCCGCCGGGGCGGGACCCGGCATGCAACGCAGTGAACAACACGTCGACAACCGCACCCAAGGGAAACGCCTGCAATGGGCCGCAAGCGGCCGTTCGCTCTTGCGCGCCTGAACGCCATTGCGCATCAACGCGGCGCCTGCTGCTCCATCAGCAAATAGGTGTTGTAGGCGTTCATGCGATTCACCGCCTTGAACAGCGGCAGGCGCTCGAAGCGCGACCAATCGGCCTTGGCATAGGCCTCGTCGAAGGGTTCGAGTTCGCGCGCCGCATCGCCCATGGTCTTGCGCAGGTGCATCAGGTAGTCGCGCGTCAGGGTCAGGTCGGCCAGCGCATCGGTCGAGGGCGGGCCATGCCCGGGGATCACGACGCGGGCGTTGAAGCCGATCAGTTGCGTCAGCGACTCGATCCACTGCCGGCTGTCGGCCTGGCCGACGAAGGGTATGCGGCCCTGGAAAAACAGGTCGCCGGCGAAGAGCACGCCGAGCTGGGGTACATGCACCACCAGGTCCTCGGCCGTGTGCGCCGGCCCCACATGCCGAATGCGGAACTCGATACCGCCCACGCGCAGGTTCGTCTCGTCGCGATCGAGCCAGCGGTCGGCTGCTACCACGCGCGTCTTGTCGTCGATCCAGGGGAACAACTGCTGGCGGCTGGCTTCGAGGCGCAGGCGTGCGGCGTCGGAGCCGATGTAGTCGCGCCCGGACGCATGGGCAATGATGGTCGCGCCGGCCGCCTTGAAGGCTTGCAGGCCATAGACGTGGTCGGCGTGGTAATGCGTGACGATGACGTAGCGGATCGGCTGCGCGGTGACGCGGCGGATCTCCGCGATCAGCGCCACGGCCAGCGCGGGTGAGCCGAGCGCATCGATCACCACGACGCCAACGTCGGTGACGACAAAGCCGGCGTTCGAGATGAAATTGCGGTTGGCGGCCGAGCCCATTGCCGCCTCGCCCTGCACAACCCAGACCCCCGGCGCCGCGCTCTTCGCCTGCACGCCGGTCTCGGCGGCCCGCGCGCTCGCGAAGGCGAGCAGGGCCAGGGCCAGTGCAGCGAAACAAGAAGCGTGGCGTCTCATCGCATCGCCCAGGCTCTCGCTGCGCCCGTCAAGGCTTGATGTACGCCGCGCCCTGCTTTTGCAGCTTGGCAATGCGCACGACACCCGAGGGCGTGAACGTGGCCTCCTGGATGAACTGCTCCTTCCTCAGGTTGCGGTTCTTCAAGGTGATTTCGCAGATTTCGAACTTGACGCCGCGCGCGACCAGGGCCGCGACGGGGCCCGCGAACTCGCTGCCGTTCGCGTCCTTCGCGCCCTCGATCAGGAAATCCACGCCCAGCGCGTGGGTCACCACGCTGATCTTCGCCGTGGGGTCCGTATCGAGGTGGTTGCGCACGTTGCGCAGGCCCTTGAGCCCCTGCGCTGCCGTGTCGTCGATGTGAAAAACGACGACGTCCTGGGCCCATCCCGGTGCGGCGGCCAGGGCCAACGCAAGCATCAGAATCATTGCGCGAAACAAGTTCATGCTGTCCCCT
>JANNKM010000241.1:0-7083 GCA_031396305.1 Rhizobacter sp.
CCGCCCATCAGCACCGCGACTTTGCCCAGCGCCTCGATGTCCACACCCTTGCCCTTGCCCTTGCTCTTGACCTTGCTCATACGCGGTCCTTCAACAGTTCCAGCACTTGCGGCGACACGTTGCCCATCGAACCCGCGCCCATGGCGATCACGACATCGCCGGCTCGCGCCTGGTCGGCGATGGCCTGCGCCATGGTGCTGATGTCATCGACAAAGATCGGATCGACCTTGCCCGAGACGCGCAGCGCGTGCGCCAGCGCACGCCCGTCAGCGGCCGGGATCGGCGTCTCTCCGGCGGGGTAGACGTCAGCGAGCAGCACCGCGTCCGCCTGGCCCAGCACCTTGACGAAGTCCTCGAAGCAGTCGCGGGTGCGCGTGTAGCGGTGTGGCTGGAACGCGAGCAGCACGCGCCGGCCCGGGAACGCTCCGCGCGCTGCCGCCAACGTTGCCGCCATCTCGGCGGGATGGTGGCCGTAGTCGTCGATCAACGTGAAATGGCCGCCACCCGCCGCCGCAGCCACCGGCAGTTCGCCGTAACGCTGGAAGCGCCGGCCGACGCCGCGGAACTCGGCCAGGCCCTGCACGAGCGGTGCGTCGGGCAATTCGAGTTCGGTCGCCACCCCGATCGTCGCCAGCGCGTTGAGCACGTTGTGCCTGCCCGGCAGATTCAGCGTGATGCGCAAGTCGGGCAACCGAACGCCGTTGCGGCGCTGCGCCGTGAACGTCATCGTGCCGCCCTCGTTTGCCGCAATGTCGACGCCGCGAATCATCGCGTCTTCGCCGAATCCATAGGTCACGATCGGGCGCGAGATCATTGGCAGCACCGCGCGCACACCCGCGTCGTCGCTGCACAGGATGGCCGCCCCGTAGAACGGCAGGTGATGGATGAACTCGACGAAAGCGTGCCGCAACCTGGCCAAGTCATGGCCGTAGGTCTCCATGTGATCGTTGTCGATGTTGGTGACAACCGCCAGCACCGGAGCAAGATTGAGGAACGAGCCATCCGATTCATCGGCCTCGACGACGATGTGCTCGCCCGAGCCGAGGCGCGAGTTCGCGCCGGCGGAGTTCAGCCGCCCGCCGATCACGAAGGTCGGGTCCAGCCCGGCCTGGCCGAGCACGCTGGCGACCAGACTCGTCGTCGTCGTCTTGCCGTGCGTTCCGGCGATTGCGATGCCCTGTTTGAGGCGCATCAGCTCGGCGAGCATCACGGCGCGCGGCACGACCGGCACGCGCCGCGCGCGCGCCGCAGTGACTTCGGCGTTGTCGCCCTTCACCGCCGTGGACACAACGACGGCCTGCGCCCCCGCGATGTGCGCCGCGGCGTGGCCGATCGACACCTTCACGCCCAGGCTTGCCAGACGCTGCAGCGTGGCACTGTCGCTCTGGTCCGAGCCCGACACCACATAGCCCAGGTTGTGCAGGATTTCGGCAATGCCGCTCATGCCTGCGCCGCCCACGCCGACGAAGTGGATGTGCTTGACGGCGTGTTTCATGCGGCGACCTCTCGCCCAGCGCCAACTTTCGTCGGCGTTCGTGACCCTTCGACGAAGTGGATGTGCTTGACGGCGTGTTTCATGCCGGCACCAACTGTTCGATTCGATCGGCGACCCTGGCCGCACTGCGGGGCCGTGCCAGCGACCGTGCTTTCTCGGCGATCGCCAGCAGGCGTTCACGCGTGAGCCCGCTCAACAGATCCGCCAACTTGCGCGGCGTCAATTCGGCCTGCGGCACATGCAATCCTGCGCCATGCGAAGCGAGCCACTGCGCGTTGTCGCGCTGGTGCGACGTGGTGCTGACGATCAACGGCACCAACACCGCCGCGACGCCGGCTGCGCACAACTCGCTCACCGTCACGGCACCGGCGCGGCAGATCATCAAGTCGCACTGGCCGAGCTGGCGCGCCATGTCGTCGATGAAGGGCGCGACCTCGGCGTTCACACCGAGGCGCTGGTAGAGCGCCCGCACCGCGTCGTGCTGCGCGGCGCCGGTCTGATGCATGACGTGTGGACGTTGCGCCGCGGCGATTGACGCGAGCGCTTGCGGCACGCATTCGTTCAACGCCTTGGCACCCAGACTGCCACCGACGACGAGCACGCGCAGCACACCGCTGCGACCGGCAAAGCGCTGCGCGGGTTCGGGCAAAGCTTCGATCTCGGCGCGCACCGGGTTGCCGGTGACGCTGGAGTTGCGCGTGCGCCGGGCCGCCTCGCCGTCGAAGCCGAACGCCACGCCGTCGGCGAGCGGCAACAGCATCTTGTTGCTCAACAGCAGCGTCGCATCTGCGTTCACCAGAACCAGAGGCCGCCCCAGCAGCGACGCCATCATTCCGCCGGGGAAACACACATAGCCCCCCATGCCGAGCACGGCGTCGGCGCGGCGCTGGCGCAGGATTTTCAGGCAGGTCCAGAAGGCGGCGAGCAGGCGCATGCCCCCGGTGAGCGTGTGCACGATACCCTTGCCGCGCAGGCCGGTGAAGGAAATCGTGTCTAGCGTGATGCCGCTCGGCGGCACCAGGCGGTTTTCCATGCCGCTGCGCGTGCCGAGCCAACTGACGCTCCAGCCGCGCGATTGCATTTCGCGCGCGACTGCGAGCCCGGGAATGACATGCCCGCCGGTGCCAGCAGCCATCACGACCAGGTGACGCTGCTTCATGCGCGGCCTCCGCGCATGAGCTGTCTGTTTTCGACATCAACCCTCAGCACGATGGCAAGTGCGATCAGGTTCATCAGAATCGCCGAGCCGCCATAGCTCATCAACGGCAAGGTCAGGCCTTTCGTCGGCAAGACACCGAGGTTCACGCCCATGTTGATGAACGACTGGCCGGCAAACCAGATGGCGATGCCTTGGGCGAACAGGCCGGCGAACAGGCGGTCCATCGCGATCGCCTGCCGCCCGATCGCGAACAGGCGCCGCGACAACCAGAAGAACGCGGCGATCACGCAGGCCACACCCACCAGGCCGAGTTCCTCACCGATCACGGCGAGCAGAAAGTCAGTGTGCGCTTCGGGCAGGTAGTGCAGCTTTTCGACGCTGGAACCCAACCCCTGGCCGAACAGTTCGCCACGGCCGAAGGCGATCAGCGAATGCGAGAGCTGATACGCCTTGCCCAGCGTGTACTTCTCGTCCCACGGGTTGAGGTAGGCGAAGATACGCTCGCGCCGCCACTCACTGAACGTGATCATCAATACGAAGGCAGCGAGCAAGACAGCCGAGATCAACAAGAACATGCGGCCGTTCACGCCACAGAGGAACAGGATGCCCATCGCGATCGTCGCGATCACGAGGAAAGCGCCCATGTCGGGCTCGGCCAGCAGCAGCAGGCCGACACCGGCGATCGCCACGGCCATCGGCGCGACGGCGCGGAAGAATTTTTCGCGCGCGTCCATCTTGCGCACCATGTAGCCTGCGGCATACATCGCGATGCCGAGCTTGGCAAGCTCGGAGGGCTGAAAACTCACCGGCCCGAGCGGCAGCCAACGGCGCGCGCCGTTCACGTCCTTGCCGACGATCAGCACGACGATGAGCAACGCCAACGCCAGGACGAATACTGCGGGCGCGTACTGTTCCCACACACGCATCGGCACTTGTACCGCAAGCAGCGCCGCGATCACGGCGACACCAATGAACATCAGGTGCCGCCACATGAAGTACGTCGCCGTGTAACGCGCGAACTTGGGGTTGTCGGGCAGCGCCACCGACGCGCTGTAGACCATCACGAGGCCCAGTGCCAGCAAGGCGCCGACAACCCAGACCAGCGCCTGGTCAAAGCCGAGCAAGCGCACGGGCGTGCCCTGCCCCAGGTGCACCTGGTCGCGCACCGGCATCACATCCCGGCGCTTCACGAGCGAACCAGCACGCGCCGCACTGGCGACGATCCAGGTGCGCAAGTCTTCGATGCGCAGGCGAAACCACGGCAGTGCGGCGGCGCGCATCAGCTCAATGCCCCGCATTCACTGGCCAGCGTTCGAAACGCCTGCGCAAAGACTTCGGCGCGGTGCCCGTAGTTGCGAAACATGTCCAGGCTCGCGCAGGCCGGGCTCAGCAAGACGGCATCGCCGCGTTTCGCCTGCTCGAAGCACCAACGGGTGGCGGCCTCCAGCGTGGCGTGACGCACGATGTTCAATCCCGACCCGCTCAGCGCCTGTTCAATCCCCGGCGCGTCGCGCCCGATCGTCGCGACGGCGCGAACATGGCGCAGCACCGGCTCGCGCAGCGGAGAGAAGTCTTGGCCCTTGCCGTCGCCACCGAGGATCACGATCAGCTTGGCGGGCGCCTTGTCCGCGCCCAGACCGCTCAGCGCGGCGACAGTCGCGCCGACATTCGTGCCCTTGCTGTCGTCGAAGAAGTCGATGCCCTCCAAGGTTCCGAGGTGCTCCACGCGGTGCGGCTCGCCGTGGTACTCGCGCACGCCGTGCAGGATCGGTGCCAGCGCGCAGCCGATCGCCGTGGCCAAGGCGAGTGCGGCGAGAGCGTTCGCCGCGTTGTGCCGGCCGCGCACACGCAGTGCGTCGACGGGCATCAGGTTTTGAATGTGCAGGCCTTCGGCCTGCCCCCCGGCTTCGGCGCCGCGCTTGGACGCGACTTCGTCCTGCGCTGCGCGTGCGAGCCAGGCCATGCCGTTGTCGACGATCAAGCCGAGGTCGCCGGCACGGCACGGCGCGTCCAGACCGAACCACACGACACGGGCAGGGTCGGCAGGGCGCACCTTCGCGGCACCGCGGCGCGGCGCGGCCGGCGCCGCAGACTCGGGCACGAAGCGGGCGACACGCGCGTCGTCACGGTTGAGCACGCGCACCGTGCGCGGGCCGAAGATCCGCGCTTTGGCCGCCGCGTAGCGCGCCATGTCGCCGTGCCAGTCGAGATGGTCTTCGGTGATGTTGAGCAACGCCGCGGCGTCGGGCTCGAAGCCCGTCACCCCGTCGAGCTGGAAACTCGAAAGCTCCAGCACCCAGACCTCGGGCATTGCCGCGATGAAGTCCGGGCCTGCGGCAGCGTCGCGCGGCACTGCGTCCAGTGCGTTCAGCAGCGTGTGCAGCAAGGTCGGGCCGATGTTGCCGGCCATCGCGACCCGCTGGCCCGCGCGCGCGATCAATTGCGCCGCCATCGCCGTCGTCGTCGTCTTGCCGTTGGTTCCGGTGACGGCGACGACGCGCGGTGCATAGCCATGGTCGGCGCGCAGATCGCGCAGCGCCTGATTGAACAGATCGAGTTCGCCCTGCACGGCAACGCCGGCCGCAAGCGCCTGCACCAGCAGCGGCGCGATGTGCGCATCGTGCGGCGCGAGTCCGGGACTCTTCAATACGCGTTGCACGCCCACGAGTACCTGCGCCGACAACGGCCCGTCGATGCGCTGCGCTGTCGGCACGAACTCGGCCAGCGCAGCGGCTTGCGGGGGCCCCTCGGGTGATGCCCAGCGCGAGTCCCAGATCTGCACGCCGGCGCCGAAGCGGGCGCACCAGCGCGCCATCGCCAGGCCCGAGTCGCCGAGGCCAAGGACCAGCACAGTCGTATCGCGAAGGTCGTTCATCGAAGTTTCAGACTCGCCAGCCCGACCAGGCACAGCAGCATCGTGATGATCCAGAAGCGCACCACGACCTGGGTTTCTTTCCAACCCGACTTCTCGAAGTGGTGGTGCAACGGCGCCATCTTGAAGATGCGCCGGCCCGTGCCAAAGCGCTGCTTCGTGAACTTGAACCAGCCGACCTGAAGCATCACTGACAACGCTTCGACAACGAACACGCCGCCCATGATGCCGAGCACGATCTCCTGACGCGTGATCACGGCGATCGTGCCCAACGCGCCGCCCAGCGACAGTGCCCCCACGTCACCCATGAACAGTTGCGCCGGATGCGTGTTGAACCACAGGAACGCCAGGCCGGCGCCGGCCATTGCCGCGCAGAACACGAGCAGTTCGCCGGTGCCGGGGATGTAGGGAAACAGCAGGTATTTGCTCCAGACCGCATTGCCGGTGACATAGGCGAATACGCCGAGCGCCGAACCCACCATCACCACCGGCATGATCGCCAGGCCGTCCAACCCGACAGTCAAGTTGACGGCGTTGCTCGCCCCGACGATGACGAAGTAGGTCAACAAGATGAATCCGAACACGCCCAGCGGGTAGCTGATCGTCTTGAAGAACGGAACGATCAGGTCGGCCTTGGGCGGCAGGTCGTTCGAGAAACCGCTTTGCACCCAGCGCAGGAACAGCTCCAGCACGCGCAGGTTCGAGGTTTCACTGACGCTGAACGCGAGGTACAGCGCCGCGACGAGGCCGATCAGCGACTGCCAGAAGTACTTCTCCCGCGAGCGCATGCCCTCGGGGTTCTTGTGCACGACCTTGCGCCAGTCGTCGACCCAGCCGATCGCGCCGAACCCCAGCGTCACGACCATGACGATCCACACGAAGCGATTGCTCCAGTCGAACCACAGCAAGGTGGACACGCCGATGCCGATGAGGATCAGCACGCCGCCCATCGTCGGCGTGCCGCTCTTGGTCAGGTGCTCCTGCACGCCATACTCGCGGATCGGCTGGCCGATCTTCAGCGCAGTCAGGCGCCGGATCACCCAGGGCCCGAGGGCCAGCCCGATGAGCAGCGATGTCATCGCCGCCATCACGGCGCGAAACGTGATGTACTGGAACACACGAAAGAAGCCGAACTCGGGCGACAGTGTCGTGAGCCACTGCGAAAGACTAAACAGCATTCGACGAGCCCCCCGAGGCCAGCAGCGCGGCAACCACACGCTCCATCTTCATGAAACGCGAACCCTTGATCAGCGCCGATGCGCAGATCGGCGCCTCGGTCAGGACTGCCAGCAGGTCTTCGACGCTCGTGAAGTGGCGGGCACCGGCAAACGCCGCAGCGCTGTGGCGGCTCAACTCCCCGACCGTCCACAGCACCTGCACCCCGGATTGCAGGGCGTAGCTGCCGACTTCGCGGTGGTAGGCCACGCCCTCGTCGCCCACCTCGCCCATGTCGCCCAGCACCAGCCAATGCGGCCCCGGCAGGCCGGCCAGCACGTCGATCGCCGCGCGCACCGAGTCGGGGTTGGCGTTGTAGCTGTCGTCGATCAGCGTGATCTT
>JANNKM010000252.1:0-2438 GCA_031396305.1 Rhizobacter sp.
ATTCCGACGACATCAAGGCCAGACGCGCGCGCCAAACGGACGGTCAGCTGACCGATCAGGCCAAGACCGATCACGCAGACTTTGCCACCCGGACCCCCGGAAACGGCAGCGTGCACGAACCCGGCACGAGCGGCGTGGCGCCGGGCAGCGGCGTGATCACATGGCCGCCGGTCTCTGTCTGCCAGAAGGTGTCCACCACCGGGCAGCGCCCGCCGCCGATGTGCTTGTGGTACCACTCCCACGCGGCGGGGTTGATCGGCTCACCCACCGTGCCGAGAATGCGCAGCGACTTCAGGTCATAGCGGTCCGGGTGCACTGCGGCGTTGCCTTCGGCGGCCTTGATGAGCGAGCGGATCGCCGTGGGCGCGGTGTAGAACACGCTCACGTTGTGGTCCTGGATCATTTTCCAGAAGCGGCCGGCGTCGGGGTAGACCGGAACGCCTTCGAAAACGACTTCGGTGCCGCCCAGCGCCAGAGGGCCGTAGGCCACATAGGTGTGGCCGGTGACCCAACCGATATCCGCCGTGCACCAGAACACGTCGTTCGCCTTGAGATCGAAGGTCCACTTTGTCGTCAGCGCGGCGTGAACCAGGTAGCCACCGGTGCAATGTTGAACGCCCTTGGGCTTGCCGGTGGAGCCCGAGGTGTAAAGCAGGAACAGCGGGTGCTCGGCACCCACCCATTCGGGCTCGCAGGTGCTGGGCTGGCTCGCGACGATTTCATGCAGCCATTGGTCGCGCGGCGCGTTCCATGCCACCTTGCCGCCGGTGCGCTTATAGACGATGACGTCGCGGATCGAGTCGCAGCCGCCCAGCGCGATCGCGTCGTCGACGATCGCCTTCAACGGCAACGACTTACCACCGCGCTGCTGTTCGTCGGCGGTGATCACTATCACGGCGCCCGCGTCTTCGATGCGGTCGCGCAGGCTCTGCGCCGAGAAGCCGCCGAACACCACCGAGTGCGTCGCGCCGATGCGCGCACAGGCCTGCATCGCCAGCACGCCTTCCACGGACATCGGCATGTAGATCACGACGCGGTCGCCTCGTCGGACGCCGCGCGCTTTCAGCGCATTGGCGAGCTGGCAGGTGCGTGTCAGCAATTCGCTGTAGCTGACTTTCGTCACCTTCCCGTCATCAGCCTCGAAGATGATCGCCGTCTTCGCGCCCAGCCCGGCATTCACGTGGCGGTCCAGGCAGTTGTACGACACGTTGAGCGTGCCGTCTTCGAACCACTTGAAGAACGGCGCGTTCGATTCGTCGAGTCCTTTCGTGAACGGCGTTTTCCAGCTCACCAGTTCTCGCGCCAGGCGCGACCAATAGCCCACAGGGTCGGCCTTGGCCTCGTCGCACAGCTTGTTGTAGGCGGCCATGCCCGACACATGGGCGCCGCGCATCGCCGCCTCGGACGGGGGATAGAGGGTGGAAGGGCTCGTCATCATCGTCTCCTGGTGGTCACTCGTATGGCGTCATCCCGGCGCAAGCCGATGTCCACCTTGTGCCGAGCGCATGGATCCCGGCTTGCGCCGGGATGACAGGTGCTTGCGGGGTGGTTGTTCCCCCGGACTTTAGCGTCTTCGCGCGACGTACCGCCCAGACGCCGCAACTACAATTCGCCGCCCCTTGATATCTCCCAGGAAAGCCCCTCGATGCCTCAGATCCTCGATCCGACCGAAGCCAGGCTGCGGCCGATCCCGAACTTCATTTTCATGAGTCGCTGGCTGCAGCTGCCGCTGTACCTTGGACTGATCCTCGCGCAATGCGTCTACGTGTTCCATTTCTGGGTCGAACTGACGCACCTGATCCAGGCGGTGTTCGGCGACCGCGCGGCGCTCGAAATCCTGGTCGGCGGCATCGGCTACAAGGGCGACTACGGAGGTGCCGCGCCCAAACTCAACGAGACGATCATCATGCTCGTCGTGCTCGGCCTGATCGATGTGGTGATGATTTCGAACCTGCTGATCATGGTGATCGTCGGCGGCTACGAGACCTTCGTGTCGCGCATGAACCTGCAAAGCCACCCTGACCAGCCCGAATGGCTGAGCCATGTGAACGCGTCAGTGCTCAAGGTGAAGCTCGCCACCTCCATCATCGGCATCAGCTCGATCCACCTGCTCAAGACCTTCATCAACGCCGACAACTACACCGAAAAGGTGCTGCTGTATCAGACGGTGATCCACGTCACGTTTCTGCTCTCAGCCCTCGCGATCGCCGGCACGGACCGGCTGATGGCGAGTATCGGCCCGGGTGGCAGCGCCGCGCCCAAACACTAGGAGCCTGTCGGGCTTTGGGTCGGGCCCGCGCCGAGGCGAGTTGCGGTGCCAGACTAGGCGTCGGCGAGGCGCGTGGCGGGGCCACGCAACGAGCCGACAACGACGAATGGCACCGCAACTCGCCCCGGCCCTTCGGGTTGGGGCTGCGTTGGGGGGGCTGGGTCGGTGG
>JANNKM010000278.1:0-3335 GCA_031396305.1 Rhizobacter sp.
GCCCGTCAGCACCTTCGCGTCGCTGATCGGCGTGGCCAGGGGCAGGTAGCAAGACGAGAACCGCACCCAGGCGATGCGGTCGGCCGAGCTGCCAGCACCGTTCATTCCGGCTTGATCCCCGCCGTCTTGATGACCCGTGTCCACAGATCGATCTCGCTCTTCACGAAATCGGCATACGGTCTGGCACCCGGCTGCGGCACGACGAAGCCCACCGATTCCAGGCGCTGCTTGATCTCGGGCGAGGTCATCACCTTGCGCAGCGCCGTTTCGAGCCTGTCGACGACGGGTTGCGGCGTGCCCTTGATGGCGGAAATGCCCGACCACGACAGCGCCTGGTAACCCGCGAAGCCACTCTCGGCGACGGTCGGCACATCGGGATACAGGGAATTGCGCTGCAGGCTCGTCACTGCCAGCGCGCGCAGCTTGCCCGCCTTGACGTGCGGCAGCGCCACATCCTGGTTGATGAACATCAGCGGAATCTGCCCGCCCAGCAGGTCTTGCATCATCGGCCCGCCGCCGCGGTATGGAATACCCACGAGGAAGAAGCCGTTGCATTCCTTGACGCCTGTCGGGCATTCGCTGGCGCGCTGCTTGAGAAGCTCCATCGCCATGTGGCCCGAGGCCGCGTGCGTGAACCCGTAGTTCAGCTTGCCCGGGTTCTGACGCACGTAGTCGACAAGTTGCTTGAAGCTGGTGAAAGGCGTGTTTGCATTCACGACCAGCACGTTCGGGCCGGAATGCACCTGGGCGAGGTGCACGAAATCCTTCAGCGAGTCGTAGCCGAGTTTGGGGTCCAGGCCATGCGCGACCGCGTTCTGACCGACGCCGGTCTGCATCAACGTATAGCCGTCAGGGGTTGCCTTCGCTCCGCGCAGCGTGCCTATCGTGCCCCCCGCGCCGCCGATGTTCTCGACGATGAACTGCTGCCCGAGTTCCTTGCCGAGCGCTTCCGCCAGCAACCGCGCCATGATGTCGCTCGTGCCGCCGGCCGGGAACGGGCTGATCAGCTTCACCGGTTTGCTGGGCCAGGTGTCTTGCGCCACGGTGGGGCCGGTCAACAGTGCCGCGAGTGCTGCGCCCAGCGTGCCGCGTATGAGCGCCCCCAGGACGCCGCCTGGCGGCGCCCATCCCCCGTGGGGATTGAGCGAAGTGGCAAAGCCACATTTGCTCAAGAGTGAATGCCAACGGTTCATCATCGATTCCTTCATCAGGTTGCGCCGTGCGATTCCACGTACAGCGCGTACAGGGAATGGCAGCTCGTCATGTACAGGCGGTTATTCTTCGGCCCGCCGAAGCACAGGTTCGCGCAGCGCTCGGGCAGCTTGATGAAGCCGATCGCCTTGCCTTGCGGGTTGAACACCATCACGCCGTCCAGGTCTTCCGACTTGCCGCGCAATTGGAACACTTTGCGCCCGCCCACTTCGGTGGGTTCGGGTTGCAGTGCGCCGTTGCTGCCCCAGCCGCACCACAGGTTGCCGTCGCGGTCCACCTTGAAGCCGTCCAGCGCACCCTGGTCCGCTGCATCGATCAGTTTGGTCTTGTTGGCCAGCGTGCCGTTGGCGTTGACGTCGAAGCTCCAGATGCTGCGGTTCGGCGTGCCGCGCCACTCCACGACGTAGAGCTTCTTCTCGTCGGGCGAGAACGCCAGGCCATTGGGGTTCACGATGTCGGTGATCACGGCCGTGATCTTGGCGTCGCTGCCCAGGCGGTACACGTTGGTCGTGGCCTGATCGGGCTTGGCGCGCGAGCCCTCCCATTCGCCGTTGATGCCGAACAGGGGGTCGGTGAACCAGAGGCTGTCATCGGATTTGACGACGACGTCGTTCGGTGCGTTGAGGCGTCGGCCCTCGAAGCTGTCGGCGAGCACGGTGAGCTTGCCGTCCGCCTCGGTGCGCACGACGCGCCGCGTCACCGAGTGCTCGCACGTGATGAGGCGGCCTTGCCGGTCGCGCGTATTGCCGTTGGCGTAGTTGGCGGGGCTGCGAAAGACGCTGAAGCTGCCGTCTTTCTCGCTGTACTTCATGATGCGATTGTTCGGAATGTCGCTCAGCAGCACGTAGCCCCCTTCGGGGAAGTAGACCGGCCCTTCGGCCCAGCGCATTCCGCTGGCCACTTGTTCGACCGTGCTGCTGTAGATGCGGTAGCGGGTGAAGCTCGGATCGAGGATGAGCACCGAGGGGTCGGGGTAGCGCTGGTTCGGCGTGAAGCTGAACGCCTGTGCCCAGGCGCTCGCGCCGAGGGTGCTGCCGAGCGTGGCCAGGCCAGTGCTTGCCGCGGTTTTCAGGAAACCGCGGCGTGGGGTGGGGGTGTCGTCGCGCATGTCATCGTCTCCGTCGTGGTGGTGTGCCGGCTGCCGGCCGTGCGGTTTCAGCGATCGAGTGCGGCGCGCTTGGGGTTGAAGCGCCAGCCCGGGATCAGGTACTGCATCGCCGCAACGTCATCCCGCGCGCCCAGGCCGTGGTTGAGATAGAGCTGGTGCGCGCGCTCGACCTCGGCGATGTCGAGCTCGATGCCCAGACCCGGCTTTGATGGCACCCGCACACGGCCCTCGACGATCTGCAACGGCGCTTTCGTCAGGCGCTGCCCGTCCTGCCAGATCCAGTGGGTGTCGATCGCCGTCACGCGCCCGGGCGCGGCCGCGGCGACGTGGGTGAACATCGCGAGCGACACGTCGAAGTGGTTGTTCGAATGCGAGCCCCAGGTCAGGCCCCAGTCACGGCATGTCTGCGCCACGCGTACCGAGCCGGCCATCGTCCAGAAATGCGGGTCGGCCAGCGGGATGTCCACGCTTTGCAGCGCCAGCGCGTGGCTCAGTTGACGCCAGTCGGTGGCGACCATGTTGGTTGCCGTGGGCAGGCCGGTGGCGCGGCGGAATTCGGCCATCGTTTCGCGGCCCGAGAAGCTGCCTTCGGCGCCACACGGGTCTTCGGCATAGGCGACGACGCCGTGCATGTCGCGCATCAGCGAAATCGCGTCTTTCAGCAGCCAGCCGCCGTTGGGGTCGAGCGTCACGCGGGCTTGCGGGAAGCGCTCGTGCAGCGCCCGCACGGCTTCAATTTCTTCCGCGCCGCGCAGCACACCGCCCTTGAGCTTGAAGTCGTTGAAGCCGTAGCGTTCGTGCGCGGCTTCGGCCTGGCGCACGATCGCGCGCGGATTCAGTGCCGCCTCATGCCGCAGCCGGCACCACGCGTTGTCTGCGTCGGGTTCGCTGACATAGGGCAGATCGGTTTTGTCTTTGTCGCCCACGAAGAACAGGTAGCCCAGCATGTCGACCGCGTCGCGGTGGTGGGCGGGGCCCCGCCACCCCCCCCCCCGCCCCCCCCCCAGCGGGGCCC
>JANNKM010000338.1:0-3534 GCA_031396305.1 Rhizobacter sp.
GAAGGTGATCTTTTGGGTGGGGGTGTTCGCGCTCGGCCTGGTCGTCGTGGGCTCCGGGCTGGTGCTGGACAAGCTGATTCCCGGTTTCGCTTACACGCGCGGCAATATGCAGATCTCCCACATCATCCACTCCGTCGCCGCGGTGTTGATGATGACGCTGTTCCTGGGGCACATCTACCTCGGCACGATCGGCACCAGGGGCGCCCTGGACGCCATGCGCACCGGTGTCGTCGACGACGCCTGGGCCAAGGAACACCATGAACTCTGGCACGCCGACGTGGTGGCGGGCAAGATCCCGCGGCTGCGCACGCCCGGCGCGGCCTTGGCGACCGATGCGCCGGCACGACCTGCCGCGCAAATTTGATTCGATTCGATCCGAGGAATACACCATGCGTTGTCTGTCCATCGCCTTGTTCAGTGCGTTTGCCTTGTCCGCCCCGGCGTGGGCCAAGTTGCCGCCGTTGAACGACGAAGCCAAGGCCAAGGCCGCCGAAGCCGCTGCGAAGACCGCACATGGCAACAAGGTCGCCGACTTCCAGCTCTGCAAGTCGATGGAAAAGGCGGCGACCAGGTACTACACGTCGATGAAGGCGGCGGCCAAGGAAACCAAGCCACCGACCGAGACTCCCGCGTGCGCCGATCCGGGGCCGTTCGTCATGCCGGCCCCTGCGGGCACACCTGCCGCTGCCGCGGCGCCGGCCGCACCTGCGCCGGCAGCAACCGCCGCTCCGGCGGCGCCCGCGAAGAAGTCCTGAGCGCGCGCGGCGCCACGGCGCAACCCCTGCGGCCGCGGGGGCACATGGGCGCCCAGGCCGCCAAGCGAGTGCGGGTGGTGTAGCCTGCTCCGGTGTCTGAAGCAGTGCCTGCCACGATGACCCGCATCCCCCGCTTTACCGCGGCCAGCGCGCCGCTGGTGCGCGAGGTGAACGTTCTCGACGAATACGGCCAGCGCCGGGTCATCTCCATCCCTGCGGAACGCGCGCTGACGGTGTTCGTCGACAAGCGCGAACTCGTGACCTTGATGACGCTGGGCGCAGCGCCCGAACTGCTGGTGCTCGGCTACCTGCGCAACCAGCGCCTGGTCGAGTCGCTGGACGACATCGACTCGATCACGGTGGATTGGGACGTGAATGCCGCGGCCGTGAAAACCCGCGCCGGCATCGAGCGGTTCGATGAAAAGACGTCAAAAAGAGTCGTCACCACCGGCTGCGGCCAGGGCACCGTGTTCGGCGACCTGATGAATGAACTGGATACTCTGACGCTGCCGGCCCTGGACGACCCGCGCGCGCGCCTGAGCCAGACGATTCTGTACGGCTTGCTCAATGCGATGCGTGTGCAGGAAAGCACCTACAAGTCGTCGGGCTCGGTGCACGGCTGCGCGCTGTTCGAGCAGGACAAGCTGCTGATGTTCGTCGAAGACGTCGGCCGGCACAACGCGATCGACACGATTGCCGGCTGGATGTGGTTGCAGGGGCTGACGGGCGCCGACAAGATCTTCTACACGACCGGCCGCCTGACGAGCGAGATGGTGATCAAGTCGGCGCAAATGAGCGTGCCCATCGTCGTGTCGCGCAGCGGCATCACGCAGATGGGGCTGGAGCTTGCGGAGCAACTGGGTCTGGCCTTGTTCGGCCGGGCATTGAGCCGCCATTTCATCTGCTACTGCGGCTTCGAGCGCTTCGACGCTCAGCCCGAGCCGGCGCGTGGCTCACAGGTCACCTGAGCAGCGTCATCCCGGCGAAAGTGCCACCCCGTGCTCGACACGGGGCCGGGATCCAGGATCGTGATCCGAGGGTGGATCCCGGCGTGCGCCGGGATGACATAGGAGGGTCGGGTTGAGGGCTCGCGTTCAGGCAATGCGCGCCATGTCGCGCAGCACCGTCGGCCCCACGCGCTGCTCGATCTGCGCGAGCAAGGCCTTGTTCCACCCGAGCATGAACAGGCCTTCCGCGCTGACGAACATCGGGCCGACGAGCAGGCCCGACAGATCGTCGACGAACGCCGGCTTCCTGCCCTCGTACCAGTGGCCGACGAACTGGATCAGCCAGCCGACGACGAAGAAGCCGACACCCCAGACAAGCCATGAGGCCGTGCTGCCGCCGGCCACCAACTGCCCCAGCCAGAGCAGCGCGGCAACCTCCAGGCTCACCGCCACGCCGAGGAACAGACTGCCGCGCGTCAGGTACCAGGCCGCGACCGGAGCGAACACCAGCCAGGCCGGCGTGAGCACGGCATCACCCAGCGCGAATGCCGGGCGCGCGAGCAGGATGCCGACAGCGAACACGATCATCGGCACACCAATGAAGTGGCTCATGATGTTGCGCCGGTCGCGGTGGTATTCGGCGTACTGGCTCAGCAGGTCGACGGCGCGGCGCATGGTGCAGTCTCGGGGTTGGCGGGTACGCCCGGATGTTAGGCCATGCACGGCGACCTGGATACCCCCGAGCCGATTGTCCGCGTCGCGATGTCGGGACCGGCAGGATGCGCTGCCACAATCGCCGGGCACATCACGAGATCAGAAATGAGCATCAAGAGCGACAAGTGGATCCGCCGCATGGCGCAGCAGCACGGCATGATCGAGCCCTTCGAGCCCGGCCAGGTGCGCCTGGGCGCAGAGGGCCAGCGCATCGTCAGCTACGGCACCAGCAGCTACGGCTACGACATCCGCTGCGCGCCCGAATTCAAGGTCTTCACGAACGTCTACAGCACGGTCGTGGACCCGAAGAACTTCGACGAGCGCAGCTTCGTCGACATCGCTGCCAACGTCTGCGTCATTCCGCCGAACAGCTTCGCCCTGGCACGCACGATCGAGTACTTCCGCATCCCGCGCAACGTGCTGACGATCTGCCTGGGCAAGAGCACCTACGCGCGCTGCGGCATCATCGTCAACGTCACGCCGTTCGAGCCCGAATGGGAGGGCTACGTGACGCTCGAATTCAGCAACACCACGCCGTTGCCAGCCAAGATCTACGCGGGAGAAGGCTGCGCGCAGGTGCTGTTCTTCGAGAGCGACGAAGTCTGCGAGACCAGCTACAAAGACCGCGGCGGCAAGTACCAGGGCCAGACCGGCGTGACGCTGCCCAAGGCGTAGGGACCGGCAAGCGCGACGGCGCCAGATCGCGCCACTTCGGCAAACCGGGCTGCCGCGTGGCGGTTGCCTGTTGCGCTCGTTCGCCCGTGCCGCTGCCCGTGCCTAATTTCGCGGCTTGCCCCGTGCGCGGCCGAGATGGCCGTTGTGCCCGGTTCAATTCGGCGCATCGGGCTGACCTGGCACCGCTATCTTTGCAACGTGCCGCCAATTGCGGTGGCCGACGAACACGCAAAGCCGAGGTGCGCCATGGTCATTCCTTTCGTTCAGAGCCCGTACCCGAAGAGGCCAGCCCCTGCCGGGCACCTGGCGCAGCGCGACGACGCGCCCAGCGAGCCGATCGCGCTGGTGGGCAACACGGACCCCTGGTCGTGGCTGCTCGCCGCGTCGTTGAAGATCGACCTGTGGCGCCTGGCCAGATTTAACGAGTTGATGGCAACGCATCG
>JANNKM010000416.1:0-13764 GCA_031396305.1 Rhizobacter sp.
ACGCGGGCTGCTTTTTGACCACGGTGGTGGGGGCGCACAGTAAACAATGAGTCGGCACCCCGGACACCCCGGCGACCGCCGGTAGGACGTCTGCGGAAAACGGACTCAGACCACCGTGCCGAACAGCTTGCCCACGCCGAAGGTCAGGGCCATCGCCAGCGCACCCCAGAATGCGACGCGCCCGGCGGCTTTTGCCACCGGCGCGCCACCCACGCGCGCCGACAGCGCGCCCAGGCCGGTCAGGAACAGCAGAGCCGTCGCCACGATGGCGACTTCCACGTTCGCTGCCGACGCGAGCAGCGCCGCAAGCAGCGGCAGCGCGGCGCCGGCCGTGAACGTGAGCGCCGACGTGAACGCTGCCTGCATCGGCCGCGCCGCCAGCGTGCTGGAGATGCCCAGTTCGTCGCGCGAATGCGCCCCGAGCGCGTCGTGGCGCATCAGTTGCGCCGCCACCTGCGAGGCGAGTTCGGGCGTGAGGCCGCGGCCTTCGTAGATCGCACCGAGTTCGCGGTGTTCGGCTTCGGGCGCAACGCGCAACTCCTCACGTTCGCGTGCAATGTCGGCAGCCTCGGTGTCGGACTGCGAACTGACCGACACGTACTCGCCGGCGGCCATCGACATCGCCCCGGCCATCAGCCCGGCAACACCGGCCACGAGCAGTTCGGCGCGGCCGGCGCCGGCGCCGGCAACGCCCACGAGCAGGCTGGCGGTGGAGACGATGCCGTCGTTCGCGCCGAGCACGGCAGCGCGCAGCCAGCCGATGCGTTCGGTGCGGTGCCGTTCGGGGTGGGTGGTGCGTGGCATGCGGGTGTCTCCTGGTTCTCGCGCAAGGCCAAGCCTACCTTGCCGGTCCTAGCCAACCCGGCCACCCCGAGCCGCGCCTTTGACCTTCGTCAAGCCGCACACGCCCACGGCGTGCCCCAATTTCGAGCAGGCGCGCCTGAGCGCCCCGGCGATCATCTTCATCGACGAGCTGGATGCGCTGGGCAAGGCACGCGGCGCATTTCCCGGCTACGGCGGCCACGACGAGCGCGAGCAGACGCTGAACCAGTTGCTCGTCGAACTCGACGGCTTCGACCCGAGCGTGGGCGTGGTGCTGCTCGCGGCGACGAACCGGCCGGAGATCCTGGACCCCGCGTTGCTGCGCGCCGGGCGCTTCGACCGCCAGGTGCTCGTCGATCGGCCGGACCGCAAGGGCAGACTCGAAATCCTGCGCGTGCACGCGAAAAAAAGTTACGCTCGCCCCGGGAACCGACCTGGACCAGGTGGCGGGCCTGACCGTCGGCCTGGCCGGCGCGGACCTCGCCAATGTCGTCAACGAGGCGGCACTCGTCGCCACCAAGCGCCGCGCCGACGCAGTGCAGATCCAGCGCATCGTGCAGGCCGGCTTCGAGTGCGCCAGCGAAATCCTCGCCACCAACCGCGGCGTGCTTGAGCACGCCGCGCGCGCACTGCTGGCCAAGGAGACGCTCGACGAGACCGAGCTGGCGGGACTGGTCGCGGGTCTGGTGCCGTGGCAGCGGCGCAGCGTGGCGGCGGCGCAGCATGCTGCGCAGGCGGGCCGGACGGAACTGACGCAGCCCGAGACCCATGTCCCCGGGAACGCGTGATGGGCTGCAAGATTGCCGCGTTCAGTACGCGCCGAAGAGGGCGTCGAGCGCGTCTTGGACGAGAGCGCGCTGCTCGCCCAGGTTGGCGACGCGTTTTCGCAGTTCGGCAACCGGGACGGCGCCGAGGGCCGCCGTATCGAGCACCACGGAGTCGTCGGCCACGAGAAGGACCGGATTCAAATTCCGCGCCCGGGCTCCGAAGGCTGCCTCCTTGCGCAACGGGATGACAACCCGCGTGTTCAGAGCATCGATGAAGTCGTTTTGCACGTCGAGCAGATAAGGCGTGTGCCTGCGCTCGGAAGCATCGGGGTTGGCAAAGGCGTCGAAGCGCGCCATGAGCTCACCGACCCTTCATGAACGTGCGGTACTTGACCAGCGGCAGCCCGTCGCGCTCGATTCGTGCGTTGTAGTCGCTGATCGCTTCCCTGTTCTGTTCGTTCCAGCGCTCCCAGTACCGCCGCTGTACCTCTTGCGCGAGCAGTGCGTCCACCGTCTGAGAAATGTTCATGCCCAACTCGCGTGCCATGTCGAGCACCTTGGCGTTCAGGCTTAAATTGGTGGGTCGTTTGGGTGACCCATCGAAACGCAGCATGTTTGTTCTCCATCCACAATGCGCATAGATTATGAATCACGCAACCGCCTGGCACGCCCTGGACGCCGCGACCGTGCTGGAGCGCCTGGAGAGCAGCGCCGACCATGGTTTGGCGGCGCCAGCCGTGGCGCGGCGCGGCACCGAGCACGGACCGAACGGATTGCCCGAGTCGCCCGGGCGCCCAGTGTTGCTCATGTTCCTGCGCCAGTTCAAGAGCCCGCTGATCTACATCCTGTTCATCGCCGCGGCGCTCGCCGCGGGCATGGGCCACTTGGGCGACGCGGCGGTGATCCTCGCCGTGGTGCTGGTCAATGCGCTGATCGGCGCGTACCAGGAAGGGCGCGCCGAGCGGTCCATGGCGGCGTTGCGTCGGCTCTCGGCGCTGCAGGTTCGGGTGCTGCGCGAACGCCACGAGCAGGCGATTCCCGCGCGCGAGCTCGTGCCCGGCGACATCTTGCTGCTCGCCGCGGGCGACGCGGTGGGCGCCGACGCGCGGCTGATCGATGCCGCGGCGCTCGCTGCCGCCGAGGCCGCGCTCACCGGCGAGTCGGTGCCGGTGGCCAAGAGCGTGAGCGCCCTGCCTGAGGCGACGGCGCTTGCGGATCGGCACAACATGGTGTTCTCGGGCACCTACATCACGGCGGGTCGCGCGCGCGCGGTCGTCACCGCGACGGGAACGCACACCGAAGTGGGAAAGATCGCGAGACTGACCGAAGACGCCGAGGAGCCGAAGACGCCGCTGGAGTTGCGCATCGCCCAGTTCGGTCGCTACCTGGTGGTCGGCGCACTGCTGCTCTTTGCCGCGGTCATGGTGCTCGGCCTGCTGCGTGGCCTCGCCATTGCCGACGTGATCATGGTCGCGATCAGCCAGATGGTGTCGATGGTGCCCGAGGGTCTGCCGGTGGCGATGACGATCGCGCTGGCCGTGGGCATGCAGCGCATGGCCGGGCGCGGTGCGATCATCCGGCGCCTGTCGGCGGTGGAAACGCTCGGTTCCACCACCGTGATCTGCACCGACAAGACCGGCACGCTGACGCGCAACGAGATGACCGTCAGCGCGCTGTGGCTGCCCGGCAATCGCCTGATCGGCGTCTCCGGCGTGGGCTATGCGCCGCAAGGGGCACTCAGCGAATCGGGCGTCCCGGTGGGTCGCGCCGACACGGCAGTCGGCGCGTTGCTGCGGGCGGCGGTGCTCTGCAACGACGCCGAGGTCGTTGCGCCGCAGGACGAGCTCACGCAATGGAGCGTTCTCGGCGACCCGACCGAAGCCGCGTTGCTTGTCGCCGCGGTCAAGCACGGCGTCGACGTTCGCGAGCTGCGTAGCCGCGCGCCGCGCGAAGCCGAACTGCCGTTTGACTCCGACAGCAAGATGATGGCCACGCGCCACGCCGCCGGCGCGGCGTCGCACGGCGTGCTCATCAAGGGTGCGCCGGAGGCCGTGCTGCGGCTGTGCGGGGCCGATGGTGCGGTGGCCGTCAAGGCGGCGCGCGACGCGGCCGAAGCCTTGGCGGGACGGGCACTGCGAGTGCTGGCGGTGGCCGGGGTGACCGACGATGCACAAGCGTCGAGCGTCGGCTTCGGTGGCGCCGCCGCAGGCGGGGTCGACGCCAGCGCCGAAGGCGGATTCGGCGCCACCGCCGAAGGCGGATTCAACGCCTGGTCCGGCCGCGCCACGCTGCTCGGCCTGATCGGCCAGATCGACCCGCCGCGCGAAGAGGTCAAGGTGGCGGTGGCGCAATGCCGCGCTGCGGGAATCCGGCCGATCATGGTGACGGGCGACCACAAACTCACCGGCCTGGCGATTGCGCGCGAGCTGGGCATCGCGCGTGAGCCCGGC
The DNA here is from genome assembly GCA_031396305.1 of Rhizobacter sp. GTDB lineage: Bacteria > Pseudomonadota > Gammaproteobacteria > Burkholderiales > Burkholderiaceae_C > JAEMQF01. The sequence continues at coordinate 4,040 of JANNKM010000416.1, forward strand.
TCTGCAGGCGATGGTGACCGTGCCGTCGACGGCGCCGAGCTGGAACGCATGAACGAGACCGACCTGCGCGACGCGCTGCCGCACATCGCCGTGTTCGCGCGTGTGCACCCTGCGCAGAAGCTGCGCATCGTGCAGGCGCTGCAGGCGCGCGGCGACGTGGTGGCGATGACGGGCGACGGCGTGAACGACGCGCCAGCGCTGGCGCGCGCCGACGTGGGCGTGGCCATGGGCATCACCGGCACCGAGGTCGCCAAGAGCGCTGCCAAGATCGTCATCACCGACGACAACTTCGCCACGATCGTCGGCGCCGTCGAACAGGGCCGCGTGGTTTACGCGAACCTGAAGAAAGTGATCCTGTTCCTGTTCATCACCTCGATCGACGAAGTGGTCGTGCTGCTGCTGGCCTTGCTGCTGGGCTACCGCTTGCCGCTGTCGGCGGTGCAGATCCTGTGGGTCAACATCGTCACCGAGAGCACGCTCACCGTGAACCTGGTGATGGACCCGCCGGAGGGCGACGAGATGCGTCGCGCGCCGGTGCCGCGCGACGACCGCCTGCTCAGCAACACGATGCTGCGCCGCGTGGCGCTGCTGGTGCCCGCCGCGGTGGCGGCGACATTCGGCTGGTTCGTCTGGCGCCAGGCGCAAGGCGTGCCGTTCGACGTGGTGCGCACCGAAACCTTCACCGTGCTGGCGATGTGCCAGTGGTTCAACGTGCTGAACTGCCAGTCCGACACGCACTCGGCGCTGCGCCTGCGCATCCTGCGCAACCCCTGGCTGCTGGGTGGGCTGCTGATCAGCGTGATGCTGCAGATCGCCGTGCTGTACTGGGCGCCGCTGAACGAGCTGTTCCACACTGTGCCGATTGCGCCGGCCGATCTGCTGCCGCTCGTGGCGGTGGCGAGCCTGGTGCTGTGGACGGAAGAATTGCGCAAGCTGTTTGCGCGGGTCTGGGCATGACAGGCTCCCTTCGGACCTGCAGGCCCATGTGCGCGAGGTCAACAGACCCTAGTGCCGATCGATCAGGAATTGTCCGAAGAAGGCAGCGAGTTCGTCAAACGCGTCCAGCGGCAACACGTTCGACACGTACTGGTCAGGGCGGACGACGACGATCGCACCCTTCGCGCGGTCGATGCCACGCAGATCGAATATGTCGGGACCGCCTTTGAGGTCCGGGCAGTAGACCTTCTCGTAGTCGATAAGCCCGAAGCAACCTTTGCGCGGCAGCAGCATGGACGGCAGTTCCTCCACCTTGAGCTCGCGGTGTGGCTGCTGGAAGACCGCGCGAAAGTCGATGCAGCTATCGATGTCGAAGTCGGCTCCCGTCGGGGTGAAGCGACGGATCGGCGACTTCGGCGATTCCGCCAGGAACGCGGCGAGTTCGCGCAAGTGCTTGCCGCTTGCGTCGGCAAAGGCGTAGATGCGCCAGGCGCCATCGGCACGCGCGGCATGGCCGAGCTGCACCGGCTTGGCGTCGGCCAGGCGCACGACGCTCGCCGAGTGGAAACGCATGCCGATCGTGAAGCCCTTGGCGAGGTCCTGGTGCATTGCTTTGGCGGTCAGTGCTGTCGTCGGCGCGTAGTGCGTCGCCACACCGGCCGTGTAGCGACCCGATTTCACGAAGTAGGCCTGCAGCTCTTGCGGATCCACTCCGCCGAGTTCCGGGCGGCTCGGATCCTTCGGTGGCGACGCCATGATCTTCGACCACTCCTTGTCGAAATCGATGAGCCCCTGGGCGATGGCATGGCGCTCGGCGGAGTAGGTGTGCAGCAGTTCCGGCTTGGCACGCCCCTCGAGAACGCTGGCAAGTTTCCAGCCGAGGTTGAACGTGTCCTGCATCGACACGTTCATGCCTTGGCCGGCCTTCGCGCTGTGCGTGTGGCAGGCGTCGCCGGCGATGAAGACGCGCGGCAAGCGCGATCCGACCTGGTTCGCCGGGACGTCGTCGAACCGATCCGTGACGCGCTGGCCGACCTGGTACACCGCGAACCACACCACGCTTTTCACGTCGAGCGTGTACGGGCGCAGCACTCGCTGCGCGATCGCGATGACCTTTTCCTGGGTGTTGTCACGGAAGGCATCGCGATGGTTCGGGTCGATCTCGCCGAGGTCGACGTAGAGCCGCACCATGTAGCCGCCCTCGCGCGGGATGAGCAGGATGTTGCCCTCATCCCCAGACTGGATCGCGGCCTTCAGCCGGATATCCGGGAAGTCGGTTGTGGCCAGCATGTCCACCACGCCCCAGGCGTGGTTGGCGAAGTCGCCCTGCGGCACGGCCCCGATCGAATCACGCACCGCGCTGCGTGCACCGTCGCAGCCGACCACGTACTTGGCGCGCACGGTGGTCCGCGAGCCCTTGGCCACATCGCGCAGCGTGACGACGACCGGGTGCTCACCTTCCGCCTCAACCTTCAGGGTCATGAATTCCAACCCGTAGTTGGCCTCCAGCCGCGTCGGCGAATTGCGCATGTAGTCAAGCAGGTACTGCTGCAGGCGGGCCTGGTTGACGATGAGATGCGGGAACTCCGACAAGCCGTCCTCGGTGTCCTGGATGCGACCGGTGCGCACGATCCGCCCACGGTCTTCTGGCGACGGTCGCCAGAAGACGGTCTCGTTGACCCAGTAGGCCTCGCGCACGAGCTTCTGACCCAAGCCGAAAGCCTCGAACATCTCCACCGTGCGGCAGGCGATGCCGTCGGCCTGACCGACCTGGAGCGCGCCCTCGCGACGCTCGATCAGCCGCGTGCTGATGCTGGGGAAATTCGACAGCTGTGCGGCCAGCAATGCCCCGGCGGGCCCGCTGCCGATGACGAGAACGTCGACGGTGTCGGGCAGCTTCGCCTTGAGAACGTCGGGGTCGCCGGGTGCGTAGCCATTCAGATAAAACTGCATATTGCGTCGTTCGTTGGGCGTACGGACCGAATGCGTTTCTCGAATTTCTTGCCGCTCGCGCATGCGACGAATTCGCCGTTGATGAAGTTCAGGATGTGTTTGCTCATGTCGCACTCTCCCTTCTGGCGGCTCAGGCTCTTGTATGTCATCCCGGCGAACGCCGGGATCCACCCTTTGCCGCACTCCACCGACCTGGATCCCGGCCTTCGCCGGAATGACAGTTGCTCAGTGGATCGCCGCCAGCGTGTCTGCGTCGGTCATCAGCAGCACGGCGTTGCCGCTGCCTGAAGACTGCGCGTAGTCGCCGTACTGGCGCCCCACGATGGCCTTGCCTTCCCTGGCCATGGCCTGGGCCACGCCGAGCATCGTGGCCAGCGGTCGCCCGCCCATCTCGGCACCGACGAAGCGGCTGTACTCGGTGAAACCGCCGATCGCCTCCAGCAGCGCGCCTTCCTTGAGGCGGTTGATGAATCGATGGTCGGCCGCGACGCGCTCCGGTGTGGGCCAGTTCTGGCGCCCGCGGGCGAGCACGTGGCTGAAGGCGGAACTGGTCACGAACACGGCGCGCCGGCCCAGGCGCTTGGCGGTGGCATGCACCGCCGCGCCGGCGCGCAGGCATTCTTCATGATTGGCCATCAGCACCGAAGGCAGGCACACCACCGGGACCGACGAATCGGGGTCGATGTACTGCAAGGGCACGAAGGTGCCGTAGTCCCATTCGTAGTGCGGCGAGTCGTTGCGTGCAGACGGGATTTCGGCGTCGCTGAAACCTTCGATCAGCGCGTTCGCGAACTCCGGGTCGCCGCGGAATTTGTAGGGAACGCCCGGGATCAGGTTCGGCGCCTCGTCGGCCACGCAAATGCCGTCGTGCATCTCGTGCATCGTGACCAGCCAGTCGAATGTCGCGACCCAATGCGTCGAGATCACGACCCACAGATCGGGCTTGAGCGTGTTGCGCAGGTGCGCGCCCATGGCACGCTCCGCTGCGACCAGAGTCTGCTGGTACTCGGGCGTGTTCTTCGCGAGCCCCAGCGTGGGCACATGCGCAACCACGGTCGTTGCGATCACACCAGTCATGGTCTACTCCTTTCGAAATGGGTCGATTGGCCGGCGCGGCATGCGCCGCGCCGCTTGCGCGTCGTCAGCGCCCGTCGGCGGCGGCATGTTTTGCGTCGCCCTCGCTTTCGCGCTTGGCGATGTTGGCCAGTAGTTCGGCGCCGCGGTTCGCCGCCGAAAGACCGCGGAACAGGAACGCCAGGCTGACCACCGCCTGCATCTCTTCCCAGCTTGCACCGGCGCGGCGTGCCGCGATGCCGTGCAGCGGCGCCGCGTCGTTCATGTCCATCAGCAGCATGCCGAACAGCATGAGCTGAGACGTCTTCACATCGAAGCATTTCGGGTACATGGCACGCGCACGCATCTGCTCCTGCAAGTCGAGCAGTTCCGGGTCCAGCGCGCCGGTCACGTTGATGCGCGCCTCGATGCGCGGCGGCAGGAAGCCGATCAGCTCCTTGTAGATTTCATAGCGCTGCTCGGCGGTCTGCTTCTTGTCGGCATAGTCACCGATGCTGGCGCGCACAACGTCGACATTCACGCGTGGGGGGATCATGTGGTTTCCTTCCTTGAAGTGAGCGGATGGCGCTTGTTTAACCCCGAATGCTCGCGTTGTCCATCAGGGCGTGCCACGGGGTGCCCGGCCAGGCGCCGCATTCGGATTTACAGCGCATCGGCGTGCACGAGGGGCATGTTGTGTCCTGCCGAATCAGCGTCGGCGTTGCAGCACCGACTGCGCCGGCCGCTCACCCATGGCCTTGCCGGTGATGGGTGGCTTGGGCAGGATCGCGTCGCCGGGCTCGATCACGAAGTGATGGTCCAGCGAGTACCACGCTCCCTTCACGTCGTCCGCCGGTGCGGGCGCGTCGGAGTGCAGCACGTACTGGCCGACCAGTGCCTTCGTCACGCCAAACTGCACGTCGGTCTCCAGGTTCGGGTCGTCGCTCGAATAGACCTGCGAGAACTGGATCTTGAAGCCGGGCTTGTGAATCATGAAGTGGATGTGCGCGGGGCGCATGTTGTGACGCCCCTGCGCGCGCAGCAGCGCACCCACGGGGCCGCTGAGCGGGATCGGGTAGCCGGCGGGCTTGACGCTTCTGAAAGCGATATGCCCCTGCGCATCGGTGGTCAGCTTGCCGCGCAGGTTCATGTCGGCTTGCGCCGGATCCTGGTTCTCGTAAAAGCCTTCCGCCGACGTGTGCCAGACGTCGACTTGCGCGCCCGCGATCGCGCGCCCCTGCCGGTCTCGCACCCAGGCGTTGACGAAGATCGGAGCGCCCGGCGTCGGGCCGCGCACGATCGATTCGCCGTTGCGCGTCGGCGGCGAGTTCATGCGCCAGAACGGACCCATCAGATTCGCCGTCGTGTCGGTCTGGCCGTTGTCGCCGTTGTTGAGCAGGCACACCAGCGACGACACGCCCAGCGACCCGGCAATCAGCACGACTTCGTTGTGCGACTGGTTCGACAGCTGGCCCAGGGTGGCGATGACACCGCAGGCCTGGTGGAACTCGGCTTCCGTCAATTTCGCCTCGCGCACGAAGTCGTGCAGGTGGCGCACCGCAGCGCTCATGATCTGCTTGAAGCGAGGGTCGTCGGCACGCTCCAGTTCTGCAAGAACGGCAGCCGTCACATCGCGCTGGGTCTGGACGATCACCTGCTTGTCTCCGCTGTCGGATGCGCCGGGTTGCGCGCTGCGTATCGACTGAATCATAGAGTGGGCAGTCGGAGCAGTCCAATGCCGTTCTGGACGCTTCCATTACCGCCACGGTATGGGCCTGCGTCAAGAACGTCGCTCACGCCCCGGCGCCGCGCGAGCCACGCGGCGAAACGTGCGCAGACGCAATTGCATCCAGCTCTGGCGCGCCGCCGCGCAAAGGCGAGCAGCCAGCTCAGGCCGTGTCAGCGCCACGTTGTCTGCCAGCAGACGCATTTCCTTGCGAGCGCGAAACTCGCCAATGGCCTTCAGAAACTCCCAGATTCCGCGAGCCGCTGCCACGCCGGCAGCCGGAGCTGCATACCCATGAACAACCGCCCGACCAATTTCCGTACGCTGGACTTGAACCTGCTCAAGGTGTTCGACGTGGTGATGGTGGAACGCAACGTCACGCGTGCAGCCGCTCGCCTGGCGATGACGCAGCCGGCGGTCAGCAATGCCCTTCGACGCCTGCGCGAATCGACGCGCGAGGAGCTTTTCATTCCGAGCTCGACCGGCGTCACGCCGACCGCGCACGCTGAAGCGCTGTGGCCCACCGTGCGCAGCTCGCTGGACAGCCTGCACGAGGCCTTCGAGCCGAAAGGCTTCGACCCGGCCGTCGACGCGCACACCTTCACGCTGGCGATGGCCGATGCCACCGCGGCGCTGTTCGTTCCCGTGCTCGTGGCCCGCCTGCTCCACGATCGAGCGCGGGTCCACCTTCGATTCGTGCCGCTCACGACCCGCGACCCGCGCACCATGCTCGAGCAGGGCGGCGCCGACGTCGCGCTGGGCTTCTTTCCCGAAGTGGCCGCAGCGCTCGCCGAAGACGACGACGCTATCGTGCAGCGCGAGCAGCTGTACGAATGCGGCTACGTGTGCGTGATGCGGCGCCGGCATCGCCTGGCCGCGCCCGGCGCGCTGACGCTCGACGCCTATTGCGCGGCGCAGCACCTGCGCGTGGCCTTTGCCAGCCAAGCGCGCGGCTTTGTCGATGAGGCCCTCGAGCGCCTGGGCCGCAGCCGGCACGTGATGATCACGGTGAACAGCTTCTTCACCGCCGGGGCGGCGGTGCACCAGTCCGACTTGCTGACGGTGCTGCCGGCCAGCTTCTTCCCGGCCGCGGGCTTCACATCGAAATTGACCAGTTGTGCATTGCCGTTCGAGTTGCCCGGCATCGATGTCAGCATGCTCTGGCATCGCCGCCAGGAGCAAGAGCCTGCTCACGCCTGGCTGCGCGAAGCCGTGGTTCGGGCTGCCGCCGAAATTTCCGCCGGCACGTAAGGGGCGCGCCGCGCGGGCACGCGGTCTACGCGATTCCGCTCAGCGATGCAGCAGCACCGGCACCGTGCTGTGCTTGGCCACCTTGTCCGCCTCGCTGCCAAGGAAGAAGCCGGCGATCGCGCCCTTGCCCTTCGAGGCCATGAAGATCAGGTCGCAGCCCTTGGTCTGGGCGGCCTTGACGATCTCTTCGTGCGGCCAGGGCGCCACCACGTAGTAGCACTCGTGCGGCACGCCCTTCTGCGTGGCCTGCTTGCCGATGGCCGCGAGGTCTTGCTCGGCCGCCTTGACGGGTTCGTCCTTGTCGCGCATCGCCTTGCCGATGCCCGCGGCGACCGGCGTATCGACAACGACGCACAGCACCGTGACTCGCGCGCCGATCGCCGCGGCGAGTTCGAGCGCGCTGGCGATCGCCTGCTTGGACAAATCGGACCCGTCGGTGGGCAGGAGGATGTGCTTGTACATGTGGCGCTCCTTAGTGGTGCGGGTGTGGAGACCGGCGCATCAGGCTGGCGTCGGAACGGCGTCGCACCTTGACGCCGCTCATGCGGGAAGAAAGAAGAACGCGAGGGCCAGGATCGCGTAGACCGCGAGCAGCTGCACGCCTTCCATCCAGTTCGATTCGCCGTCCTGCGAGACCGTCGTGATGATGAACACCGACAGGGCGATGGCGACGACCTCGAAGCTGGTGAAGATCAGGTCCATCGGTTGCGGGCCGATCGCATAGCTCAGGAAGACGAGCAGCGGGGCGACAAACAGCGCGATCTGGATCGACGAACCGACCGCGATGTTGACGGCAATGTCCATCTTGTTCTTTAGCGCCATCAGGATCGCCGTCGAGTGCTCCGCCGCATTGCCGATGATGGCAACGAGGATCACGCCGACGAAGACTTCGGTCATGCCCCAGGTCTTGGCCGTCGCCTGGACGGCGCCGACCAGGAACTCGCTCATCAGGGCGACGAACGTCGTCGCGACGAGGAGCACCGTGGTCGCCTTGCGGACCGACCAGCCTTCGGTTCCGATCGCGTCGTCCGCATCATCGCCGTGTCCGCCGGCGTACAGGTGCTTGTGCGTCTTGAGCGTGAAGACCAGGCTCAGGATGTAGGTGAGCATCAGGATGATCGCGATCTCGAGGCTGAGTTCCTGCTCGCCGGCGTTGGGATTCCCCTCGACGACGACGTGGAACAGGGCTGGAATGACGAGCCGATCACGCTGAGCGTGAGCATCGTCGTGCCCAGGCTCGCGGCGGTCTTGTTGAAGATCTGCGTCGAGTACTTGACGCCGCCGAGCAACGCGCTGAAGCCGAACACGAGCAGGATGTTGCCGATGATCGATCCGGTGATCGAGGCTTTCACCACGTCGTAGAGGCCGGCGCGCAGCGCCATGATCGCGATGATGAGCTCGGCCGCGTTGCCGAAGGTCGCATTGAGCAGTCCGCCGATGCCTTCGCCGACCCTCTCGGCGAGGTGCTCGGTGGCTTTGCCCATCACCCCTGCCAGAGGAATGATCGCGAGGCACGACGCGACGAAGATCAGCGTCGCGCTCGCGTGCATGACCTCCAGCACGATCGCGACGGGGACGAAGACCAGCAGCAGGTTGAGGATGTTCTCCGGGGTCAGCAGCTTGCTCATCGGTCGGCTCTCCTTGCTCTTCAAAATCACCCTGGCGACTGTCATCCCGGCCCCGTATCGAGTACGGGGTGGCACTTGCGCCGGGATGACGACTGCGGTGCAGGCGCTTCGAGCGAGCTATTTGCCGGCGCGCACGTTCTCCACCCCCGCGTAGGCCTCCTTCAACAAGGGCTCGCCGATGTCCTTCGTGTACTTTGCAATGACGGGCTTGGCTCTTTCGCGCAGCTTGGCGACCTCCACGGGCGCAAGCTCGTGCACCGCCATGCCGCGCTTCTTCAGTTCGTCGAGCACTTTCGTCGCTTCTTCGCGGGCGTACTTGCGCTGGAAGGTCGCAGTTTCAGTGGCTGCGTCCTGCAGGATCTTCTTCTCGTCCGCCGACAGCTTGTCCCAGAACTTCTTGCTGACGATCACCGCCTGCGGTGAATACATGTGATTGGTCAGCGTCAGGTGTTTGCTCACCTCGTTGTACTTGCCGTCCAGGATGTTCAGCAACGGGTTCGTCATCCCGTCGATGGCGCCCTGCTCGAGCGCGCCGTAGGTTTCAGTGAAGGGCATCGGCACGGCGTTGGCGCCGAGCCCATTCATGAAATCGATATAGATCGGCGTCGGAATGACGCGCATCTTCACGCCCTTGAAGTCATCCGCCTTGGCGATGGGCTTCTTGGTCGTATGCACCTGGCGAAAGCCCAGATCCCAGTAAGCCAGACCCACCAGCCCCTTGTCCTGCAGCTTGTCCAGCAGTCGCTTGCCGATCGGCCCGTCCGCCATCGCGTCGGCCTCCTTGGCGTTGTTGAACAGGTACGGAACGTCCCACAGCGTCATCTCCTTCACGTTGCCGGCCAGCAGGCTCGCGTTCATCACGTTCATCTCGATGGTGCCGCCCTGCATGCCCGAGACAATCTGAAGATCGGGGCCGAGCTGGCCGCCGGGAAAGTTCTTCACGGTGAGCTTTCCGCCGCTCTTTTGCTTGACCAGCTCGGCGAACTTCTCCACGCCGACCACCTGGGGGTGCCCCTTGTTGCTGGCCGACGGGAATTTGATGGTCCGCTCCTTGATGTCCTCCGCCTGGCTGTGCGCGACGAAGAGCAGCGCGCTCGACATGAACGTGACGACCAGAATGCTCCGACGTGATGCTTTCATTGTTTCTCTTGTCAAGGTCAAAGGAAGATGCGCTTGAC
>JANNKM010000489.1:0-6073 GCA_031396305.1 Rhizobacter sp.
AATGCCGGTCTCGATGATCAGTTCGGGCTGAATCGTCCAGATCAGTTCCTGCATCGCGACGATGTCCTGCGGGTACTGAATGATGGGTCGGCCCAGCCACGAGAAGTTGTAGGAGTACTTCGGTACGGTCGATGCCTTCAAGAAGGTCGAGGCGCAGTCCACCAGTTCCCGATTGCGCCCATTGTCATCAAGGCGCTGTGCCACTTCTTTGTCAAAAGGAATCATGATTGACCTGGTCTGCAAGAGAGGTTGACTAAGGCGACTTTCGATCCCGTGCATTCATGCACTTCCGAGGCAACGGTCGAGCTTGCGCCGGTCGCCCCAGAAGGCCATGGGTTCGTAGTCAGGGTAGGGGTAGACGCCGAATTCGGGCTGGATCGACCAACCATGTTGCTCGATCCAGCCTTCAACCAGACTTCGCACCGAAATCGGCTTGCCGGAACAGACGTTGACGACACCATTGTCGCGCTGCTTTCCAGCGAGTCCAACGAGATACCTGGCCACGTCGGCCACCGGCAGAAAGTCGCGCAGTTGTTCGCCACCCGACATCGGAAAGCGCTTCTCCGCGCGTGTGACCGCGCTGCGCAACTGAGGCAGCAACGATGTCGCAGATTGGCCTTCGCCATGCATGTAGAAAAGGCGGGCCCACGTCAGGGCGAACTGCTTTTCGCGCTTCAAGAAACCAAGTTGACGCCGCAACCCGTCCTTGGAATAAGCGTAGGGCACGACCGGACGGACATCGAGATCTTCATTCAGCGGGCCAGACATCAAGCCGTACTCGAGACAGGTCCCTGCCACGACCAGATTGGGCAAACCGGACATGACCAGTTGCTTGATGAACCGATACTGCATCGGAAGTTCGTTTTCGAAGTGATGCAGCGACCAATAGTTCGGCAAGCCGCCCCAGGCGAGGTGGATCAGCGCTTCAGGGCGACCACACAGTTCGTACGCCTGCTCGCCGGGGATCGCTGGATCGATGCGAACGACACGGTGGCGCCCGGCCTGCGGCAGCGGCCGCGAGGAAGGTCGCATCAGCAGCGTGGCCGTCAGGCCTTGCTGCTCCAGCTCGTCCAGCACATGCCGCCCGATGAAACCCGTGGCACCGCTGACCGCGATATTCAAGGTGAGCACTTCAAGGTTGGAACTGCCCTGACGAACCGCCCACCCCAGGCGCGTATGTAGTCAAGCTGGCCGATGACTTCAGTCTCGAGGTTCCACGGCAGGATCACCACGAAGTGCGGACGCCGATCGGCCAACCGGCTTTCATCGACGATGGGAATTCGACTGCCTGGCATGTACTTCCCCTGCTTGGCCGGATTGCGATCGACGACGAATGACACGAGGTCGGGCCGCACCCCGGCATAGTTCATCAGCGTATTGCCTTTCGCGGCAGCGCCGTACGCGGCCACCAGCTGGTGTTCCGCTCTTGCTTGAAGCAAGAAAGCAAGAAAGTCGTTCTTCACTTTGTCGGCGGCGACCTGAACCCCACCATAGTAGTCGGGAGTGAGCAGACCGGCCCGCGCCTCACGCTCCAACACTGCCGCAACCTGAGGGCCGATCCGACGGGTGCCGCTCGCGAGGCGCTGTGCGAACACGCGCAGGCTACCCCCGTGGGTGGGATGTTCTTCGACATCGAAGACACGCAGTCCATTGTTGGCAAAGATACGCTGGACGGCAGTCAGCGAGAGGTAGGAGTAGTGCTCGTGATACGCCGTGTCGAACTGGTTCTCGGCAACCATTCGCAGCAGGTGTGGAAACTCGAATGTCGCCACGCCGTCGTCCTTCAGCAGGACCGCGAATCCGGCGACAAAGTCGTTGATGTCCGGGACATGGGCCAGCACGTTGTTGGCCGCGATCAGGTCGGCACGCCGGCCGAGATTGACCAACTCATGCGCAAGCGCAACGCAGAAGAAGCGCTCGACGATTTCGATGCCCTTCGTCTTCGCGACGGCAGCCGTACTTGCCGTGGGTTCAATGCCCAGGCAAGGGATTCCTCGCTGTTGCACGTACTGCAGCAGGTACCCGTCATTGGCCGCGACCTCGATGACGAGGCTGCGACTGCTCAGCTGAAAGCGCTCTTGCATGGCCTGCACATAATTTTGCGCATGGGCCAGCCAGGAAGACGAAAAGGAGCTGAAGTAAGCGTAGTCATTGGTGAACAGCGCTTCGCGCCCCGCGTGATCTTCCGTCTGCACCAGCCAACACTGCGTGCAGACGAGCAGGCGCAGCGGGTACCAGGTCTCGGGCGCACGCAGTCCGGCTTCGGTCAGGTAGGCGTTGGACGGCGGAGCGCTGCCCAGGTCCAGAAAGGGCAGCCTCAGTTCCGCGGCGCAGTGCCGGCACTTCAAATCTTCACTCCTTCGAATCGATCGTCGATCGGCGGATGGTTCGCGTCGCGTGGCGAGATTTCAGTCACGGCCAAGGGCCAGCTGATGCGCAGTCTTGGATCGAGGGGATTCAACCCGCCTTCTGCGCTGGAAGTATAGGCAGCCGAGTGGCAATACAACAATTCCACGTCGTCGCTGACGGCTTGGAAACCATGCGCAAAGCCTTGCGGTATCAACAGGGCCAGACCACTCTCGGCGGACAGCTTCACGCCATGCGAGCACAGGAATGTGGGTGCGCCGCGCCGCAGATCCACCGCGACATCCCAAACTTCGCCGCGCAAGCAGGTCACCAGTTTCATCTCGGCATGCGGCGGATACTGAAAATGCATGCCACGCAGCGTGCCGCGTGTGGCTGTCCACGTGTGATTGATCTGGGCAATCGGACCGCGCCACCCAACGACGGCAAGTTCTTCGGCGCAGAACAGCCGCGACAAGAAGCCGCGCGCATCACCCAGTCGTTGGCGCTGCACGAGCACCAGCCCCGATACCGATGTTTCACTGAAAACAAAGCGCTTCATTGCGCGGACTCGAAGTCGGCGATGTCGCCGATGCAAAGCAGCCGAGCGTCCTCGCCAGCGGCGAGTCGGCGGTACCAGGTCATGGTGCGGCGTACCGCTTCGGCCAGTGCCCAGCGAGGCACCACCTTCAGCTGCGCACGCGCTTTGGCCACTTCCAGCGCGAGCCATCCCGCCTCATGCGGGCCGTTCGCCGTGCCTTCGCAAGTCCATTCGCCGCCGCCATACGCCTGGCTCGCCAAGGCGATCACATCGCCGACCGTCGCCGCCTCATGCGTCAATGGCCCGAGGTTGTATGCGCCGGCCAGTGCGGGCTCGTGATACAGCTGCTGTGCGAGCTGCAGATATCCGGCCAACGGGTCCAGCACATGTTGCCACGGGCGTATCGATTCAGGATGGCGAATTCCCAGGCTTTGCCCCGAGCCCCAGGCGCGCACCGCATCCGGGATCAGTCGATCGTCGGACCAGTCTCCCCCACCAATGACGTTGCCCGCCCGAGCGGTGGCGACACCGACGCCCTGCGCCATGAGAAAGGCGTCGCGATAGCTCGACACGACGAGCTCCGCGGCCGCTTTGCTGGCGCTGTACGGGTCATGCCCGCCGAGCGCGTCTTCCTCGCGGTACGGATAAGGCCATTCGCGATTGCGATAGACCTTGTCGGTTGTCACCACGACGACGCTGCGCACGCCGTTCAAACCACGCAGCGCATCGAGAACATGGGCCGTTCCCATCACGTTGGTATCGAACGTTTCCAGCGGCTGCCGGTAGCTGGCACGCACCAGGGGCTGCGCGGCCATGTGGAACACCACTTCGGGATCGCTCGCGCGAACCAACGCCGCCACCGCGGCCGCATCGCGCACGTCGCGCAGGTGGTTGTCGAGCAATTCGTCGATGCGTGCGAGCGCAAACAGATTTGGCTGTGTTACAGGGGCAAGCGCCAGGCCCGACACGCGCGCGCCGAGCCGTGACAACCACACCGCGAGCCAGCCTCCCTTGAAGCCGGTGTGCCCTGTCAGCAGCACGCGCTTGTCGCGCCAGAAATTCGCGTCGGAGGAACTCACCAGCGTTTCCACGGCGCTCGGCCGGATTGCCAGAGTTCTTCGAGCAGATTCTTTTCGCGCAATGTGTCCATCGGCTGCCAGAAGCCGGTGTGCGCATACGCCATGAGTTGGCCGTCCGCGGCCAGGCCGGTGAGCGGTTCGCCCTCCCAGCTTGTCGAGTCCCCCGCGATCCGCTCCAGGCACAACGGCGACAGCACGAAGAATCCGCCGTTGATCAACCCGCCATCGCCACGCGGCTTTTCCAGAAAGCCCTGAACCTGTTTGCCGTTCAATTGAAGCGCTCCATAGCGGCCAGGCGGCTGCACGGCAGTCACTGTGGCGAGCTTGCCATGAGATTTGTGAAACTCGATCGTCGCTGCGATGTCAACGTCGGCAAGACCATCGCCGTAGGTAAAGCAAAACGCCACTTCATCCTTCACGTAGTGCGACACGCGCTTCAAGCGCCCGCCGGTCATCGATTCTTCGCCGGTGTTCACAAGCGTCACGCGCCAGGGTTCGGCCTGCCGGTGATGCACCTCCATCGAGTTGTCGGCCATGTTGAAGGTGACATCCGACATGTGCAAGAAGTAGTTGGCGAAGTACTCCTTGATGACGTACCCCTTGTAGCCGCAGCAGATGACGAACTCATTGACGCCGCCCGCCGAGTAGATCTTCATGATGTGCCACAGGATCGGCTTGCCGCCGATCTCGATCATGGGCTTGGGCTTGAGGTTCGTTTCCTCAGAAATCCGACTTCCCATGCCCCCGGCGAGAATCACAGCTTTCATCGACGGTCCTCGTTACCGAAAAAGCGCCTCGCGACGAGGCACGGCTGGATTGTCCATGAAGGGCGCGGCGAGCCTGGGGCGTCGCCTCAACGGTTCGGGGTCGAACGCACCCGCGCATGCCCGCGTGAGGGTCTTGAAGACCCTCCAGGTGCCGATCATGCCGCTGTCTTGGTGGGCGTCTCACCCGCTCTTGCGCCCAGGCGGCTCGCGTCGAGCACCGTGCAAGCAGCTCGACAGGACAAGCTCATTTCGGCGCATCCTTGACCGTGCGCAGACTGAGCAACAAGGCGGGCACATCCGAAACGACGATGCTCCACAAGGTGTCGCTGTCGATGCCCAGATAGCCGTGGATCAGCCGCGAACGAGATCATGTCGTCGATGTAAAAGCGCCATTCGCGACCGACGGGCTCAGACATGGACGGCCTCGCGTTCGATGAAGGGGCGAAGTTCAGGCCGCAGTGCCTTGCGAGTGACCAGGTCGACCGGCCGGCCCAGCAGATCCTCCAGAAAGAACTGGACGCCGAAGTAGCGCTCCGACGTTGCCGGGCCGTCGAAGGACACGAGGATGTCGATGTCACTGTCGGCCCGGGCGGCGTCGCGCACGGTCGAGCCGAACAGCGCCAGGCTGGCAAGCCCGTAACGGGCCACCAGGGTCGGCTTGCTGAGAGCGAGCTTTTCGAGAACCTCCGCGCGACGCATGCGACGGCCTGCTCCTGGGCATTGGACCGGCCGAACCGCTGACTCCGGACGACCGTCGAATGATGCAATGAATGCGGTGATTGTCGCCAAGTATGCATGCGCTGAGGCGGGTGTCAGCCCCCTACATCAGAACAATGTCGTATAGCTCCGGCGAAGCAAATCCTTCAGCCCGCAGCGAAATCGGCTTGCCGATGAAATCACTCAAGCCCGCGAGATGCTGGCTCTCTTCGTCGAGCAGCATCTCCACCACCGCGGCGGAGGCGATGACGCGGAATTCCTTCGGGTTGAACTGCCGCGCTTCGCGCAGGATCTCGCGCAGGATGTCGTAGCACACGCTGCGCGCCGTCTTCACTTCGCCCTTGCCCTGGCACGTCGGGCACGGCTCGCACAGGATGTGCGCCAGTGATTCGCGGGTGCGCTTGCGTGTCATCTCCACCAGGCCGAGCTGGGTGAAGCCGCTCACCGTGATCTTGGTGCGGTCTTTGCTGAGCTGTTTGCGCAGCTCGCTGAGCACCGCGGCCTGGTGCTCTTCGCGCGTCATGTCGATGAAGTCGATGATGATGATGCCGCCCAGGTTGCGCAGGCGCAGCTGGCGCGCAATAGCCTGGCCGGCTTCGAGGTTGGTCTTGAAGATCGTGTCGTCG
>JANNKM010000499.1:0-5184 GCA_031396305.1 Rhizobacter sp.
CCCACGTGCCGTGGCCGCTGGGCTCGCCGAAGTGGTCGGTCCAGGTGTCGCAATGCGCGTCGAAGTGGATCACCGCCAAGGGCCGGCCGAGCACAGCGTGATACGCGCGCAGCAGCGGCAGCGTGATCGAATGGTCACCGCCGAGCCAGCACATGTGGTGGCGCCGGATCAGCGCTTGCGCCAGCGGCAGCAATGCGCTGCGCATCGACTCCAGGCTGGTATTGGGCAGTTCGAGGTCGCCCGCATCGCCGAGTTGGCTCAGCGGCGATATGTCGAAGAACGGATGCGTCGCGTCGCACAGCATGTGGCTCGCCTCGCGAATCGCGCGCGGACCGAAGCGCGCGCCGGGACGGTTCGTGACCGCGCCGTCCCAGGCGATTCCGGCGACGGCGTAGGGCGTCGCGGCGCTTGCGCTGGGGGTCTTCAGGAACGCGCTATTCGACAGGAAGGCGAAATGGGGCATCGTCGGGCTGACCCGCTGGGTGGACGGGTGCATCTTACGGGTGCCGCAGCCGGCGTGTCTGTGGGGGGCGGGGCCGCACTACACTTGGTGCGACCTTCGACGTTCACTTGCAGGAGTGAGACCATGAAATTGAACAAGACCCAGCTCGAACAGTTCGAGCGTGACGGATATCTGTTCTTCCCCGGCCTGTTCAGCCAACCCGAAATCGACCCGCTGCTCGCGGCAGTTCCCGAGCTTTACGCGCGCCAGGAGGCCTACAACGTTCGCGAAAAAGGCTCGCAGGCGGTGCGTACCAATTTTGCGGCGCACCTGTACAGCGAGCCGTTTGCGCGACTGGGGCGGCACCCGAGGATGATCGAGCCGGTGCAGCAGATCTTCGACGAGCAGCTCTACATGCACCAGTTCAAGATCAACGGCAAGATGGCCTTCGAGGGCGATGTCTGGCAATGGCACCAGGACTATGGCACCTGGCGAGCCGACGACCTGATGCCCAGCGAACGCGCGATGAATATCGCGATTTTTCTGGACGACGTGACCGAGTTCAACGGCCCGCTGATGTTCATTCCAGGCAGCCACAAGCGCGGCGTGATCGACGCGAAACACGACCTCACGACGACCAGCTACCCGCTGTGGACGATCGACAACGATCTGATCCGCCAGCTCGTCGAGCGCGGCGGCGGCAAAGGCAAGTTCGACGCGCAGGGGCGCCACGGCGGCGCGGGAATCGTCGCACCCAAGGGGCCGGCGGGTTCGATGATCCTGTTCCACAGTTGCCTGGTGCACGCCTCGAGCGCCAACCTGTCGCCGTTCAACCGGGTGGCCGTCTACCTGAGCCTGTGTGCGATCAGCAACCACATCCGGCGCCACAAGCGGCCCGAATACATTGCGCACCGCGACTTCACGCCCATCACCTGCCTGCCCGACGATTGTCTGACGAAGGCCTACCCGGTCGATCTGCCGTGGAAGAACGGCATGCCGGCCAGTGCCTTGCAGACCTCGCTCGAAGAACTCACCGAGACCGCCTGACCATGAGCCCGCACGGCCGCCCGAAGGGCGAATATTCCCTCTCGGAGGGACGGCGCGCAGCGCCTAGGGAGCACACATGAGCCTGCACCGACAACTCCAGCAGCGCGCAGCCGATCGACGCCCGATTCGCATCGGCCTGATCGGCGCCGGCAAGTTCGGCTCGATGTATCTGGCGCAGATTCCGCGCACGCCGGGCGTGCAGCTGGTGGGAATCGCCGATCTGTCGCCAGCCGCGGCGCGCACGAATCTGGCGCGCGTCGGCTGGCCGGCGCAGCAGATCGCCGCCGGATCGCTCGACGAGGCGGTGAAAAACGGCACGACGCATATCTTTGAGGACTGGCAGGCGCTCGTCGCGCACCCGGCAATCGACGTGATCGTCGAATGCACCGGCCACCCCATCGCCGCGGTGGACCATTGCCTGCAAGCGTTTGTCAATCGCAAGCATGTGGTCAACGTGACGGTCGAGGCCGACGCATTTTGCGGGCCGTTGCTCGCGCAACGCGCTGCCCAGGCGGGCGTGCTCTATTCGCTGGCGTTCGGCGACCAGCCGGCGCTGATCTGCGACCTCGTCGACTGGGCACGCACGTGCGGCTTCCCCGTCGTCGCCGCCGGGCGTGGCCACAAGTGGTTGCCGCACTTCAGCCAGTCCACGCCCGACACGGTGTGGGGCAACTACGGCCTGACGCCCGAGCAGGCGCTGCGCGGCGGGTTGAACCCGAAAATGTTCAACAGCTTTCTCGACGGGTCGAAACCCGCGATTGAGTCCACGGCAGTGGCAAACGCCACCGGCCTCACGGTTCCGAGCAATGGCCTGCTCTACCCGCCAGCGAGCGTGGAAGACATTCCGTTCGTGACGCGGCCCATCAGTGACGGAGGCGTGCTCGAGCGCAAGGGCATGGTCGAAGTGATCTCGTCGCTTGAGGCGAATGGCCGCAAGATCCCCTACGACATTCGCATGGGCGTGTGGGTCACGGTCGAGGCGGAGACCGACTACATCCGCAATTGCTTCGAGGAATACAACGCCCACACCGACCCGAGCGGGCGCTACTTCACGCTCTACAAGCGCTGGCACTTGATCGGCCTGGAAGTCGGCATGTCGGTGGCGAGCGTCGCGCTGCGCGGTGAAGCGACGGGTGTGGCGAATTGCTGGAACGCCGACGTCGTGGCCACCGCAAAACGCGAGCTGCGTGTCGGCGAAGTGCTGGACGGCGAAGGCGGCTACACGGTTTGGGGCAAGTTGCTGCCGGCGCAAACGTCGGCGCGAATGGGCGGCTTGCCGCTCGGCTTGGCGCACGGCATCAAGCTGGTGCGTGCGGTGAGCCAAGGGCAGAGCCTGACCTGGGCCGACGTGGCAATCGATACGACGACAAGAGCCTACCAATTGCGCCGTGAGATGGAAGCGATGTTCGCGGCTCAGATCTCGAAGGCGGCCTGACATGCTCGACCTGCTGATTCACGGCGCAAGTGTCTTCGACGGCAGCGGAGCCGATTCGCGCATCACCGATGTCGGCGTCATGAATGGCCGCATCGTTGTCATCGGCGCCGATTGCGCCGAGCCCGCGCAGCGCAGGATCGACGCCGCAGGCCTGGCGCTGATGCCCGGCATCATCGACAGTCACACCCACTTCGACGCGCAGATCACCTGGGATCCGTCTGTTCGGCCGTCGCCTGCCCTGGGCGTGACGACAGCCGTGATCGGCAACTGCGGCTTCACGATTGCGCCGTGCCGGCCGCGGGATCGCGAGATAACGATGCGCAATCTGACGCAGGTCGAGGGCATGTCGCTGGCGGTGCTGCAGCAGGGCATTGACTGGGGCTTCGAAACGTTCCCGCAGTACCTTGCGCAGTTGAAGGCCAAGGGCAGCGTCGTCAACGTCGCGGCCTACGTCGGGCACTCTTCGGTGCGCACCTGGGTGATGGGCGAGCAGGCGACGCGCCGCGCCGCGACGGCAGCAGAAGTCGAGCAGATGTGCGAACTGGTGCGCGAGGCGATGCGTGCCGGCGCCGTGGGCTTTTCCAGCAGCACCAGCCCGGCGCACAACGGCGAAGGCGGGCTGCCGATGCCATCGCGCCTGGCCGACGAAGCCGAGATGGCGGCTCTGGTCGGAGCCATGGCGCACGGCGGGCGCGGCGTCTACATGCTCACGAAGAGCGGCGAAACGCGGCTGCCTTTCCTTGAATCGCTTGCGGCGAATACCGGCAGGACGGTGATGGTCGCGGCGCTCCTGCACAACGCCAGCAACGGCGGCGCCGTATTCGACGATCTTGCCGCGATCAGCGCGGCGAACGCGCGGGGAAACCGGCTGCTGGGCCAGGTGTCGTGCTGCCCGCTCACGATGGACTTCACGCTCGCCTCGGCCTATCCCGTCGAAGGCCTGGCTGCGTGGCGGCCCGCGCTCGGGCGTACCGCGGCGGAACTCGCTGCGGTGCTGGCGCGGCGCGAATTTCGCGACGCGCTGCGTGCCGAACTCGCTTCACCGGCGACGTTTCGCCTGTTCAACGGCGAGTGGCAAAAGGTGCACGTCGTCGAAGTCGCGAAGCCCGAGCATTCGCATCTTGAGCAGCGCACGATCGCTGACATCGCCAGCCAGGAAGGGCGCGACCCGCTCGACGTGATGCTCGACCTGGCACTGGCCGAAGACCTGCGCACCGTGTTCACAGCGCAGTTGCTCAACAGCGAAGAAGACGCAGTGGGCCGCATGTTGACGCATCCGTACAGCATCGTGTCGTTGAGCGACGCCGGTGCGCACCTGACGTTTTTCAACGACGCGGGCTTCGGTCTGCACCTGCTCGGCCATTGGGCGCGCGAGCGCGGCACGATGACGATGGGCGAAGCGGTGCGCCGCATCACGTCGCATCCGGCATCGGTGTTCGGCATGCCAGGGCGTGGCCTGCTGCGCGAACGCTACGCTGCGGACTTGCTGCTGTTCGATCCTCATAGCGTCGGGCGCGGCCCGAAGAAGCGCGTGTTCGACTTGCCCGGCGGCGCGCCGCGCCTGACGACCGACGCCGTGGGCGTGCACGGCGTGTGGGTCAACGGCCGGCAGGTGGCCGACCCGCACGGGCTGGTTCCGAACGCGCCGCTGGCGGGCGACTTGCTGACTGAATTTAGCGCCTGACTTGCGGCCTGACCAACTTGGGCAAGACGCTTGCCGCGCCCAGCGCAAGCAACACGAACAGCGCCAGGCTCCAGTGTTCGAACGCGATGCCGAGCACGCGCACCGCCGAGTCTGCGCAATTCGCCGTGATCTGAAACAGCGACGGCATCAGCGCTTCGACGCCCAAGGCGTTCAGCACCTTGTCGGCCAGGGTCAGGTTGCACGAACTTGATTTCGCGGCGACGCCGTGTTGCCACAGTGCCGCTGCGGCGCCGAGCAGCGCCAGGACCAAGGTCACGATGGCCAGGAGCAGCCGCACTGCTCGGGCGCCGACCCAGGCGCCGAGCAGGCACACCACGCCGATGACGATGAAGATCAGGCGTTGCAGGATGCACCAGGGGCACGGACGCATCTCGAACGCATACTGGCCAAGCAAGGCCAGCCCGAGCGCTGCGGCACAGGCGAATGCCATGGCGGTGAAGATTGGGGTTGCGCCGAGGGTGCGAAACGATTCGAGTCTGATCATGCTTGGGTTCGAGGCGACTGGGGCAGTCCGTGTGGGCGCAGGTTCAATCGCTGCGCCCGATGCGCCCGCGG
>JANNKM010000219.1:0-4045 GCA_031396305.1 Rhizobacter sp.
AGGCCGACATCGAATTTCCGAACGACCTGCTGCGCGAAATCGACCGCATGGAGTTCTACGTCTACGAGACACGCGAACTCATCAAGGCCAGGCACCGGCCGCTCGTGTTCATCACGTCGAACAACGAAAAGGAGCTGCCCGACGCGTTTCTGCGGCGCTGCTTCTTCCACTACATCCGGTTTCCGGAAGCCGACACGATGAAAGCCATCGTTGACGTGCATTTCCCGAACCTGAAGAAAGAGCTGCTGAGCGCGGCGCTGAAGAACTTCTACGACGTTCGCAACCTGCCGGGGCTGAAGAAGAAGCCGTCCACCAGCGAGTTGCTCGACTGGCTCAAGCTGCTGCTGGCCGAAGACATACCGATTGAGGTGCTGCAGAACAAGGACGACAAGGTGGCGGTACCGCCGCTCGTGGGCGCGCTGCTGAAGAACGAACAGGACGTGTCGTTGTTCGAGAAACTGGTGTTCATGCAGCGCAACCATCGGTAGCTGGCGATGCCCTGGCCCGACCCCATCACGCTCAGTGGCCGGCATTCGCGGCTGCTTCCGCTGGCGGCGGAACACGCCGCGTCGCTTGCGGAAGCGGTTCGCGACGGCGAACTCTGGAAGCTCTGGTACACGGCCGTGCCATCGCCTGAAACCATGGCCGCCGAAATCGCGCGGCGCCTCGCGCTGCAAGCGGCGGGGTCGATGCTGCCCTTCACGGTGCTCGACGCCTCGGGAACACCGGTGGGCATGACGACCTACATGAACATCGACGCGACGCACAAGCGCGTCGAGATCGGCAGCACCTGGTACGCCAAGCGAGTTCAACGCACGCTGCTCAACACCGAGTGCAAACTGCTGCTGCTGGGCCACGCCTTCGACGCGCTGGACTGCATCGCGGTGGAGTTCCGCACGCACCGCTTCAATCAGCAGAGCCGGCGCGGCATCGAGCGCCTGGGAGCGCAGTTCGACGGCATCCTGCGCAACCACCAGCGCGCCGGCAACGGCACGCTGCGCGACACCGTCGTCTACAGCATCACGGCAGACGAGTGGTCCGCCGTGCAAACCCACCTGCGCTGGCAGCTCGACAAGCCGCGCTGATTCGCCGAAGAAGGGCTTGAGCGATGGCCGAGAAGAAGCGCCTGATCAGCGTCGACGACTTGTGGAAGCTCGAGCGCGTGGGCGGCATCTCGCTCGCGCCCGACGGCGCGCTCGCCGTGTGTTCGGTGTCCAGCCATTCGATGCAAGACAACAAGGGCCAGTCGAACCTGTGGCTGCTCTCCACTTTCGGCGGTGCGCCGCGCCGCCTCACCGCATGCGGCGACAAGGATGGCCAGGCCGCCTGGTCACCGCGCGGCGACACGATTGCGTTCATCGCGAAGCGCGAGCAGCAAGGCAAGAAAGACGAGACGCCCCAGCTCTACACGATCGCGCCCGACGGCGGCGAGGCGCGCCGCGTCAGCGATTTCGCTCCGGGCGTCGAAGCCTTCAAGTGGTTCCCCGACGGCAAGCGCATCGCCTTCGTCGCCTGGGTCTGGCCCGAGCTGCGCGGCACCACTGCCCAGGCGAAGCAGTACAAGGCATTCAAGGAACGCAAGGAAAGCGCCTACGTCACGAGCCAGACGCAGTACCGCTACTGGGACCATACCCTGCCGATGGGCCGCGTCGCCCATCTGCATGTGCTCGATGTGCACACGGGCAAGGTGCGCGACCTGTTCGAAGGCAGCGGCTACGAGCTGCCGCGCGCCGAACCCGACGCGAACACGTTCGACATCTCGCCCGACGGCAAGGCAATCGCCTTCGTCTACGACCCGAACCCCGAAAAGCGCCTCGACCACTTCCTTGCGATCGCCGAGCTTCAGCTGCGCGGCAGCGTGATCGAGAAGCTCGTGCTGGACAAGGCGTGGGACTTCAGCGCGCCGCGCTACAGCCCGCTTGGCGACAGCGTCGCCTGCATCGCGTCGAATCAAGGCAAGAAGATCACGATGCCGACCCGGCTGGCGCTGGTCAAGCGCGGCTCGCGCTGGCGTGTGCTCAGCGACGCGTGGGACCGCGCCGTCAATGCCCCGCTGCGCTGGTCCGACGATGCGGGCACGTTGTTCTTCACCGCAGAAGACCGCGGGCGCTGCCACCTCCATGCGTGGAACATCACGCGCGCCCAGGCCACAGCCGTCGTGAACGGCGGCTGGGTGCATGGTTTTGACGTGGCTGGCGGCGTGGCCGTGACCGTGGCCGATTCCATGCAGCACCCTGCCCGCGTGACGGCCTGGCGCGGCAATGCGGCGCCACTGCGCCTGGAGACCTTCAACGACGCAGCCCTGGCGCGGCTTCACCTGGGGCATCATGAAGAAGTCGAGTTGCGCGGCGCCAAGGGCGAGGCGGTGCAGATGTGGCTCGTCTATCCGCCCGGCTTCGACGCAAAGAAGAAGTACCCGGTGCTGCACAGCATTCACGGCGGGCCGCACGCGGCCAGCGGCGACACCTTCCACTACCGCTGGAACACCCATGTATTTGCCGCGCAGGGCCATGTGGTGGCATGCGTCAATTACCATGGGTCGAGCGGTTTCGGCTACAAGTTCTCCGACAGCATCACGCACCGCTTTGGCGAGCTTGAACTGCAAGACATCGAAGCCGGCACCGACTGGTTGCTGAAGAAACCTTGGGTCGATCGCAAACGAGTCTTCGCCGCGGGTGGCAGCTACGGCGGCTACATGGTCGCCTGGATGAACGGCCATGTGAAACCGGGGCGCTACCAGGCCTATGTCTGCCACGCCGGCTGCTACGACTGGACCGCGATGTTTGCCGACGATTGCTACACCTACCAGGAGCGCGACCTCGGCGCGTGGTACTGGGACAATCGCGCGAAGATCGAGAACCAGAGCCCGCACGCGTATGCGAAGGCGATGCGCACACCCACCCTGGTGCTGCACGGCGCGCTCGACTACCGAGTTCCCGACCAGCAGGGCCTGGCGTACTACAACACGCTCAAGGCACGCGGCGTCGATGCGCGGCTCGTGTGGTTCCCCGACGAGAACCACTGGATCCTCAAGCCGCGCAATTCCAAGCTCTGGTACGGCGAGTTCTTTGCGTGGCTGAAGCGGCACACCGCGCCTGCGGCAAAAGGCGGGGCACGGCGCCGCTGACGGCGGTGGCGCGAAGCAACCGTGACGCCGCGGCCCCACTGCAGTAATGCCTGGGTCGCTGTGTGGTGCACGGTCGCCGTATATGCTTCGCGTATATCGTCTTCAATCGGGAGGCCAGGAACGCCCTCTGGCGCGCCGTAATGCCATGCTGATCAACTTCTTCTACACCCTGCGCGCCGCCAAGCTCAAGGTCTCCGTCAAGGAGTACCTGACGCTGCTCGAAGCCATCAAGGCCGGCGTCATCGACAACTCGGTCGACGATTTCTACTACCTCGCGCGCACCTCGCTGGTGAAAGACGAAGCGCAGTTCGACAAGTTCGATCGCGCTTTCGCCGCCTATTTCAAGGGTGTGGAACTGCTCACCGACTTCACGCAGGAGATTGCGCTGGACTGGCTGCAGAAGAAGCTTGAGCTCGAACTCAGCGCCGAAGAGAAAGCGGCGATCGAGAAGATGGGCTGGGACGAGCTGATGGAAACGCTCAAGAAACGCTTCGAGGAACAGAAGAAACGCCACGAGGGCGGCTCCAAGATGATCGGCACCGGCGGCACGTCGCCGTTCGGTGCCTACGGCTACAACCCGCAAGGCATACGCATCGGCCAGGACAAGGGCCGCAACAAGAGCGCGGTGAAGGTGTGGGACCAGCGCCAGTACAAGGACTACGACGATACGCTCGAACTGGGCACACGCAACATCAAAGTCGCGCTGCGGCGCCTGCGCCGCTTCGCGCGCGAGGGCGCCGAAGAAGAACTGGACCTGGACGACACGATCCGATCCACCGCAGCGAACGCGGGCTGGTTGGACATAAAAATGGTGCCCGAGCGCCACAACAAGGTGTAGGTGCTGCTGCTGATGGACGTGGGCGGCACGATGGACGAGCACATCCACCGCGCCGAAGAACTGTTCAGCGCCGCGAAGAG
>JANNKM010000030.1:0-10127 GCA_031396305.1 Rhizobacter sp.
ACGAAGCCGGCGGCATGCAGCTCGTCATCCACTCGCCGTTCGGCAGCCGGATCAACCGCGCCTGGGGCCTGGCGCTGCGCAAGCGCTTCTGCCGCAATTTCAACTTCGAGCTCCAGGCGGCGGCGACCGAGGACAACATCGTCCTGTCGCTGACCCAGGCGCATAGCTTCGACCTCGAGGAGGTGCAGCGCTACCTCAACTCGGCCAGCGTGCGCCCCGTGCTGGTCCAGGCGCTGCTCGACGCGCCGATGTTCCTCACCCGCTGGCGCTGGGTGGCCAGCGCGTCGCTCGCCCTGCCGCGCTTCCGCGGCGGCAAGAAGGTGCCGCCGCAATTCGCCCGCATGGATTCCGAGGATCTGATCGCCAGCGTCTTCCCCGACCAGGTGGCCTGCGCCGAGAATCTGCCGGGCGGCGACATCGAGATCCCCGACCACCCGCTGGTCCGGCAGACGATCAAGGACTGCCTGACCGAGGCGATGGACATCGACGGGCTGGAGCAACTGCTGACGAATCTCGCCAGCGGCGTGATCGAAGTGATCGCGCGCGACACCACCGAGCCATCGCCGCTCGCCCTGGAAATTCTTTCGGCGCGCCCATACGCCTTTCTCGACGACGCACCCCTGGAGGAACGGCGCACCCAGGCCGTGCTGGCGCGGCGCTGGATGGACCCGGAAAGTGCTTCCGACCTCGGCGCGCTCGATGCCGCCGCGATTCAAAAGGTACGCGACGAAGTCTGGCCCGATGCGCGCAGTGCCGACGAACTGCACGCCGCGCTGCTCGGCTGCGGATTCCTGAGCGAGGCAGACGTTTCCGCGCAACCGGCCTGGCGCGCGCTGATGGAAGAGCTTGCCGCGGCGTCGCGCGCGACGCGATTGACGCTCGGCACGTGCAGCGTGTTCGTCGCCGCCGAACGCCTGCCCGAATTTGACGCTCTGTTTCCCATCTCGCAGCAGGCGCCGAAGATCGATGCGCCGCACGAGTACCGCAAGGCCTGGGCACGCGAAGCGGCGCTGGTCGAGATCTTGCGCGATCGTCTGCAGGTCCTGGGCCCGGTCACCACGAAGACGCTCGCAGCGCCGCTGGCACTGGGCACGTCGGACGCCGACCTGGCGCTGATTCAGCTTGAAGCCGAAGGCACCGCGATGCGTGGCCAATTTACCCCGGGCGCGCCGGAGCTTGAGTGGTGCGAACGCCGGCTGCTGGCGCGGATCCACCGCTACACCGTGAACCGGTTGCGCCAGGAGATCGAGCCGGTCGAGCCACGCGACTTCATGCGCTTCCTGTTCGAGTGGCAGCGCGTCGCGCCGGATGCGCGCGTCGAAGGCGCGGACGCGGTGGCGGGAATCGTGTCGCAGCTCGAGGGCTTCGAAGCGCCCGCCGCGGCGTGGGAAACGGAAATCCTGCCGGCGCGCGTGAACGAGTACGACCCGGTCTGGCTGGATGAGCTGAGCCGCGCCGGCCGCGTCGTGTGGACCCGCATCGCCGCGTTGAACTCCAGCGGCACGCGCGTGGCGAGCCCGGTGCGCACGACGCCGGTCACGCTCACGGCTCGGCGCAATCTGGGCGTCTGGGCCAGCCTTGCGCAACACCGCGGCGACGCCGCGTTGAGCTCCGGCGGCCGGCGCGTGCTTGACGTCATCACGGCGCACGGTGCATCGTTCTTCGACGACATTGCCGGCGCGTCGGGGCTGCTGGGCACGCAGGTCGAAGACGCGCTCGGCGAACTGGTCGCGCTGGGTCTTGTCAACTGCGACAGCTTTGCCGGCTTGCGTGCGCTGCTGGTGCCTTCTCAGCAACGTCGCGCCGCGGACGGCCGCAAGCGGGTGCGCCGCACCGCGCTGTTCGGCATTGAAGACGCCGGCCGCTGGGCACTGGCGCGCCGTGCGATCGCCGATTCGCGCGCGCCGGCCGATCGCGGCGCCGGAGCCGCAGTGGCCGCCGCAGCCGGCCCAGCCGGCACCGGAGCCGACGTCGTCGAGCATGTCGTGCGCAGCCTGCTGAAACGCTATGGCGTCGTGTTCTGGCGTCTCGTCGCGCGTGAAGCCGATTGGCTGCCGCCGTGGCGCGAATTGCTGCGCTGTCTGCGGCGTCTGGAGGCGCGCGGCGAAATCCGCGGCGGGCGCTTCGTCGCGGGTCTGTCGGGCGAGCAGTTCGCGCTGCCCGAGGCGATCGGCCTGCTGCGCGACACGCGTCGGCGCGCGCCCGATGGCGCATGGATCAGCCTGTCCGGCGCGGACCCGCTGAACCTGGTGGGCGTCGTCACGCCCGGCGCCCGTCTGCCGGCGCTGACCGGCAACCGCGTGCTGTATCGCGACGGCATCGCGGTCGCGTGGCTCGTCGCCGGCGACGTACGCTGGTGGGTCGAGCTGCCGCCCGAGCAGCAATGGGCCGCGCACAACGTCCTGCGGCGGCGCCACGTGCCGGCCGTGCTGAAGGTGCTGAGCTGAGCTGAGCGCCTGAGACGAATTGAACCGATTTTTCCGCTTCTGGACAATTAAATCCCGAACGCGGCGCCTACGTGATCGTCGACCCGCTGTTCGCGAGCTGGCTGCGGCAGAGAAGGCTGGCATTGCCGTAGCCGCCCATTCATGAGCAAATGTGGCTCTGCCACTTTGCTCATCCCCCAAGGGCCACGAAGGGGCCCCTTCGTGGCCCTTGGGGCGGACGACGTAGTCGTCGGCCTGGGGGCACCGACAAGTCAACCCAAGGAAGCGCGATGCTCGAACTTCGCCCCAGTTGCGAACACTGCAACACCCCGTTGCCACCCGCTGCGATGCATGCGCGAATCTGCAGCTATGAATGCACTTTCTGTGCGGCCTGCGTCGAGACGGTGCTGCACAACGTCTGCCCCAACTGCGGCGGCGGCTTTACGGCGCGCCCGATTCGGCCGGCGGTCAATCGCAAGGGCGACAACTTCCTGGGCAAGCATCCTGCAGGCACGCGCGTCAGACATCGTCCCGTCGATGTGGCAGCGCACCGGCTGTTCGGCGCCGCGTTGCAAGACATCGCGCCGCAGGAGCGATAGGCGCGCGAGGCATCGATCGTGTCAAACGCTCAGACCATCATCGCGATGCGCACTCTTGACGCAGCGGGACTCATTCTCGAGCCGCAATGCGCGGCGCACGCCGATGCGATGTTCGGCGTGCTCAACGATGAGCAGGTCTACACCTACCTCGATGACGTGCCGCCGATCAGTGTGGCCCTGCTGCGCGGGTTCTTTGCGCGGCTGGAGTCCCGGACGTCGGCTGACGGCCGCGAGCATTGGCTGAACTGGGCGATTCGCCTGGAAACGGGTGCGCTTGCCGGCTTCGTGCAGGCCACGGTTCACGAGACTGGCCTGGCCTGGATCGCGTTTGTCATCGGTCGCGCCCACTGGGGCCGCGGCGTCGCCCGGCGCGCGACGCTTGCCATGCTCGGCGAATTGGTGGAACGCTACGCCGTGACCCAATGCCTCGCGACCGCCGACCGACGCAACGAGCGCTCGATCCGCCTGCTGACACGCCTGGGTTTCTCGCAGGCGCCTGCGGCGATGCGGGTCGAGCACAGCGTGGCCGAGACCGACGTGTTGATGCGCCTGGCGCCGCAGGTTCTGTCCCCGGCCTGATCGCCGTCGGCTGGTCACCCCGGCGAAGGCCGGGGTCCACTACTTCAATCCCTTCCACCACTGCACGTTCGTGCGTGGCTGGCCGATGGTCAGCACTTCGCCGATCTCGGGTGTTGCCAGCGGCAGACGCTTGGCTTCGGCCAGCGCCGCGACACGCTCGAGCGGGTCTTGCCAGGTGTGGAACGCCAGGTTGAAGGTGCTGTTGTGCACCACGTACAGCATGCGGCCCCGCAAGTCCTGGAAGGCCTGCACGGTTTCCTCGGGGCTCATGTGCACCGAAGGCCAGTAGCTGTCGTAGGCGCCGTTCTCCATCAATGCCAGGTCGAATCCGCCGAAACGATCGCCAATCTGCTTGAAGCCGGGAAAGTAGCCCGAGTCGCCGCTGTAGAAAATACGCTGGTCGCCGCTTTGGATGACCCAGCTGGCCCACAGCGTGCGATTCCGGTCCCACAGCGTGCGGCCGGAAAAATGCTGCGCCGGGGCCGCGGTGAGTTGCACACCGGCATGGCTGGCGTTTTGCCACCAGTCGAATTCCTCGATGCGCTTCGCCTGCACGCCCATGTCCTGCAGCCGCGCACCGACGCCCAGCGGCACGAAGTAGCGCTGCACGCGCCCGTTCAGGTATTCGATGGTCGGCAGGTCCAGGTGGTCGTAGTGGTCGTGCGACAGGATCAGGCCCTCGATCGGCGGCAAGTCGGTCAGCGCCAGCGGTGGCGGGTGGAAACGCTTCGGGCCGGCAAAGCTGAAGGGTGAGACGCGCTCGCCGAATACCGGATCGATGAGCCAGTACTTGCCGCCCAGCTTGAGCAGGTGCGACGAATGTCCGAGCCGCACGATGTGGTTGGCGGAAACGTCGAGCGCGTCGAGCATGGCCCGGTCGAGCTTGCGCACGGGAATCGGATCGACCGGCGTCGTGCCCGGTGGGGCGGGTTCCAGGAAGCGCGACCAGATTTTCCAGGAGGGCTGCGAAGGCTGCGCCCGCGGGTTCTGCATGTTCTGGAAGACGCAGCCCTCGGTGGAGAACTGCGGCGACGCGGCCCAGGCCTTGTCGCACGTTCCGCCGGAAGCGCAGCCCACCGCTGCCAGTGCCAAGGCGCCGAGCAGGCACGACGCAGCGGCACGGCTGCGCCGGCGGTTGACGAACGGAGGGTGTGGATTCATCTGGGCTGTCCCTGTGGCCCTGTGTATCGGCCCGAAGCAGAGCGTAGCAAAGGCTGCGGCCAACTGCTGCCGCATCGCTTGCGGCCTTGCATCACCCCCCCGTGCGACGGCGCGCGGGAGTGATCACAGCGCGCTTTCGGCCCACAATTCCCGCGATGCGCTACGCCCTGCAGTTGCCCGACGTGCCCACCTTCAAGGAGCGTCACGCAGCCTTGACGATCGTGCCGATCCGCTGCTGCAGCTTGGGAACCACCTCCGCCACGAACCAGGGGTTCGCCCTCAGCCAAATGTTGTTGCGTGGGCTGGGGTGCGGCAGGGGCAGAACGCCGGGCCAGCGCCGGCGCCAGGCCTTGACGGTGTCGGTCAGGTTGGCACCGGCGCACTCGGGCAGATGCCAAGCCAGTGCGTACTGGCCGATCACCAACGTCAGCTCGATGTTCGGCAGCGCCGCGAGCAAAGGCGCCCGCCATTGCGGCGCGCATTCGCGCCGCGGCGGCAGGTCGCCTGACGTTCCGCTGCCGGGGTAGCAGAACCCCATCGGCAGGATCGCCACTATTTCGGCGTCGTAGAAAACGTCGCGATGCAACCCCATCCATTGGCGCAGCCGCTCGCCGCTGGCGTCGTCGAACGGGACGCCGCTGTCGTGCACCTTGCGCCCTGGCGCCTGCCCGGCGATCAGGATGCGCGCCCGGGAATGCACCTGCAGCACCGGGCGCGGCCCGGCGGGCAGGTGTTCGGCGCAGATCGTGCAGGCGCGCACTTCCTTGAGCAGCAGCGGCAACTTGATCGGCGCGGGGCTGGCCCCTGCTGAACTCATGATTCAGACACCTTCCCGAGGTAGGCACAAGCGGCTCATGGCGGTCAGGCCGCTACCGCGCGTCATTCGCCTTGCGACGCGCGCTGCGCGAGTTCACGCTCGAGTTCAGCAATCAAATCGCGCGCTTCGTCGCCTTCGGGAATCGCCCGCCCGCTGTCGCGCCACTGCACCGCTGACTTGAAACCATGCACCTGCGCATGGCGGCGGAACCACATACCTTCGGGGTTGTGCCGCGTCACGCCGTCGAACAGCGTGGCGAACATCTGCGTCTGCTCCAGGCCCATGCTGAGCATCGCCTGGTTCACGACCATCTTGTGCATCGCCAGGTGCGCGTGCGGCACACCCGCGATGCGCAGCGCGAGCTTCAAGGTGGTGGCTTCCAGTTCCGCAACCGGAACCGCCAGGTTCGCCAGCCCCCACGCCGCGGCGGTGCTGCCGTCGAGCGTGTCGCCGGTGAACATCAACTGCTTGGCGCGCGCCGGGCCGACACGATACGTCCACATCGCCGTCGTCGGGCAGCCCCACACCCGCGTGGGCATGTAGCCGATGCGCGCATCGTCGGCCATCACGAGCAGGTCACAACACAGCGCGATGTCGCTGCCGCCCGCCACGGCGTAGCCGTGCACTTTGGCGATGCTCGGCTTGCGGCAGCGCCACAGGCTCATGAAGTCTTCGGTGTAGCCCTTCATCGCCGCGTAGTCGGCCATGTGGTCGTACGGCATCTTCTCTTGCTGGCACGGGTGCTCGCTGCGACCTGAGCCGAAGTCGACCAGGTCGTAGCCCGCGCAGAAGGCGCGTCCCGCGCCGTCGAGCACGATCACGTGCACATCATCGTCGGCCTCGGCCCAGGCCACGGCTTCGCGGATTTCGCCCGGCATGCCCTGCGCAATGGCGTTCAGCCGCTCGGGGCGGTTCAGCGTGATGCGCGCGATGCGCGGGTGGGCGGCGTCTTTGCGCGCGAGCAGGGTGTTGAATTCGGGCATGGTGAAACGCTCCTCGACGCGGCACGCCGCGCTGTCAATGGGGGCGGGCGAGCACGGGCACGATAATCGAAATTTTCATGCTCGATCCCAAGCACGCGGCGCCCACGCCGCAACAACTTCGCCACGCGCTCGGCCGCTTCGCTACCGGAGTGACGATCGTCACCTGCCGCGACGCGCACGGCACGCCCGCGGGCCTGACCGCCAATTCGTTCAGCGGCGTTTCGCTCGAGCCGCCGCTGGTGCTGTGGTCACTGCGCCGCGCCAGCCCGAACACCACTGTCTTCGCCTCGGCCAAGGTGTTCAACGTCAACGTGTTGACCGAAGCGCAGATCGAGCTGTCGCGCCACTTCGCCTCACGCGTGAGCCACAAGTTCACCCAAGGCTCCTGGAGCGACGGCGCAAACGGCGCACCGGTGCTCGCCGATTGCGCCGCGGTGTTCGAATGCGTCAGCGTCGCGCAGCACGACATCGGCGACCATTTGTTGTTCGTCGGCCAGGTGAGCAGCGTGGTCGAAGCGAACCTGCCGCCGCTGCTGTTCCATTCGGCGCGTTATCACAAGCTCGGCAAGGTCGTGTGAGCCGCGCCTGGCACATCGAGATGAACTCTCCCATCGAATTCCCGCAGCTCGACGCGATCCGCGCCAACCGTGCGCGAATCGCGCCGCACATCGTCGCCACCCCGGTGCGCCTGTGGGCTGACGACGACGCGCTTGGCGCCGCGGTGGGCGACACCACGCTTGTGTGGCTCAAGGAAGAACTGTTCCAGCGCACCGGCAGCTTCAAGCCGCGCGGCGCGCTGTCGGTGATGCTGGACCTGGACGCGGCGCAGCTCGGGCGCGGCGTCACCGGCGTGTCGGCGGGCAACCACGCGATTTCGCTGGCCTATTGCGCGCGCAAGCTCGGCACCACGGCGAAGGTGGTGATGCCGAGCAACGCGAACCCGTACCGCGTCGGCTTGTGCCGGGCTCTCGGCGCGCAGGTGGAGCTCGTCGCCAACGTGCACCGCGCGTTCGAGCGCGTGAAGGAAGTCGAGGCCGAGGAGGGCCGCGTGTTCGTGCATCCCTTCGAGGGACCGAAGACGGCGCTGGGAACGGCGTCGGTGGGGCTGGAGTTCATCGAGCAGGTGCAGGCCGCTGGCGAGCGGCTCGACGCCGTGATCGTCGCCGCCGGCGGCGGTGGCTTGACGGGCGGCGTGGCCTGCGCAGTGAAACAGCTCAGCGCGAACACCGCCGTCTACGTGGTCGAGCCAGAAGGCGCCGACACGCTGAGCCGCAGCTTCAAGGCCGGCTCGCCGCAGGCGATCGACGCGGTGCGCACGATCGCCGATTCGCTGGGTTCGCCGCGCTGCGAGCCCTATTCATTCGCGCTGAACCAGCGCTTCATCGACGCAGTGGTGCTTGTCAGTGACGAGCAGATTCGCGCGGCGATGCGGCTCCTGTTCAGCGGCGCCAAGCTCGCCGTCGAGCCCGCCGCGGCGGCGCCGCTCGCCGCGCTGATGCACCCGCTGCGCGCGCGCCTCGACGGTCAACGCGTCGGCCTCGTCGTGTGCGGCGCCAACATTGACGCGCCCACATTTGCCAAACTGCTCTTGCCCTGAGAGCGCTTCACCTGGAGACTTCAACGATGCAATCCGCCCTTCGCCGGCTCGCCGCCGTGACCGCCCTGGCCGCGACCAGCGCCCTGAACAGCGCCTACGCGCAGCCCTATCCCAACAAGCCGATCAAGGCGATCGTGCCGTTCGCCGCCGGCAGCGCCACCGACCAGATCGGCCGCGCATTCGCCGAGAAGATGGCGGCCACGCTCGGCCAGTCGATCGTGATCGACAACAAGCCGGGTGCGAACGGCATGCTCGGCGCCGACATCGTCGCCAAGTCACCGGCCGACGGCTACACCATTCTCATCGGCACCAACAGCACGAACGCAGCGCTGAAATACCTGATGAAAAAGCTGCCGTACGACCAGGACACGGCGTTCACGCCGGTGGGTTATCTCGGCTCGGTGCCGCTGATGGTCGCCGTCAACCTCGACGTTCCGGCCAAGACGCTGCGCGAATTCGTCGACCTTGCCAAGGCCAAGCCGGGGCAAGTGAGCTTTGCCTATGCCAGCACGTCGCAGCAGGTGTCATCGGAAGTGCTCGCCAGCATGGCCGGCATCCAGATGAACCCGATTCCGTACAAGAGCGGCCCGGCGGCGATGACCGATCTCATCGGCGGCCAGGTCAACATGTTCACCGCCGACTTCGGCGTCACCGTGCCGCAGCACAAGGCCGGCAAGATCCGCGGCCTGGCCGTCACGTCCACGACGCGCGCCGCCGCGGTGCCCGAGCTGCCAACGGTGAACGAGGCGCTGGGCCTGAAGGACTACGAGCTGATCGCCTACTTCGCCGTGTTCGCACCGGCCGGCACGCCGCCGGAGATCGTCGCCAAACTAAATCAGGCGATCAACGCCGCGGCGAATGCCAAGGACTTGCAAGAAAAGTTCGCGGCCACCGGCTTCACGATCGACCCCGGCACGCCCGAGGCGCTGGCGCAGCGCAACAAGGTCGAGACGGCGAAGTGGGGCAAGGCGATTCGGGATGCGAGGATCGAGCCGCAATAGCCGGGCGAGAGCGCGTTGAACGCTGCGCATCTCGCCGCGACTCACGCCGCGCGGTGCAGCCATTGCTCCAGTTCGAGGATGGCTGCATCGAAACTCAGCGCGCGTCCCGCCGCCTCGGCGGCCTCGAAGGCCGCGTCGCCGAGCGCGCGGCGAGAGCTCGCGAGCAGGGGCGCGGCGTGCTCGAGTTCTCCGGGTTCGTGCCGGTATCCCCAGTCCAGCAGTTGCCGGTCCGAGGCGCCCCAGAAGCGCGCGGCGGTGGCGTGGTCCCCCAGGCACGAGGCCAGTCCGACCGTGGCCTCGAGCAGGTCCACGCCGACCTTCTCATGCCGCGCCAGCGGCAGGCACTCGACGGCGAAGTCGCGGGCTTGGTCCAGCTGGCCACGTGCGACCAGCACACGGATCAGGTTGTCGAGCACGACCACTATCCCGACCCGGCCCGCGTGCCGGTGCGCCAGTTCGAGCGCCTCCCGAAAGCCGCGCTCGGCGGCATCCAGCAGGCCGAGCTTGTGCTTGGACGAGGCGATGTTGTTGAGCAGGCTGAACATCAACACCCCGTCGCCCAGCTGGCGCGCCAGGTCGAGGGCTTCTTCGTGAGCCTGCGACCCTTCGTCGACGCGGCCCAGGGTCTCCAGCGCGGAGCCCACCGCGCCCAGCGCCCTGGCCAGCGGCAGCGGCACACCGCGCTGTCGCGCCGTGCTCAGGGCCCGCTGCGCGAAGGACAGAGACTCCTCGTAGCGTCCGCGGAACATGCTCAACCGGGCCAGCGCCAGCAAGGTGCTCTCGCGCGCAGGCGTGTCGGCGCAAGCCTGATCGTGCACCAGCACCGCGTGCACCAGCCGGTAGCCTAGCTCGACGCTGTTCCAGCCCCAGTAGTAGCTGGTCGCAGCGGCCAGCCGCAGGCCTGATTGCGCATCGACCGGACCGTCACAGCACCAGCGGCGGCTCGAGCGAAACGCCGCTGAAC
>JANNKM010000042.1:0-2844 GCA_031396305.1 Rhizobacter sp.
GCCGGCCGCTGGCAGGAGCGGCAGAAGGCGGTTTCGGATATCGCGATTGCCCGCACCGAGTCCGAGCTCTTCAAGTCGGGTGTACTCTCGATCGATTGGCGCGATGGAATGGAAACGGCGGGATCGATGCAGCTTCGGCTCGCCGAGGCCGAGGCTGCGGTCGCCAAGGCCCAGAAGACGCTCGAGGCGATCGCGTCGGTGGCAGCGGTCAAGAGCCCGTGCGACTGCGTCGTGCATGCGACCGTCGCCAAGCTGGGCGAGGTGGTCGAGGCCGGCGCTGGCTGACGACGAATGACGGCGCCTGGCTCAGCGCCTACCGCTTCTGGACCAAGGTCTTCGCGCTGACCTTTGCGCTCGGCGTGGTGTCGGGCATCACGATGAGCTTTCAGTTCGGCACCAACTGGCCCGGTTTCATGGAAAAGGCCGGCAACGTCGCTGGGCCCCTGCTCGGCTTCGAGGTGCTGACGGCGTTCTTTCTTGAAGCGGGTTTTCTCGGCATCATGCTGTTCGGCCACGGCCGGGTCAGCGAGCGGGTGCACCTGACCTCGACCTTCCTCGTGGCCTTCGGCACGACGCTCAGCGCGTTCTGGATCCTGGCGCTCAATTCGTGGATGCAGACGCCCGTCGGCCATGAAATCATCGACGGCGAGTTTCACGTCAAGAGCTGGCTCGAGGTGATCTTCAACCCGTCTTTCCCGTACCGCTTCAGCCACATGCTGCTCGCCTCGGCGCTGACGGTGGCGTTCCTGCTCGCCGGCATCAGCGCCTGGCAGGTGCTGCGCAACTGCGCCAACGCCTCCACGCCGAAGGTGCTGCGGATCGGCCTCACGCTCGGCGCCGCGCTGATCCCCTTGCAGATCTTCGTCGGCGACATGCACGGCCTGAACACCTTGCAACACCAGCCGCAGAAGATCGCCGCGATGGAGGGCGTGTGGGATACCGAACGCGGTGCGCCGCTGCTGTTGTTCGCCATCCCCGACGACCAGGCACGCAAGAACCACTTCGAGATCGCGATCCCGAAACTGGCCAGCTTGATCCTGACCCACGATCTCGAGGGCGAGATCAAGGGCTTGAACGAATTCCGCGATCGGCACCCTCCCGCGTTGCCGGTGTTCTTCGCGTTCCGCGTGATGGTCGGCGTGGGCGTGCTGATGCTGCTGATCAGCTGGCTCGGCTGGTTCTTGTATCGGCGCGCGCGCTGGCAGCCCCAGCAACTGCCGCAATGGATCCTGTGGGCGCTGGCCGGCATGACCTTCTCGGGCTGGGTGGCCACGCTGGCCGGCTGGTACGTCACCGAAATCGGCCGCCAGCCCTTCGTCGTGTTCGGCCTGCTGCGCACCGCCGACGTGGCCTCGGCGGTGCCGGCGTCGATGATCGGGTTGACGCTGGCGATGTATGTCTTGATGTACGTTGCGCTGACGGTTGCCTATGTCACCGTGCTTGCCTACATGGCGCAAAAGTCCGACGCCGCTGCCGACCCGGCGCCTGACGACGTCGGCGCGGCACTTTCGCAGAGAACGCAGGGAACGCAAGGGACGCATGGAGCGGCAGCATGATCTGGATGGACTTCGATCAAAGCCTGGCGGTGGTCTTCATGGCCCTGATGGGCCTGGCGATGCTGATCTACGTGATCAGCGACGGCTACGACCTCGGCGTGGGCATGCTGTTGCCGCGCGCGAATGCAGAAGAAAAAGACGTGCTGATCGCCTCGATCGGCCCGTTCTGGGACGCCAACGAGACCTGGCTCGTGCTCGGCATCGGCATTCTTCTGGTGGCCTTCCCGAAGGCGCACGGAATGGTTCTCGGCGCGCTCTACCTGCCGGTCGCGCTGATGCTGATCGGCCTGACGCTGCGCGGCGTGGCCTTTGACTTTCGCGTCAAGGCCAAGTCGGATCACAAGGCGATGTGGGACCGCATGTTCTTCGCCGGCTCGCTGCTTGCCGCAACGTCGCAGGGCTGGATGCTCGGGCGTTACATCAGCGGCTTCGGCGAGGGCTGGAACTACCCCGTCTTCGCCGCGGCGATCGCCGCGGCACTGCCGATGGCTTATGTGCTGCTCGGCGCAGCTTGGCTGATCATGAAGACCGAGGGCGAGTTGCAACAGAAGGCGATCGTCTGGGCGCGCATGGCCTGGGCGCCGATGGTCGTCGGCCTGGTGCTGATCTCGCTGGCCACACCGTGGATCAGCGCCACCGTGCGCTGGCGCTGGTTCGGGCTGCCCGAGGTGATCGCGCTGGCGGCGATTCCGCTGACGACGGCTGTGGCGCTGCTCGCCGTGCGCAAGCTGCTCGACACCCGCCTCGTGCGCGGCCCTTTGTGCTGGCTGCCCTTCGTGCTGCTGATCCTGGTTTTCGTGCTCGGCTTCCTGGGTCTGGCGTACAGCATCTACCCGTTCGTCGTGATCGATCGGATGACGATCTGGCAAGCCGCCAGCAGCCCGGCGGCGCTGAAAGTGATCCTCATCGGCGTGCTGATCTCGGTGCCGGCAATCATCGGCTACACGATTTTTTCGTACTGGGTGTTCCGCGGCAAGACCAGGGAACTGGAATACGCGTGAAGCGCACCTTTTCGCGATGCGTGAGCTTGGTCAAGCGCATCTTCCTTTGACCTTGACAAGAGAAACAATGAAAGCATCACGTCGGAGCATTCTGGTCGTCACGTTCATGTCGAGCGCGCTGCTCTTCGTCGCGCACAGCCAGGCGGCGGACATCAAG
Organism: Rhizobacter sp.; assembly: GCA_031396305.1. Classification (GTDB taxonomy): domain Bacteria; phylum Pseudomonadota; class Gammaproteobacteria; order Burkholderiales; family Burkholderiaceae_C; genus JAEMQF01. The sequence continues at coordinate 2,715 of JANNKM010000042.1, forward strand.
GAGCGGACCATCAAATTCCCGTCGGCCAGCAACAAGGGGCACCCCCAGGTGGTCGGCGTGGAGAAGTTCGCCGAGCTGGTCAAGCAAAAGAGCGGCGGAAAGCTCACCGTGAAGAACTTTCCCGGCGGCC
>JANNKM010000079.1:0-17393 GCA_031396305.1 Rhizobacter sp.
AGCCCTTTTAGGATCGGTTCAATGATCTACCTTGATTACAATGCCACCACTCCCGTCGCGCCGGAGGTGCTCGACGCGATGCTGCCGTTCCTTCGCGATCAGTTCGGCAACCCGTCGAGCACGCACCTGCTCGGCCGGCGCGCGGCGCAGGCGGTCGCCGAAGCACGCGAGCGCGTCGCCGTCCTCATCGGCGCGCAGCCGCAAGAGATCGTGTTCACCGGCTGCGCGACCGAGTCGAACAACCTCGCGCTGCTCGGTGTGGCCCGGGCGATGCCGCCAGGCAAGCGCCACCTCGTTGTCAGCGCGGTTGAACACCCGGCGGTCCTGGCACCGGCCCGGTATTTGGTTGAACAAGGCTGGGACCTGAGCATCGTAGCGGTGGACAGCGCCGGTCGTGTCTCGCCGCAGGCGGTGGCCGCGGCGTTGCGCGACGACACCGCCCTGGTGTCGGTGATGCACGCCAACAACGAGGTCGGCACGCTGCAACCGCTCGAGGAAATCGCCCAGCTCACGCGCCGCCAAGGCGTGCTGTTGCACACCGATGCGGCGCAGTCGGCGGGCAAGGTCGCGCTCGATGTGAATGCGCTCGGTGTGGACCTGTTGACGCTGGCGGGACACAAGTTCTATGCGCCCAAGGGCGTTGGTGCGCTCTACGTGCGCGCCGGGACGCCGATCAGGTCAGTGCTTTTCGGTGCCGATCAGGAACACGGCTTGCGCCCCGGCACCGAAAACGTCGCCGCGATCGTGGGTCTCGGGGTTGCTGCCGAGTTGGCAGGCAGCGACTTGGCCCGAGTCGCCGCGGACCTGCGCGAACGCCGCGACCAACTGCACGCCATGCTCGTGCGCGACGTGCCGGGGCTTGCACTCAACGGCCACCCGCAGCACCGCCTGCCCAACACGCTGCACGTCTCGTTCCCGTGCGTCAGCGGGCGTGCGCTGCTGCAGGCGGCTTGCGACAGCGTGGCCGCCTCGGTCGGGTCGGCGTGCCACTCGGAGCACGACGCCGTCAGCGGCGTGCTCGCCGCGATGGGGCTGGATGCGTCGCGTGCGTTCGGTGCGGTGCGTTTGTCGGTGGGGCGCATGACGACGGTCGAAGATGCGCGCCGCGCTGCCGACGGGCTTGCGGCGGCGTGGCGGCGCCTGGCAGGGACGTGATGCCACGCCAGTTCCTCGCACCAGTACGCCGCACGAGTACGACGCGTCATACGGGGACGCTGAACTGGTGCACCGCCTCTGTCGCCGCGGCGGCGGACGGCGCAGTCAGGACCTGCGGACTCTCTTGATCAGGCGGGGGAGGAATGCAACCGCGCCCAGCAGCGCGACGGCGAGCAACGTCTTTTGGATCATGCCCTCGCCCCCTGTGACGGCCTCGCGACCCGCCTCACCGAGATAGCTGTAGGCAAGGGCGCCCGGCAGCATGAAGACGTAGGACGCCACGACATAGTGGAGCAGGCGAATCCGCGTCAGCCCCAGCGCGTAGTTGAGCAGATTGAACGGCAGCAACGGAACGAGCCGTACAAATGCGACAAAACGCCATCCTTCGCGTTCGACGCCATCGATGACCTGTCGGCTCCAACCACCCGCTTTGCGCGCGACCCAGCCGGACGCGACGTAACGCGCGATCGCGAACGCGACCGTCGCGCCGAGGGTGGCGCCGGTCAGGCTGTAGAGCGTGCCCAGCACCGGTCCGAACAACGCGCCGCCCGCCAGCGTCAGCAGCGCACCTGGCAGGAACAGCACCGTGGCCAGCGCAAAGACGCCCATGAAGATCGCCGGTCCCCAGATGCCGGCGCGTTGCACCCACGCCTCGAGCGCGGCAGCATTCAGTACATCGCGATGAACGAGCGCGAAGGCGATCGAGGCGATGAGCACCGCGAGCAGCGCAGCCCGCGCCACCATCTTGGTGTTCATCGTCAATTGCGCTGACCCTGGAACCGCGAGAAAAGCCAGTACTTTTCGAAGAGCACCTTGGCGGCGTGCCAGAGCATGCTCGGCGTGCGCAGCCTGATCGCGGGCACGGGTTCAGCGTAGAAGTTGCCCTGTGCCATCCCGGCGCGCCCACTGCCGCTTTCGATGAAACAGACCCCGTCGCCCGAAAACCGCCTGGGTGCGCCGCGCCCGGTCCACGCTGCGGCGATGTTGTGGGCGACGATCTCGGCCTGCGCGTGGGCAAACACGCCCGCCTTCGGCAGCGGCCGGCCCATTTTGAGCGGAATCGCCGTGACGTCGCCGATCGCGTAGACGCCCGCAAAGCGGGTTTCGAGGTTGTGCCGATCGACCGGAATCCAGCCGGATTCGTTCGCCAGACCGGCCTCGCGAATCGCCGCCGGCGCGCGATGCGGCGGGACATAGAACAACAGATCGAACTCGGCGCCGGCACCGTTGGCGAACGCGAGGCGGCGCGCCGGCGCGTCAACGGCACGCACCTGGTGTTCGGGCGAATAGCGGATGCCGCGCGCCTCGAGCATGCCGCGCACGGCGCCGCCGAGTTCCGGCCCGGCCACTACCATGGGCTGGGGCTCGGCGGCGTAGAAGTCGATTTGCGTGCGCTCGCGGATGCCGCGACGGCGCAGGTATGCCTCCACCAGCAGCGCAGCCTCGTAGGGCGCAGCCGGGCACTTGTAGGCCGGCGCGGCGGTGAGGATCACGATGCGCCCGCCGTTGAACGTGCGCAGTGCGGCGTGTCCCGCACTCGCGCCTTCGAGCGTATACAGGCAGTGACCGGCCTGTGCCAAACCCGGCACCGCTGCGGGGTCGTACTCTGCGCCGAGGGCGATGACGAGCGCGTCGCCGCTCAGGGCGCGCCCGTCGACTTCCACGGCGCGCTCTTGCGGGCGAATCCGCGTGACCTCGCTGCGGATGAATTCGATACCGTCGCCGCTGAGCCGTTGCAGCGGCCGCGAAATCTGCGGTGTCTGGCGTTTCCCGACGAGCAACCAGAGCAGTGACGGCGGAAATACATGCTGCGCCGCACGATCGATCAGCACGACCCGGTCAGAGCGCGGCAGCGCACGGCGCAGGCGTTGCGCGGCGACGATGCCGCCGAGTCCGGCGCCCAGGATCAATGCGGTGCGCGCCACGGCTCAGAACACCAGCACCTTCTCGGCCCACTGCGTCCATTCGGTCAACTCGTCCATGCTGCTGCGATGCACGCCCTCGACGAGGCGCTCGGCGGACATACCGCGCGCGTCCATGCACGAGCCGCATACGCCGACCATACCGCCATGGCGGACCACGCCGCCCAGCATGTCGGCAAGGTTGTAGTAGCCTCCCGGCACCTTCTGCCCCGCCGCCGCGCAGGCCACCGCATCGCCGATCAGGAACACCTTGACCTCGGCGCCTGCCATCACCAGCAGCGAGCGCGCCAGCCGAAGCGCGTTGTAACTGCGTTCGGTGCCGTACGCCGGGTCATTGAGGATGAAGAGCGTCTTTTTCATGACGCGTGTCTCGTGTTGCGATGAACGTCCAGTTTCGGCTCGGGCCGGCGATTGATCGCGTAGCCGCCCGGAGATTCGCGAAACGGTTGCATGAGCAACCGGTCCAGGCGCAGATCCTCGCGGCTGCGGAAGGCGTCGACACCGATCACCATCGCCTCATGGCCCGCCGCCGGCTGGGCGCGGTAGGTACCGAACAGGCGATCCCACCAGGGCAGGTTGAAGCCGAAGTTGCTGTTCGTCTCGTTGTAGACGATCGAGTGGTGCACGCGGTGCATGTCCGGCGTCACGACGGTCCAGCGCAGCATGCGGTCGAGCAGCTTCGGCAGCCGCGCGTTCGCATGGTTGAACATGGCGGTGCCGTTGAGCAGCAGCTCGAACACCAGCACGCCGATCGCCGGCGCGCCGATCGCGGCCACCGCGGCGCACTTGATGCCGGTCGAGATGAGGATTTCGATCGGATGAAAGCGTGTACCGGTCGTGACGTCGAAGTCGAGGTCGGTGTGGTGCACCCGGTGCAGGCGCCACAGCGTCGGGACCGCGTGGAACATCACGTGCTGGAAGTAGATCGCCAGATCGAGCAGCGCCACCGCAAGCAGAACCGCGGCCCACGCCGGAAGCCCGACCGCATTCACGAGCCCCCAGCCGTGCGCCTCGCCGGCGAGTGCGACTGCGATCGCCGCACCCGGCGCGACGATGCGCAGCAGCGCAGCGTCCAGCAGCAACAGCCCGATGTTGTGCGGCCAGCGCGCGCCGCGGCCAAAGGCGGGGGCGCGCCGCGGCGCCCATACCTCCCACAGCGCCATCGCCGCGAAAATGAGCAAGAACACGCCGAGCCGGATCAGCGGCTCGTTGGCGATGGCACTGTTGCTGGTCATGGTGTGGCGAGCCCGTTGCTGCTATATTTCGATCGAAGTTGCCTGATCTATTAATCAAGCGATCGATTGAATACTAGACCACGAAACCCATCATGTCAACCCGGAAACCCGTGCAAAGGCCCGTGCAGGACTCGGTGCACAACCCGAAACGCGAACTTTTTCTGCAACTCGCCCGCATCGGCACCGCGCTGTCGAGCGGCACGCGGCTCGAATTCCTCGAATTGCTCGCGCAAGGCGAGCGCAGCGTTGATCAGCTCGCCACGATGACGGGCGTCACGGTCGCCAACACGTCGCAGCACTTGCAGAAGCTGCGCCAGGCGGGGCTGGTGACCGGCCGCAAAGAGGGCCAGTACGTCTTCTACCAGTTGGCCGGCGACGCGGTGGTCGGCCTGCTCGAGGCGCTGGGCAAGGTCGGTGAAGTGCATCTGGCAGAAGTCGAGCGCATCGTTCGGCTTTACCTGACGGCGAAAGACGATCTGGAGCCGGTGCCGGCCCAGGAGCTGTTGGAGCGGGCGCGCAAGGGCCTGGTCACGGTGCTCGACGTCCGGCCGCCCGAGGAGTACGCCGCCGGCCATCTGCCCGGCGCGGTGAACATCCCAATCGTCGAGCTGCAAAAACGCCTGGGCGAGTTGCCCAGGCGCAAGGAAGTTGTCGCCTACTGCCGAGGCCCCTACTGTGTGATGTCTTACGACGCCGTTCAACTCTTGCGTCATCAAGGGCTGAAGGCGCGCCGACTGGAGGCCGGGCTGCCCGAGTGGCGCCATGCGGGGCTGCCGATCGAGCGATAGACCTGCCCCAGGCATGTTCGCCGTTCGCTCTGCTGCAGCGCACTAACGCGACAACAAGACCCGCCGCGTCCAGAGAATGCACGGATAGAGCGTCCGGCGAGACTCGCGGCAATCGGATCAAGCCGACCTCACGGCCCGCACGTCCAGGTACTCCGACTCGACCCGCGTGCCGCCACCTGTGGCGCGGTTGTGCGTCGTCCACAACTGTTCGAGCGCGCCACGCAGCGCGGCTTGTTTGCCGGGGTCCGCGGCCAGCGCCTCGAAGGCGCGCTGCGTGGGGCCGTAGTATTGGCGCCAGAACTCGACCACCTGCGCCGGCCCGAGTTCGTCGAAGCGAAACGCAATCATCACGGGCTGCACGCGCAACTCGGAAATGCCGTCGCCAAAGCGCTCGCGCAGCTTCGTCTCATCGCCCCACAACAGCGGCGACGCCATGATCGCCGGTGGCGGAACCAGCGCGCCGATGGCCTTGAACATCTGGCCGATGAAGCTGCCCGGTGTCCAGTTGGCCATCGCGATCGTGCCGCCGGGGCGCGTCACGCGCAGCAACTCTGCCGCCACCACATCCGGGCGCGGCGCGAACATCGCGCCGAACATGCTGACGACCACGTCGAAACTGCCGTCCTCGTAGGGCAGCTTCTCGGCGTCGCCTTCTTCGAACTTGATCTGGAGCTTTTCGGCCGCCGCCCGCTGGCGCGCCTGTTCGACCAGGTTCGGCGCGATGTCGATGCCGATGACCTCCGCGCCCGCCTGCGCTGCCGGGATCGCGAGGTTGCCTGTGCCACAGGCGACATCGAGCACACGCTGCCCGGGTTGAAGCGCCAGGCGCGAGATGAAGTCCGCCGCACCGGACTCGTAGGACTTGGCGATGCGGCCGAAGTCGCCGGCCGACCAGGTGCTCTTCAGCCGGCCCTTCAGGCTTTCCATCTCGGGGGTCAGGGTGGGGGTCAGGGTTTGCATTGCACACTCCTTTGAAGTTGGCCCACATGCGGGCGGGAAAAGCTTCGAGACCAGCTCGTCTCGGTGGTCGGCGCGATTTACTTCGACACGGCGTCGAGCATCGAGCTCAGCAGCGGGTACAGGTCGTTGCCGGCCTTCTCGAGGTTGGGGTCGGGGTTGAGCCGATTCATGAACCGCGGATCGAGCATCGACAGGCGCGTGACGCCGCCTTCCTGGTACACGCCGATGTGTCCGCAAGGCAGCAACGCGCTGACGTGCAGGCCGGCAGCCCAGATGTCCTTGGACGCGGACGGCACGCACAGTTTCACGACCGTCACTTCCGCGTTCTTCAGCTTGAACTCGGCGAGGTACAGCCACTTGCGATCGAGCACGTAGCTCTTGATGTCGAACACCACCACGTCAGGACTCTTGGCGGTGGTTCGGAGCATGAAATTGGCGTTCGGCGTCGCGGTTTTGACGGGCATGCCGGTCGAACAGGCGGCAAGCGCACCCACTGCGACGAAGACGAGCGCTGCGGAGATTGAAGTGAGTGGGCTGTTCATCGAGTCTCTCCTGGCGCATTGAAGACGGGGTTCAGAACTTGTCGGCGCGCAGGTCGTAAGCGCGGGTTGCGGGGCAGGGTTCGGTACGTCTGCATCCTAGGCGCCGGGCCTCGCAATGACTTGGAGGCCTGCGGGTCATGTTCTGGAGAATTCCTGAAGAATCCGTACCCGCGATCCGCGATCGGGTCTGCCGAACGCCACCGCGCGAACCATTCCCGCCGCGCCAAGCTGCAGGCCTGGGACTGCTTCTAACCTTCGGCGCGCCGAAGCCCTTCAAGGTATCTCTCGATGTGCTCGCTGTTTTCCAGATAGAAAAGTCGACCCCGCACAAAGTCGAGCGAGAACCCGGGTCTGAGCTTCTTCAGTTCCGCAAGGCTTGCCGCCGCTTCGGGAACGCGCCCCAGATGACCGAGGGCAGCGGCCAGATGTGCCCACGCCCAATACTGACATTGGGGTACCAGAATCGCCTTGCGCGCCCACTGCGCCGCCTGTTCGAACCGCCCTTCCAGGATGAACGCCAAGGCGCCGTAAGAATAAAACGCCCAGCGCCAGGGATCGTTCGGACTCAAGCGGATTGCTTCCTCGAAGCAGGCAATGGATTCGCCGAGGTGGCCTGAATAGGCCAAGGCGTCGCCCATGCCGCAGTAAGCGATGCCCATGTTCGGATTCAGAGCCACGGCGGCTTTGCATGCGGCTCGGCCCATCTCGTATTCGCGCCTGGCGATATGCACTCGGCCAAGCGCCATCAGGCAGAACGCATCTTCGCCGTCGAAGTCCACCGCATCGCGCGCCAGGCGCAGCGCTTCGTCCAGCGCCTCGGGGGCGGGCGGGGCGTCGAAATAGACCATCTCGAGAATCATGCAATAGGCCAGCCGCGCGTGCGCCTGCGCGAATCGAGGATCGAGTTCGATCGCGCGCCGAAGCAGCCGCCGTGCCTGCACATTGCCCTCTTGCGTGAAGCGGTACATGTGCGACAGGCCAATGTGGTAACAATCCCAGGCGCCAAGATTTTGTGTTGGCTTTTGAATCGCACGCGTGCGCTCGGCAACGCCGAGTTCCGGCTCGAGTCGCCCGACGATCATGGCGTTGATCTCGTCCTGCAGCGCGAACAGGTCCGTCAAGGAACGGTCGTAGCGCTCAGCCCAAATGTGCTCGCCGGTCGCACCGTCGATCAACTGCGCGGTCACGCGCAGGCGGTCGCCGGCCTTGCGCACGCTGCCTTCGACGACGTAGTTCGCCTCCAGCTCTTTCGCCACGCGCCGCACGTCCACCGCCTGGCCCCTGAATGCGAAGCAGGAGTTGCGCGCGACCACGCGCAGCCAGTGGTACTTTGAAAGCGCCGTGATCAGGTCTTCCGTGAGGCCGTCGGCGATGTACGTCTGGCCCGCATCGCCGCTCATGTTGTCGAACGGCAGCACCGCGACCGAAGGTCGGGCCGAAGGCCTGCCCGCACTTGCAAGCGTCGGCTCGGCTGCGCCACATGCCCGAGGGCTGACCCGGTAGGCCCGCACCGGATCGGCGATGTTTTTCACCTGCTGCTCGCCGCGGTCCTCGAAATTCGCCTCGACTTTGCCCTTGACCGCATTGCGAACTGAATCCGACACCATGATTCCACCCGGCTCCGCCAGACCCTCGAGCCGCGCGGCGATGTTGACACCCTCGCCGTAAATCGTGCCGTCAGCCTTTTCCATCACGTCGCCCAGGTGCACGCCGATGCGAAAGCGCATGCGCCGGTCTTCGGGCACTGAACTTCCGGAGGCATTGAGTGCCTGCTGTACCGCAAGCGCCGTCGCCACCGCCCCGGTCGCGGTGGCGAACGCCGCCAGCGCGGAGTCGCCGGCCATGTCGATGACTCGGCCCTGGTTCGCTTCGATCTGGTCGCGAAACACGGCTCGTGCCGAATCGAGCGCAGCCACCGTGGTGCGCTCGTCAACCGCCATCAGGCGCGAATAGCCCACCGCATCCGCGGCCAGGATCGCCAGCAGCCGTTGATTGAGCTCGTTTCCGCTCATCGGTTGGTGACGCACTCGGCGTTCTTCGCGCCTTCCTGGCAGTTGATCGGATACTTCTGTCCGTCGGGCTGAGGTGCGGTCATGATGTTGCTCCGGTGGGTGTTGCGGTACCGATTCGGCACGTTTGCATCCTAGGCGCCGGGCCCCGCCATGGCTTGAGCGGCTGCGGGTCATGTTCTGGAGAAGTCCTGAAGAATCCTTGGCTCGCGAACCGCACTGAACACGGGAGAAGGCGATGCGCTACCAGTTCGATCAATTCACACTCGATACCGAGCACTTCGAATTGACCCGGGTCGGGACGGCGGTGCACGCCGAACCCCAGGTCATCGAACTGCTGACGCTGCTGGTGGAGCAGCGCGCGCGCATGGTCACCAAGGAAGAGATCAACGAGAAGGTGTGGCGCGGGCGCGTGGTGTCGGACGCGGCGCTCAGCAGCCGCATCAAGATGTTGCGGCAACTGCTCGGCGACGATGGCCAGACGCAACGCTACATCCGCACCATCCACAAGCGCGGGTTTCGTTTCGTCGGCGAACTCGGGCCGATCGACGTCGCGGCGACGCTTGCGCCACCTGCCGGCCAAGTTGTGGCCGGTGGTGCCCCGCCCGCCAATGTCTCGCATGGCGCCGCCGACGCGACCACAGCACGTTCGGCGGTGGCCGTGCTGCCGCTGGCCAATCTGTCGCACGACGCGGCCCAGGAGTATTTTTCCGACGGCGTCACAAGCGACATCATCGCCCGGCTTTCCAAGCACCATTGGCTGGACGTCGTGGCGCGCAATACGAGCTTCGGCTACAAGGGCAAGTCCGTCGATATCCGCGACCTCAGGGCGGCTCTGGCGGTCGACTACGTGGTCGAGGGTACGGTGCAGCGCGCAGGCGAGCGGGTGCGTGTCAGCGTCCAGTTGGTCGACTCGCGCAGCGGGCACAGCAAATGGAGCGAGCGCTACGACCGGAAGGTGGCGGACATCTTCGATCTCCAGGACGAGATCACCCAAATCATCGTCGCCCAGCTCGAACCGGAGATCGGGTTTGCCGAACGCAATCGCGTGATCCACGCTCGCCCCGCCAACCTGCAGGCCTGGGACTGCTACCACCTGGGCACGTTTCACTTCTTCAAGTTCACCGCCGCTGATAACCGCGAGGCGCAGCGCCTGCTGCTGCAGTGCCAGCAACTGGACCCGCGCCTGGGCGACGGCTACGCCTGGTGGGCCTACGCCGCCATCCTGGGCATGGTGTACTGGGACACGCCGGCGACGCAAGAAAATCTGGACAAGGCGCTGCGCGCCTGCGACAAGGCCTTGTCGCTGGACTCGCAGAACGCGACCTTTCTGGCTTTGCGCGCACGTGTGCGGCTGGCGCGGCGCGAGTACGCCATGGCCATCGCCGACAACGAGCAGGCTCTGCGCCTGAACCCAAGCTTCGCGGCCGCGCACTGCGGCCTGGCCGACTCGCTGGCCTACGAAATGCGCTACGACGAAGCGCTCGAGCGCTTTCGCAAAGCCATCCAACTGAGCCCGAACGACCCGCAACTCTGGGCCTTCCTCAGCTATGGCGCACTGGCGATGATCTTCAAGGGCGACTTCTTCACGGCGTTGGAATGGGCAGACCGGGCCAGCGGCATCCCGAACTGCCAGTACTGGACCGCCTCGCACAAGGCCGTGGCGCTGGCCTTGCTGGGCCGCGACGACGAAGCGCGGCGCACCGTGGCGACGCTGCTGCACGACATGCCTGAGTTCACCTGCGCGTTCGTGCGCGCGAAGCTGTTCTATCTGAAAGAGCAGCAGCAGATCGACATCTACCTCGGCGGGTTGCGCCGTGCCGGCGTACCCGCCGGCTGACAGCACCCCCGGGCCGGCGCCATACGTCGTACGCCACGGGGCTTGCAAGCGTCGCTGCAAGTCGCCATGAGCGCAACGCGTCGTTCACAGCATGTGCCTGGGCGTCAGCGCTGCAACCGCACGTTGACCCGCAGCCGGTGGGTCGACTTGTTGCTCCACATCCAGCAATAGTCCTCGGCAACGACAACGCGCATCGTGTCCTGGCCGGTCGAAACCTGCGCCTGTTTCGTCGGGAACTCGGTGTCGCTGCCGAGGTGGTAGTGGATGTTGAAGTCCACCGGCGCGGACGCGTCGAAGCTCCAGCGGATCACATCGCCGGCGTTGAGCTTGCCGCAGAACTCGACGAACTTCCCCGGTTCGACGCTGGCGCTGCGGGCGAACCGGCCGTCCCTGGCCCAGGCAATGTCGACGACGTGACTGGCCGCGAATGCTGGGGTCGCCACCAACATCGCCAGCGCCGTGAGGCAGGCACCGGGTCGGTTCATGGTTCCAGTCCTGTTCACGCGCCGGCTGCCAGCCGCAGCGCCAGATATCCCGCGCTGATCGCCAGTGTGGCGAGCGTCACCGGGACGCCCACACGCGCGTGGCAGCGCCAGCTGATCGGTACGCCGCGCCGCGCCGCGCCGCGGCGTCGACGACGACGATGATGTTGGCGATGCTGCCGACGATGAACAGGTTGCCCGCCAGCGTGCTCACGAGCGCCAGGGTCAGGCCGCCCAAGGGGTGGCCGGCACTCGGCAGCAGCAGCATCACTGCGGGGGCGTTGGAGACGATGTTCGACAGCACGAAGGTCGCGGCGAAAAGCGGCGCCGGGTGCTGCGGCGGTACGCCAGCCGCGGCCAGCGCGGTCATCGCCTGGGCCGGCAGGCCGGTCTGCTGCAACGCATGGTTGACGACGAACAGGCCCATGAACAGCACCAGCAGTTCCCAGTCCACCAATCCCAGCATGTTCCTGGAGTGCAGCTTGCGGCTCATCAGCAGCACCCCCGCGCCGGTGAGCGCCACCACTTCGCGCGGCCACGAGGTGAAGACGAAGCACAGCACGATCGTTGACGCAACCGCCAGGCCCTTCGCGGTCTGCCACCGGTCGAGCGCGGCCCGGGCCTGGCTCGATTGAGTCCCGCATGCGACCGCCGCCACGCTTCGGCCGCGGACCCGCCCCACGAGCAAACCCCAGGTCACGATCAGCCCGGCCAACACCGGCGCGGCCGCGTCAAGAAAATAGCCGGTGAATGACAACTGCAGCGTCTGCCCGATCAGCATGTTCTGCGGATTGCCGATCAAGGTGGCGGCCGAGCCGATGTTGGCCGCACAGGCCAGCGCGAGCAGGTAGGGCAGGGGATCGAGCTTGCGCTCGCGGCACGCGTCGATCAGAACCGGCGCGACGGCGAGGCAGACGATGTCGTTGCTGAACACCGCCGCCAGACCCGCGACGACGAAGATCAGAGCGCCCAGCAGCAATGGTGGCTCCAGGGCGGAGTTTGCCAGGCGCAGCGTCACCCAGTCGTAGAAGCCGCCCAGGCGCATCTGCGCCGACACCACCATGAAGGCGAACAGGATGATCAGCGTCGGCAAGTGGATCGACCGCGCCGCGTCTTCGAGGCTCAGCGCCTCCATGCCGATCAGCGCGATTGCGCCGAGCAGCGCCACGCCCGTGCGGTCGAGCTGCAGGAACGGCAGCCCGCCGAGGATCATGCCCAGGTAAACGACGCAGAAGACGGCGACGATGGCTTCGGTCATGTCAGCGGCGGCGGGTGGGTACTGGAGTCGTCATGCGACGAGCCTGGGCGGCTTCGGGTCGGGTGGGTGTGGGGTCCGGAGTCGGGCTCAGTCTAGGCCAGGCGCGGGCGTGCGTGCACAGGGGCTGCTGCGCATCGACCCCGCCATTCAAAGCATGTGTTCGGGAACCAGCACACCGAGAATGCTGCGCCACAGGCGCAGCCAAGGCCCGGCCGCCGGCTCGGCGTCATGGCGCACGATCGCGCCGTCCTCTTCAGTGCTCCAAACGAGGCGATCTGGGTAGCTGGCACCATCCAGCTCGACCTTGAACGCGTGATGCGCATCGGCTGCGGCTTCGAACAGCGCGGCCAGATCGCCTGCGATCTCGGCGCTGTCCACGGCGAGCCAGGCTTCCGTGTTGTGCAACCGCGAGCGCGGATCCTGGTTCAACGAGCCGACGATGGCGCGCCGTCGATCCTGCACGATCATCTTGGCGTGCAGGCTGGAGGGTGAGGCTTCGCCCCAGCGATGCGAAAGCCGGTGCCGGACGCCGGGTATCGGCCGGGCCTCGTACAGCTCGACACCGCCGCGCAGCAAGCGGGCGCGGTGCCGCGCATAGCCCGCGTGCGCGGCCGGCGAGTCGGTGGACGCCAGCGAATTGGTCAGGACGGCCACCCGCACGCCGCGCTCGCGCATCTCGCTCAGGTGGCGGCGCCCTTCTGCGCTCGGGATGAAATACGGCGACACGATCAGCAGTTCGCTGTGCGTTCGGGTGCCGCCCGGGTGATCTTCGATCCAGCCGTGTTCGATGCCGGAGGTCAGTGGGCGCTTGTCCTGGTCGGGCGCGTCGTAGTTGAGCTGCGCGCTCGCCCAGGACAGCGACACCGCACCGGTGCGCAGGCCTGCGAGCAAACCGTGCTCGGTCAACCACAGGCAGGGCGGAACACCTTCGCACGCCGTGGCGCGCTCGCGCAGGCGTTGCTGCTGCGATGCGGCGTCGAGGCCATCGGACGCAGGGACGATGGCCTGCACCGCAACCGCGGCCGCGCTGTTCCAGTAGGCGTCGAAGGCTTGCGACAACTGATTCACGATCGGGCCCGCGGCCAACAAGTCGACATCGGCAAAATTGGCCGATTGATGCACGTCGAAGTATTCGTCGCCGAGGTTGCGGCTGCCGACGATAGCTGCGGCGTTGTCTGCCACCCAGAGCTTGTTGTGCATGCGTCGATTCAAGCGCTCGCTGTCGAACACATACTCGGCTAATCGGCCCAGGCTGGTCGTGCCGCCGAAGAAGAACGGGTTGAACAGGCGAACCTGGATGCCCGGATGCAAGGCGCTCGCGCGCTGTGCGAACACGCGCGATGGCGCATAGATGTCGTCGAGCAGGATCCGAACCCGCACGCCGCGCTGCGCCGCGGCGAGCAAGCGAAGCAGCAGCAGATTCGTGCTCAAGTCGTCGTCTGCGCTGTAGTACTGGAGGTCGAGCGTGCGTTCGGCAGCGTCGGCTAGTGCGGCGCGCGTCGCAAACGCGGCGTGGCCGCTGGCCATGACCTGGAAGCCGGACAGGCCCGGACGTTCGGCGGCCTGCGCTGCAAACACCCCGCCCAACGTGGTGTGCTCAGCGTCGGCAATCGCATGCGAGGGCACGCGGGGTACGTCCGGTTGCAACGAGGCGCAGCCGCTCAATGACAGCGCCAGCAGCACCAGCGCAAGCCGCACCGTGCCGGCGCTGCCTCGTTTCATCGTGGCCTGCATCGCGTCCGCAACTTTCCGTTCATGGTCTCAAGACTCGGCGAATAGCCCACGAATCTCCGCGACACGGGCTTGCGCGGCCTTCTCGCCCGCTTCGATGAGCCAGCCACGGCTGCCCAGCCCCAGCTGCGACGATGCTCGAATTTCAGGCGCAATCACCAGATCGGCCAGCGCACGCTCGGCCAGCACGTGCCGCCAGCCGGATACGATCTGCGACTGGAACAGCATCGAAATCGGAGTTGACAGCTCCGAATGCCGAGGTGGGTATACGACATCGAGCGCCAACGCGCGAACCGCGCCCAGCCGGTGCGCGGTCGACACCGGCAGCGGGCTGACGATCTGCCCGTCGCCGAGCAGCCGGCCGCGCGCGCGCACCGGCGCATAGATACCGGGCACCGCACACGACGCACGCACGGCACGCGCCGCATCGCCGTGATTCAGTGGCACGACGTCGCCACTTTCCATGTCCGCGGCCACCGCGGCGAAAGCGATCGGGAAATCCTCGATCGGAGCGCGCAGGTGCGCCCGCAAAAACCGATCCAGGCGCGCGCCCTGCACGAGGCCGAGTCCCAGGCCGGTGAACACGGTGCGCACCGGATCCAAATCGAAGAGCACGGTCCAGTCGAGCTGTTCGGTAGCGGATTCGATCTGTTGGATCGACATGCCCGACGCGACCATCGCGCCCACGATCGCTGCAGCGCTGGTACCCACCACGAGGTCGGGCCGCAGCCCTTCGCGTTCGAGCACGCGCAACATGCCGAGATGCGCAAAGCCGCGCGCCGCGCCGCCCGACAGCACGAGTGCGATGCGCCGCCTCGTGCCCTCGGGCGGCGCGACAAAGCCTGGCTCTTCAAACACATCCGCTGGCAAGACAGCCCGGTCGCGCGTCGGCGTCGCACAGCCGTGCGTCAGCGGCGCGCCGATGGTCGAACCCAACGCAGCGAACAGCGAGCGCCGGCGTCGATCCACCGGCTCCCCTCTGTCAGATGCGGGCGTGTCCATCATCGGCCCGCCCCATGAGAGGTCTGCAAAGCATCGTTGCTCAACAGGATGACCTCGATTTCCTCGGTGATTTCGTCCTGACGCAAGCGGTTGAGTTTCTGCTGAAGCAGCGCTGCCTTGTCCTGGATTCGCTTCGTCGCGCCTTCCAGGTGCTGCAATCGGCGGCGGCTTTCCGCCATCAGCGAGCCGTAAAACATGTCATGCAGCTGCGCCCAAAGGTAGTGGTGGGCCAACTCCGCGAAGAACGTGCGCGGGACCACATTCAACAACGGCGGGTAAGGGAATTTCGCAGCAGCCGATGCGGCAGCCGCGGCGGGCAGGATGGATCGCGCACCGACGTGGGTTTCGCCCTCGCGATGGGCAAATACCGTAACGGGAATTGGCTCGTTCCGCCTCGTCCCCGCCTGCAATTCGCTCAGCGCAGTCATCAGGTGGTGCAGTACCGACTGGACTTCCTCGGCCACGCTCGGCCCGTCGAGTGAGGTGGTGATGCCCGGCTCCTGGCCCAGTTTCGCGGCCAGTCTGCGCCCCACCACCAGCACGCTGAGCGGCGCGCTGGCGGTTTCGCGTCGATGCCGGGACACGGCAATCGCGACCAATTCGTTGAAGTCGCCGCAGAATCCTCTTTGCGAACCGATGGCAACGACGACTTTTGCTCCCCCGGGTTGCAGCCGATATCCGATTTCAGGATGGTGGCTGAGAAAATCTACGGCAGCGGCCTCGACGCTCGCCAGTACGCGGTGCTGGTGCGTAAGGAAGCGCGCCAGCTTGTGCGTTTCCATGAGCGCAATGTTTTTCATCGCACTCATGATGCCGTCGATGTCGTCGAGCACCGCCAGGTGCCGCTGGACTTGCGCGCGCCTTGTCATGCCGCGGCACCCTCTTTCAGCCATTCGGCCAGGGCTTGCCGCCACTGCTCGCGGTCATCGCCGAGCGTCAGAGGGCTTTGAGCAATGTGCGCGCCAATGCGGCGCAGGCATTCGGCTATCGCAGCGGGCGCCATCGCGTCGAACAGGCCCTCGTTGAACGCCAGCATCCACGCGAACTGAAACTCGATCGGCTGCGGCGCCAGCCGCTCCTGCCTGAATATTTCACGCAGCAACCGGCCGCGCCGGATCTTCGCTTCCATCGACGCCTCCAACTGCGAACCGAAGCGGGTGAACACCTCCAGCTCAAGGAACTGCAGATAGTCGAGCTTCATGCGACCGGCTTCCTTCTTGATGCGCGCGTGCTGCGCCTTGCCGCCGATGCGCGACACCGACTTCGTGACGTCGATGGCCGGCAGGAAGCCGCCGGCGAAGAGGCCTTGGTCGAGATAGACCTGACCGTCGGTGATGGAGATCAGGTTGGTCGGGATGTAAGCCGCCATTTCGCCCTGTTCGGTCTCGACGATGGGCAGCGCCGTCATGCTGCCGCCGCCGTGCACGGGGCCCAGATGCGTGGACCGCTCGAGCAAGCGGGAGTGAAGATAGAAGATGTCCCCGGGGTAGGCTTCGCGTCCCGGCGGGCGGCGCAGCAGGAGCGAGAGCTCGCGGTAGGCGCGCGCATGGGTCGTCAGGTCGTCGTAGACCACCAGCGCGTCCTTGCCCTGCCACATCCAGTGTTCTGCCACCGCGCAACCGGCAAACGGTGCCAGATACTTGAGGCCCGGCATGGCCGTGGCCTCTGCGACAACCAGCGTCGTATGGCGGATCGCGCCGGACTTGCGCAGCACCTCGATGGTATTGATGACGCTGGAGCGTTTCTGCCCGATCATCACGTAGACACAGTAAACGTCCTTGCCGGCCTGGTTGATCACGGCGTCGAGTGCGAGGGAACTCTTGCCCACACCGTTGTCGCCGATGACCAGCTGGCGTTGCCCTTTGCCGATCGGGATCACGGTGTCGATGATCTTGTTGCCGGTATAGAACGGCTCGTTGACGAAGTCCCGCGCGACGATGGGCGGGGACAGCACGTCGAGATCGCGCCGATCGCTGCACTGCGGCGCGGCGGTGCCGTCCAGCGCAACGCCGAGCGGATCGATGACACGCCCGAGCAAGGCGTCCCCCACGCCGATGCCCAGATGCTCGCCCGAGCGGAGCGCAAGCGTGCCGGCGCTCAGTGCAGCGGTCTGCCGCAGCAGAATCGCCCCCAGCAACTCCTGTTCGAGATGGAACACCAGCGCCCTGCTGCCGTCTTCCAGCTCCAGGACCTCGTCCATGGCGGCAGAGGGCAGCCCGCTGATCCACGCGATACCGTCGCCAATCGATACCACGCGACCCTGCTCGGTCAGGCGCAGCCCGAAGCGATAGCTGCGCAGCGAGTCCGCTGCACCGCCAGAAGGGGACTCGATGCGGCCGTCAGCGCCCGGCATGCCGGGCCTCAAGTATCTGGCACCGTTTGCCGGTTGCGCGGTGGCAGAACACTGGATGTGGCAGGGCAAGGACGCGCTGGTGGTCTACGACGACCTGACGACCCATGCGCGCGCCT
>JANNKM010000236.1:0-10632 GCA_031396305.1 Rhizobacter sp.
GCTTTTGTATTTGTCAGAAAATTTTTTCAACGATAAGCTGCAGTACTTCGATGGCGATAAGGGCGATGATGATCCATTCAAGGACGGTTGTGAACATAGTCGTCATCGGTGTTCTCCTTGTTTGGCGGTCTGTGAATGGCCGGTGGGTCGCTCGTGCAGCGGCGATCAACCGCGGAAATAGCGGTGGGGAGTGAACGGTAGTGGTGTGACCCGCATGGGCTGCGCCTTGCCGCGCACGTCGGCGTAGACCTCATGACTGGGCCCGGCGTGATTCGCGGCGACGTAGGCCATGGCAATCGGGTGGTTCACGCTCGGCGAGAGCGTTCCGCTGGTCACTTTGCCGAGTTTGTGGCCTTGCGCGTCGTGCAGCGGTGCGCCTTCGCGAACCGGCACCCGCTCCAACCCCATCAGGCCGACGCGTTTGATGGCGGTACCACGCGCGAGTTGACCCGCCACAACGTCGGCTCCAGGGTAGCCTCCGGGTCTCGCGCCGCCGGGGCGGCGACTCTTTTGAATGGCCCAGCCCAAGCCGGCTTCGATGGGTGTCGTGTTCGCGTCGATGTCATGGCCGTACAGGCACATGCCCGCTTCCAAGCGCAAAGTGTCGCGCGATCCCAGCCCCGCGGGCCTGACCTCGGGCATGGCGAGCAGGGCGCGCGCCAAGTCCAACGCACGCTGCGCCGGAACGGAAATCTCGAAGCCGTCTTCTCCCGTGTAGCCGCTTCGGGTGACATGACAAACTGTTCCCAGTAGTTCCACATTCGCTCCGGACATGAAGACCAATCGAGACACTGCAGCGTTGAGCCGTCCGAGCGCCGCAGTGGCCAGTGGACCTTGCAGGGCGAGCAGGGCCTGGTCCGGCAGGGGTTGGACCATGCACCTGTGGCCGATGTGAGTCATGAGGTGACGTATGTCCGCCACCTTGCATGACGCATTGACGACGACAAGTAGGTCACCCTCACGTCGCGTGATCATCAAGTCGTCGAGGATGCCGCCATTGCTGTTCGTGAAGAAAGAGTAGCGCTGCTTGCCCAACCCCAATTCGACGACATCGGCGGGCAACAAGGTTTCCAAGGCTGTTGCGGCATCTTCGCCGAGCAGTCTGACTTGGCCCATGTGCGACACATCGAACAGCGCGGCCGAACTGCGACAGTGCCGATGTTCGGCAAGAATGCCAGCGGGGTAACTCACTGGCATCGAGTAGCCAGCAAAGGCTACCATCTTCGCGCCAAGTTCCTGGTGCAGGGTGTGCAGCGGGGTTGTCAGCAATTCAGTGTCGGACATGGCGAACCTCCGGTCGGAGTGTGCCGATGGGCACTCGGCTCACCGGTGCCAACTTGCGCACCGGGCATGTCCTGGCTGTCCGCTTTACCTGAGAGATTGGCGAGCCGCCACTTGGCCGGATTCGCTTGCCCCTTCGGTGGGTTCGCTCCAGGCGAACCTCTCTCCAGCAAGGAACGCCCTTCACATCAATCAAGGGCGTGCGCCAGTCCTTTTGCCTGAGCGTTCGAGCCACCGGCTAAACAGGCTCTGCGCCTTCGGCGGCCTCATCGATCGAAGCTCTCTCCTGGCGCGACAAGTGTAGCAGCGGCATACAACGCCGATGTGGCTGCCGGGCGAGCCGAAGCTGGCACTGGGCCTCCGATAATGGGTTATGACAGGATCTCAAGAGTGGTTGCGAATCGAGTCGCTGGATATCGAGGCCCAGGGTGTTGCGCACAATGCGCAAGGAAAGGTCGTGTTCGTCGAAGGGGCTCTGCCGGGCGAAGAAGTGACGGTCAGCGTCGGGCGCCGCAAGAACCAATGGGAGCAGGCCACGCCGATCGCATGGCGACGCGAAAGCTCGCAGCGCGTCAGGCCGCAATGCCCGCACTACGGAACGTGCGGCGGATGCAAGATGCAGCACCTTCACGTGGGTGCGCAGGTGGCTGTGAAGCAGCGTGCATTGGAGGACGCGCTATGGCACGTCGGAAAGGTTCGAGCCGAGCAGATCTTGCGTCCGATCGAAGGGCCGGCGTGGGGCTATCGCTTCCGCGGCCGCCTGTCGGTCCGGTTCGTCGCCAAGAAACGCAAGGTTCTGGTGGGTTTTCACGAGCGCAAGTCGAGCTACGTTGCCGACATGAACCGCTGCGATATCTTGCCGCCCGCATTGAGCGCGCTATTGCTGCCATTGCGCGAACTGGTTGCCCACATGGACGAGCGCGATCGCCTGCCGCAGATCGAATTTGCCTTGGGCGACACGACCATCGCGCTGGTGCTGCGCCACCTGAATCCGTTGGGACCGACTGATCGGGAACGACTGCGTGACTTCGGCGCCTTGCACAACGTGCAGTGGTGGCTGCAACCGCACGGCCCTGCCAGCGCACACCCTTTGCTTGAGGCCGATCTGCCGCTTGTGTACGGCCTGCCGGAGTTCGGCGTCGAAATCGAATTCACGCCAACTGACTTTACCCAAGTCAATTCACAGATCAATCGCGTCCTTGTCGCACAGGCGGTTCGGCTGCTCAACCTTCAGGAACACGAGCGCGTCATCGATTGGTTTTGCGGACTCGGCAATTTCACGCTCCCGATCGCGACCCTCGCCCGTGAAGTCCTGGGCGTCGAAGGCAGCGAGGTCCTTGTTCAGCGAGCCCGGGAAAACGCCGAACGCAATTCATTGCAGGGCTCGACGAGCTTTGCGGTACACAACTTGTTCGAAGTGTCGGTGGCGGATCTGGCCACATTTGGGTCAGCCGACAAATGGCTCGTGGATCCACCGCGTGAAGGTGCGTTTGCCCTCGTCAAGGCACTTGCCGACGTTGCAGAGCAGCCGCATACGAGCCGATCCATCTCGCTGCCGAGCCGTATCGTCTACGTTAGCTGCAACCCCGCGACCTTGGCGCGCGACGCTGGCCTGTTGGTGCATCGGGCCGGGTATCGCTGTCTCGCCGCCGGCGCCGTCAATATGTTTCCACACACTGCGCACGTTGAAAGCATCGCAGTATTCGAACGAACCGCGGCCTCAGCGCAACAACCAATGGAGAGCGCATAAAAAATGGGGCCCGAAGGCCCCATCGTTGATTCTGGCGCTGTGCCTCAATCGTTGTTGCCGCCGGCGATGCCAAGCAGCGCAAGCAGCGACTGGAACACGTTGTACACGCTCGGGTAGACGCCCAAGGTTGCGGTGATGTAGTTGGTTTCTTCACCGTCCTGAACGCGCTTCAGGTCATACAGGATAAAGGCAGAGAAGATGCCAATCGCCAACACAGCGATCGTGATCATCAATGCGCTGGACTGCAGAAAGATGTTGGCCAAGCCCGCCACCAGCAGCATGATCGCGCCGATGAACAGCCACTTGCCCATCGCGGTGAGGTCGCGCTTGATCACGGACGAAAGCGTCGCCATCCCGAGGAAGATCAATCCCGTGCCGGTGAAGGCCGTCATGATCAGTCCGGCACCATTGGACAGGCCGAGTACCGCGCCGATCAACCTGGAGAGCATCAGCCCCATGAAGAATGTAAATGCCAGCAGCACCGGGACTCCGGCTGCCGAGTTCTTCAACTTTTCGATCGCAAAGATGAAGCCGAAGGCACCGGCTAGGAAGATGATCGCGCTCATCCCGACGCCCATGCCACGCACTAGGCCGGTGGATACTCCTAGCCACGCGCCTGCGACGGTGGGCACCATCGACAGCGCAAGCAGCCAATAAGTGTTGCGCAAAACGCGGTTGCGTTGCTCAACCGAAACGCTTGAGCCAAAGCGGTCAGCGTAAGCAGTTTGCAGGCCTTGATTCATGGAACCTCCGAGTTGATGACAATGGTCACTGTGACCCGAAAGTCAAATTCTAGTTCCCCTGCGCATCTCATGGGAAAGTAGTGTTATCCCGCTGGTCGTCGGGCCTCGAATTGTGCACGGGGAGGTTGCGCAGCGTGTGCACCTGATATGTGCGGCCATGCCGCATACTACCCGCCCCGTCGATTCGTGCGTTCCTCTGGCTGTGAGTCGCCCCTGATGTTGAACCGACCATACCTCGTTCTGGATGATGTGAAACGCATGGCCGAAGCCGCACAGACTGAGGCGATCCACAACGGTTGGGCGGTGACTGTTGCCATCGTCGACGATGGTGGTCATTTGCTGTGGCTGCAAAGGCTCGACGGTGCCGCGCCGATTTCGGCGCACATTGCACCGGCAAAGGCCCGCACTGCCGCCTTGGGCCGTCGTGATAGCAGGGTGTATGAGGAGATGATCAACCAGGGCCGCGTGGCCTTCCTCAGTGCGCCGGACCTCGAAGGAATGTTGGAAGGTGCGGTGCCGATCGTGGTGCAAGGTCATTGCATCGGCGCGATCGGCGTGAGCGGTGTCAAGAGCAGTGAAGACGCGCAAGTGGCAAGAGCGGGAATCGCGGCGCTTGTGGCTTAGCCTGGCTTCGCCCGTGCGGCGCACTGCCTTTTCCGTCGTCGTCGAATACAATGTGATGGTTTACCCGCAACCATCCTCGCCCAGCGAAACTCACCGCAGTTTCCCGCTCGGAGACTCCCCTTAGGTTTCTTCCGTCAGCCTTTGCCAAGACGCGCAGAGGTGGGTGTGCACACGAACGGAGCTCCCGGTGCCGCCGCCATTGCTGACCCCTCAACATCAGGCACTCCTGGCTCTCGCGGACGGCACGATCTTTCAGGGGATTTCGATTGGAGCGTCCGGGAGGACCGTGGGTGAGGTGGTGTTCAACACCTCGATGACGGGCTATCAGGAGATCCTCACCGATCCCAGCTACTGCCGGCAGATCGTCACGCTCACCTACCCGCATGTTGGCAACTACGGTGTCAACGAGCAGGACGTCGAGTCGTCAGGAATTCAGGTTGCCGGCCTCGTCATCAAGGAACTTCCGGTGGTGGAATCGAATTTTCGGAGTACCTCCACCCTCGCCAGTTTCCTTCAAGCCAAGGGAACTGTTGCTATAGCCGGGATCGACACGCGTCGGTTGACGCGGCACCTGCGGTCAGTTGGCGCGCAGAACGGCTGCATCCTCAGTTTGCCCGGGCAAGAGGCGTACTCGCCGGAACATGTAAATCAAGCGATCGCACTGGCCAGAGCCGCAACCAGCATGACGGGCCTGGACCTGGCGCAAGTTGTGAGTTGCTCTGAACGTTTCGAGTGGCATGAAGCGACATGGACTCTCGAGCAAGGTTTCCAGCGCGACGTCCGCGACAGGTTGCATGTGGTGGCGTTTGACTTCGGAGCCAAGTACAACATCCTTCGCATGTTGAACGCCCGGGGCTGCCGGGTCACGGTGGTGCCGGCGCAGACCACAGCTGCGCAGGCTCTCTCTCTCAAACCGGACGGGATCTTCTTCAGCAATGGGCCGGGAGACCCCGAACCTTGCGTCTATGCGATCGAGGCTGCGCGAAGGTTGATCGACGGCGGTGTTCCGACGTTCGGAATTTGCCTTGGGCATCAAATCATGGCGCTAGCATCGGGCGCGCGAACATTCAAGATGAAGTTCGGCCACCATGGCGCGAACCATCCGGTGAAGGACCTCGACTCCGGCAAGGTCTGCATCACGAGCCAGAACCACGGCTTTGCCGTTGAAGAGAACTCCTTGCCGGCAACCCTGCGGGCCACCCACGTGTCGCTTTTCGACGGGACCTTGCAGGGCTTGGCGCGAACCGACCAACCGGCCTTCAGCTTCCAGGGGCATCCCGAGGCGTCACCCGGTCCGCACGACATCGCCTACCTGTTCGATCGATTCGTGACCCAGATGCAGGGCGCGAGCGTGGGCGGGAAGGGAGCACGCAATGCCTAAGCGCGCCGACCTCAAATCCATCCTGATCATCGGTGCCGGTCCAATCATCATCGGCCAGGCGTGTGAGTTCGACTACTCGGGTGCGCAGGCCTGCAAAGCCTTGCGCGAAGAGGGCTACGAGGTCATCCTCGTCAACAGCAATCCCGCGACGATCATGACCGACCCTGAGATGGCGGACGTGACTTACATCGAGCCGATCACGTGGCAGGTGATTGAGCGCATCATTGCGAAGGAGCGGCCGGACGCCTTGCTGCCCACGATGGGGGGTCAGACAGCACTGAACTGCGCGCTTGACCTGCATCGGCACGGAGTGCTCGCGAAATATGGCGTCGAGATGATTGGCGCGAACGAGCGCGCGATCGAGAAGGCCGAGGACCGGCTGAAGTTCAAAGATGCGATGACCAGCATTGGGCTCGCTTCAGCCCGCAGCGGGATTGCGCACTCGCTGCCGCAGGCCTTGGCCGTGCAGCAGCAAATTCTCGCGGCGACCGGCGGTACCGGGTTTCCGATGGTTATACGCCCCAGCTTCACCCTCGGCGGTACTGGGGGCGGAATCGCCTACAACCCGGAAGAGTTCGAAGAAATCTGCAAGCGGGGTCTGGACCTCTCGCCCACAAACGAACTGTTGATCGAGGAGTCACTCATCGGTTGGAAAGAGTTCGAAATGGAGGTCGTGCGCGACAGTGCCGACAACTGCATCATCGTGTGTTCCATCGAGAACCTGGATCCGATGGGAATCCACACGGGCGACTCGATCACCGTGGCGCCCGCGCAGACCTTGACGGACAAGGAGTACCAGTTGATGCGCAACGCGTCGATCGCGATCCTGCGCGAAATCGGCGTGGAGACGGGCGGCTCGAATGTTCAGTTCTCGATCAACCCGCGCGATGGCCGCATGGTCGTGATCGAGATGAATCCGCGTGTGTCGCGTTCTTCTGCCCTGGCATCCAAGGCGACCGGTTTTCCGATTGCCAAAGTGGCGGCCAAACTGGCCGTCGGCTACACACTCGATGAATTGCGCAACGACATCACCGGTGGCGCTACGCCAGCCAGCTTCGAGCCGAGCATCGACTATGTGGTGACAAAGATTCCGCGCTTCGCCTTCGAGAAATTCCCTGCGGCTGACTCGCGGCTGACGACGCAGATGAAGTCCGTCGGCGAAGTGATGGCCATCGGTCGCACGTTTCAAGAGAGTTTTCACAAGGCACTGCGCGGTTTGGAGACGGGCATTGACGGACTCACTGAACGAAGCAACGACCGCGAGGAAATCGTTCAGGAAATCGGCGAGGCCGGCCCGGAAAGGATCTTGTACGTCGGCGATGCGTTCCGGATCGGGATGAGCCTGCAAGAGGTCTACGAGGAAACGGCAATCGATCCCTGGTTCTTGGCGCAGATCGAACAGCTGATCCAGATCGAGGCAGCGCTGTTGGGTCGCAACGTGGAGGCGCTCACGAAACCTGAACTTCGGTTTCTCAAGGGAAAGGGGTTCTCCGACAGGCGTCTGGCTAAACTGCTGGCATGCGGTGAGCAGGAGGTTCGAAGCCGCCGCCGTGCGCTGGGCGTGCGGCCGGTGTACAAGCGGGTGGACACATGTGCCGCCGAGTTCGCCACGCAGACGGCCTACATGTACTCGACCTACGACGAAGAGTGCGAGGCGCAGCCAACGGCACGCAGAAAAATCATGGTGCTTGGTGGCGGACCGAACCGGATCGGACAGGGCATTGAGTTCGACTACTGTTGCGTGCACGCCGCCCTGGCCATGCGCGAAGACGGCTATGAGACCATCATGGTCAACTGCAACCCCGAAACCGTCTCGACCGACTACGACACGTCGGACCGACTCTATTTCGAGCCAGTGACGCTGGAGGATGTTCTCGAGATCGTCGACAAGGAACGGCCCGAGGGTGTGATCGTCCAGTACGGTGGCCAGACCCCGCTCAAGCTTGCTTTGGATCTCGAGCGTGCCGGTGTGCCGATCATTGGCACAACGCCCGACAGCATTGACATCGCCGAAGACCGCGAGCGCTTCCAGAAACTGCTACAGCGCCTCGAGCTCAAACAACCGCCGAATCGCACCGCGCGAACAGAAGAGCAAGCCTTGCTCCTGGCGCAGGAAATCGGCTATCCGCTGGTGGTGCGCCCCAGCTACGTGCTCGGCGGCCGGGCCATGGAGATCGTGCACGGCGACAAAGACCTTGAGCGCTACATGCGCGAAGCAGTCAGGGTATCGGAAAAGTCACCGGTGCTGCTGGACCGGTTTCTCGACGACGCGATCGAGGTCGACGTGGACTGCATCAGCGATGGGGTTGACGTCATCATCGGCGGCATCATGGAGCACGTCGAGCAGGCGGGAATCCATTCTGGCGACTCGGCGTGTTCATTGCCTCCGTATTCCTTGTCCAAGAACCTCCAGGACGAGATGCGGCGCCAGACGATCGCGATGGCGCGTGCGCTGAAGGTCGTCGGGCTGATGAACGTTCAGTTCGCCGTGCAGGGCGAAGGTGCGGCGGCGGTGGTCTACGTGCTGGAAGTCAACCCGCGAGCGTCGCGCACGGTTCCGTTCGTGTCCAAGGCGACCAGTCAGCCGTTGGCAAAAATTGCTGCGCGTTGCATGGTGGGCCAGCGATTGGGGACTCAGCGTCAACGCGACGGCCGGTCACCGCGAGAAGTCATTCCGCCGTACTTTTCGGTGAAGGAAGCGGTTTTCCCGTTCAACAAGTTTCCAGGGGTCGATCCCATCCTTGGGCCGGAAATGCGCTCCACCGGCGAAGTGATGGGCACGGGGCGCAGCTTCGGCGAGGCGATGCTCAAGAGCCAGCTCGGCGCAGGTTCGCGCCTGCCGCTGAAAGGCACGGTGTGCATCACCGTCAAGAACAGCGACAAGGTGCGCGCCGTGGTGGTCGCGCAGGAGCTGCATCGCATGGGTTTCCTGTTGGTCGCGACCAAGGGCACGGCGGCGGCGATCGCGCAGGCGGGCGTTCCGGTGCGTACCGTCAACAAGGTCAAGGACGGGCGCCCGCACATCGTTGACATGGTCAAGGCAGGCGAGATCCAGTTGGTGTTCACCACCGTGGACGAAACGCGCACGGCGATTGCTGATTCACGCCACATCCGCCAGGCGGCGCTCGCGCATCGCATCACCTACTACACCAGCATGGCTGGGTGTGAAGCCGCGGTCGAAGGCATGAAACATCGGGACGATCTCACCGTCTACTCATTGCAAGAGTTGCACGCCGAACTGACTTAAACTGGCGCCACTTGCCGCCGCCGGATCGAACCGGCGGCGGACTCATTTTTGGCGCAGAGGTTTGCGGAACATGACGACAATTCCATTGACGCGACGTGGCGCGGAAAAGCTCAAGGACGAATTGGCGCACCTGAAAAACGTGGAGCGCCACGCTGTGGTGCGCGCGATATCGGAGGCGCGGGCCCAGGGCGACCTGTCGGAAAACGCAGAGTACGACGCGGCAAAGGACAGGCAGGGCTTTGTCGAAGGTCGGATTCGGGAGATCGAGGCCAAGCTTGCCGCCGCACAGGTCATCGATCCTGCTGCGCTGGACGCCGGCGGGCGTGTTGTGTTTGGCTCGACCGTGGACCTCGAAGACGAAGACAGTGGCGCGAAAGTTACTTATCAGATCGTCGGTGATGATGAGGCCGACTTGAAACTGCGCCTGATATCCATCAGCTCACCGATTGCCCGCGCATTGATCGGCAAGGAAAGCGGTGATGTGGTCGAGTTCCAGGCGCCGGGGGGCGCGAGACACTACGAGATCGTCGCGGTCCGCTACGTCTGAGCCAGCTTCTTGAGGCTGGTGGTACGGGTGCGGACTCGCTTGACCTCACCCCCTGCGGCGATTCGCTGATTGCCCATCAATTTGACGGTCTTGATCTGCGGCCGGTGGTTGCCGCTCTTGGAAAATCGAACGATCTTGACCGATTTGATCCCTGGTTTGCGGCCCTCGGCGCGAACGGTTTCTTTTTCCGGCATCGGACGCCAGAAGATCAGCAGCTTGCCGATATGCTGAATGGGTGCGGCGTTCAAATCGTAGGCAAGGCTTGCGAACAAGGTATTGCGTGCGTCCCGATCATCGGAAAACACGCGCACCTTGATCAGGCCGTGCGCGTTGAGCGCAAGATCGAGTTCGCGGCGAACTGCGTCGGTCAATCCATCGGATCCGATGGCGACTACCGGATCGATGTGATGGGCTTGCGCGCGATGGTCTTTTCGCTGCGCTGGCGTGAGTTGGATGGCTGACATCGGCCTATTATCGACTGGACATGACAACCCACAACCGCAGCAAGAAAGTGAACCGGGCGTGGTTGCACGATCACATCAATGATTCGTACGTCAAACTGGCGCAGAAGGAGGGGTACCGGTCGCGCGCGGCGTACAAACTCAAGGAGATCGACGAAAGCTTGAGATTGATCAAGCCGGGGCAACTCGTCGTCGACCTCGGGTCGGCACCCGGAGCATGGTCACAGTACGTCAGCCGCAAGTTTTCGGCCGCGCGCGCGAACCCGACAGCCGCTTCTGCCGCGGCAAGCCGCATCGTTGCGCTGGACATGTTGCCGATGGAGCCGGTTGAAGGCGTGCACTTCCACGCAGGGGACTTCCGCGAGGCCACCGTGTTCGATGAACTTCGACTTCTGCTGGCCGGGCGACGCATCGACGTGTTGCTGTCCGACATGGCGCCCAACCTGTCGGGTGTGGCCGAAGCGGACGGCGCGCGCATGACCGACCTGGTGGAATTGGCCCTCGAGTTCTCGCGTGAACATCTGAGCCCGCAAGGGGCATTGCTCTGCAAGGCATTCCACGGAAGCGGCTACAGTCAGCTCGCGCAGCGGTTCAAGAA
>JANNKM010000101.1:0-2820 GCA_031396305.1 Rhizobacter sp.
CGGCAATGAAGAGCGCGGCCAGCGGCGTCGGTATGGGCGATCCGGGCAAACAAGGCGAACTCGCGCGCAAGGCCTGCGAAAAGGTGCTGGGCGACATGAAGGATCTGGCCGAGATCGCTCGCCAGTCGCAAACCGACGCGATGGCCAAGATCACTCAGCGTGGCACCGAGCACCTGGACGAAGTCAAGAAGATGATGAGGCTCAAGTAGAACTTGCGCGCATCCGAGATCGCCCAACGAATCCTATTCATCCGGAGACACCTATGACGCACACACCGAAATTCAGGCTCTCGTTCCTCCTCGCCGCCACGGCGGCGCTGGCACTGCCATCGGCCATGGCCCAAGCACCGAACAAGCTGAAGGTCGGGCTGATGTTGCCGGCCACCGGCACCTTCACGGCGCTCGGCACCGCGATCGAGAACGGCTTCAAGCTTTTTGTGGCCGAGCAGGGCGGCAAGCTCGGTGGCCGCGAGATCGAGTACTTCAAGGTCGATGACGAATCCGATCCCGCTAAGGCGGTGGACAACGTCAACAAGCTGATCAAGCGCGACAACGTCGACGTGATCGTCGGAACCGTGCACTCGGGCGTCGCGATGGCGATGGCCAAGGCGGCCAAGGAATCGGGCACGCTGCTGATCGTTCCGAACGCCGGCGCCGGCGCGGTGACTGGCGCGATGTGCGCGCCCAACATCTTCCGCTCTAGTTTCAGCAACTGGCAGCCCGGCTACGCGATGGGCGAAGCGATGGCCAAGAAAGGCCACAAGACCGCGGTGACGATCACCTGGAAGTACGCCGCCGGCGACGAGATGGTCGGTGGTTTCAAGGAGGCGTTCGAGAAGGCCGGTGGCAAGGTGACCAAGGAGCTGAACCTGCCGTTCCCGAACGTCGAGTTCCAGGCCTTGCTGACCGAGATCGCCGCGGCCAAGCCCGACGCGGTGTTCTCGTTCTTCGCCGGAGGCGGTGCGGTGAAGTTCGTCAAGGACTACGCCGGTGCCGGGCTGAAGAAGAGCATCCCGCTATACGGCACCGGATTCCTGACCGATGGCACGCTCGAAGCGCAGGGCGCCGACGCCGACGGCGTGATGACCACGCTGCACTACGCCGACAGCCTGAACACGCCGAAGGACAACGCGTTCCGCAAGGCCTATGCAACGGCCTACAAGCTGCAGCCGGACGTCTACGCGGTGCAGGGCTACGACGCGGCGCAGATGCTGGGCATCGGCCTGGCCGCGGTGAAAGGGGACACTGCGAAGAAGGCCGAGATCGCCGCCGCGCTGGAGAAGGCGACCATCGACAGCCCGCGCGGTCCATTCACGATCTCCAAGTCGCACAACCCGGTGCAGGACTTTTACCTGCGCCAGGTGGGCGGCAAGGAGAACAAGTCGGTCGGCATCGCCAGCAAGGCGCTGGCCGATCCGGGCCGCGGCTGCCGCATGTAGCCATGAATCGACAACCGACAGGGGGCTCGCGCCACAGCGCGCGGCCATTGAAGGGCCGCCCATGGATCTGACGACATTTCTCATCCAGTGCCTGAACGCGGTGCAGTACGGGCTGCTGCTGTTCCTCGTCGCCTCGGGCTTGACGCTGATCTTCGGGATCATGGGCGTCATCAACCTGGCGCATGGCAGCTTCTACATGATCGGCGCCTACATGGCGTTCGCCTTGTCGCCGATCGTCGAGGCCACCCTCGGCGGCGGCTTCTTCGCCGTGCTGGCGGTGGGCCTGGTGCTCGCGGTGTTGCTCGGCTACGTGCTGGAGTGGGCCTTCTACAGTTACCTGTACGAGCGCGAGCACTTGCAGCAGGTGCTGATGACCTATGGCCTGATCCTCGTCTTCGAGGAACTGCGCAGCTTGATCGTCGGTGACGATGTCTACGGCGTCAAGGTGCCGGCGATCCTGGCCGGCGCGCTGCAGCTGGGCGACTTGATGACCTACCCGGTGTACCGGCTCTTCATCTCGGGCGTGTGCATTCTGCTCGCTCTAGGTATGTTCGTCGTCTTCACGCGCACGCGGCTGGGCATGATGATCCGCGCCGGCAGCACGAACCGCGAAATGGTGCAGTCGCTCGGCATCGACATCAAGTTCCTGTATCGCGTCGTGTTCGCCGCCGGCGTGGCGATCGCCGCGCTGGCCGGCATGGTGGCGGCGCCGGTGTCCTCGGTCTATCCGGGCATGGGCAATCAGGTGCTGATCATCTGTTTCGTCGTCGTGGTGATCGGCGGCATCGGGTCGATCAAGGGGGCCCTCGTTGCGGCGCTGCTGATCGGCGTGGTCGACACCTTCGGCAAGGTTCTGTTGCCGCAGGCCTCCGGCGTGCTGGTTTACCTGCTGATGGCGGCGATCCTGCTTTGGAAACCCGACGGACTGTTCAAGGCGGGATGAAGCGATGACCAGCAACAACACTTCCAAGCTCGGATTCGTCGCGATCGCGTTCGTCGCACTGGCGGCCTATCCGCTCGTGGCCGGCAACTTCGGCGTCGATCTGGTGAACAAGATCATGATCTACGCGATCTTCGCGCTCAGTCTCGAGCTGCTGGTGGGCAGCACCGGCCTCGTCTGCTTCGGCCAGGCGGCCTTCTTCGGCATCGGCGCCTACGCCACGCTGCTGCTCACGCCGCAGGACGCTCCGGCGCTCGTGTGGTGGCTGCTGCCGGCCTGTGTGCTGCTGGCGGCGGCCTATGCGCTGGCCGTGGGTGCGCTGTCGCTGCGCACCAAGGGCGTCTACTTCATCATGGTCACGCTGGCCTTCGCGCAGATGGCTTACTTCGTCTTCCACGACACCAAGCTCGGCGGCGGCACCGATGGCATCTACCTCAACCTG
>JANNKM010000126.1:0-2780 GCA_031396305.1 Rhizobacter sp.
CTCCTCTGCCGGGCGTGGGACGAGGGCGCGCGACTTCAGGTAGATCAGCTTCGCCCCGATGGACACGAACTCTGCCAGGGCCGCCGTAGAACAGCGCCAGTCCGGGAATCGCCATCATGATGACGAAGGCGGTGGCGACGATCATCCAGGCCACGTCGCCCTTGTTGGGAGTGGGCGCGGCAGCGGTGGCGGCCGGTGCCGCAACTGCGGCGGCCTGCGCCGGTGCCACGGTGGCTGCGGCAGGCGCCGAAGCCGGGGGATCAGCGGCGAGGGTCGTGCCAGCGAATCCGATCGCGGCCAGTCCGAGCGCCAGAATGGCAATGAGTTTGTTCATGGTTGTCTCACCAGTCCTAGTTTTAGAGAGCGTCCTTGCCGGTCTCGCCGGTGCGGATGCGGACCACTTGTTCGAGCGCGGTAACGAAAATCTTTCCGTCGCCGATCTTTCCTGTGCGCGCCGCGGTTTCGATCGCTTCAATGACGCGATCAACAACAGCGTCGTCGACCGCCGCCTCGATCTTCACCTTAGGCAGGAAGTCGACCACGTACTCCGCCCCACGGTACAGCTCGGTGTGGCCCTTCTGGCGGCCAAAGCCCTTGACCTCGGTTACGGTCACGCCTTGCACACCGATGTTGCTCAGCGCTTCGCGAACTTCATCGAGCTTGAAGGGTTTGACGATTGCAGTCACCATCTTCATCGGAGGTCTCCAGTCAGGATTAAAAGGTGTACTTCACGGACGCGACGCCTGCGGTCTTGCCCAGGAACTTGGTACTGTTGGCCAGCGCGCCGGGGACGTAGAAGGTCTTGTTCGCATTCGTACCGACGACACCGACGCTCAGCAGGAAGCCGCTGAAATCCTTCGCTGCGGTCAAGGAGTAGTCGGTGTAGGAGGCATTGGTGATGTTCTTTACCTTTTGGTAGCCGACGTGCGGTGCCAGCGAGATACCTGCACCGACCTCGAAGGTGGCACTCAGGTCGAGGTAGACGCTGCCGTCGCTCTTCTTGTTGTTTGCATAGTCGTAGTTGCCGAACAGGTTGGTCAGCGCGTACGACACCTTGGCCGTCGCCGGACCGAACGTGACGGCACCATAGAGTTCCGTGGTGTTCGGGTCCTTGTAGACGAGGTTCCATGCCGGTGTCTTGGCGCCGGGGTAGACATACTGCAGCACGCCGACGTCGTAGCCGAGATCCTTTGCAATCTCTCCCTTGTAACCGCCGTACAGATCAATCTCTACACTCGCGTCGCCGGCAGCGTCCTTGATCCATTTGATCGTCGACCCCCAGGCGCCGATGTAGAAGCCCGCCGGCAGCGCATAGTCGACGCCGCCTTGGAGCGCAGGCTTCAGGCGCGTTTGCGAAATCCCTCGGTACCGGTAGTCGGTGGTCACGCTGGCGTTGAACGACAGCGGGCTGCCTTGCGCCTGCGAGATCGACGGCAATGCGGTCAGGGCCAGGGCACCGGCAAGCGCGACGAGGGATTTCTTCATTGTTGGTTTCTCCGTTGAGGCTGTTCAGGAAGCAATTACCAGCCTGAGCAGCTTTCATGCCACGGATCGCCGAGTCGGCGCGCCCCACGTCGGCGCATTGAGGGCAGCCAAAGCGACGCCGCGCACCACTTTGGTACGACTGCGATGGTGGCTCGAAGTTGGTGCGCTCTGCGGCTGAAGGCCTCGTCTGCGGGCACAATCCCGACAAATTCGCGACGCTCCATCTGGCCACCACTTCTTTGCCGCGGCGCTCCACGTCGCAGACTGATGTCACTCGCCGTCGTCCACAGCCGCTCGCTCGACGCCCTGCAGGCGCCGCAGGTCAAGGTTGAAGTGCACCTGGCCAATGGATTGCCGAGTTTCACGCTCGTCGGCCTGGCCGACACCGAAGTCAAGGAGTCCCGCGAGCGAGTGCGCGCCGCGCTGCAGAACAGCGGCCTTGAGTTCCCGCACAACAAGCGCATCACGGTCAACCTGGCGCCCGCCGAGTTGCCCAAGGAGTCCGGCCGCTTCGACCTGCCGATCGCGCTGGGCATCCTCGCCGCGAGCGGCCAGATCGACGCGGCGCGCCTCGAGCGATTCGAGTTTGCGGGCGAGTTGTCGTTGTCGGGCGAACTTCGCCCCGTGCGCGGCGCCTTGGCGCTCGCCTTGGGTCTGCGCAAGCTGCGCTCGGACCGTGCGCTGGTCCTGCCCGTGGCGAGTGCGCAAGACGCGGCCTGGGTGGACGGCGTGACGGTCCACGGCGCGCACCACCTGCTTGACGTGGTGGCCTGGCTGGTCGCGAACTCCGCGCAGTCGCCGGGCGTGATGCCCAAGGGTGCAGCACAACCTGCGAATCCTTGCGTAAGCCACCCCGACCTGCGTGACGTGAAAGGCCAGTCAGGCGCAAAGCGTGCGCTCGAGATCGCTGCGGCAGGGGGCCACAGTGTCCTGCTGATGGGGCCGCCGGGCACGGGCAAGTCGATGCTGGCGCAGCGTTTCGCCGGACTGCTGCCGCCGCTCACGACGGACGAGGCGCTCGAATCCGC
Organism: Rhizobacter sp.; assembly: GCA_031396305.1. Classification (GTDB taxonomy): domain Bacteria; phylum Pseudomonadota; class Gammaproteobacteria; order Burkholderiales; family Burkholderiaceae_C; genus JAEMQF01. The sequence continues at coordinate 2,514 of JANNKM010000126.1, forward strand.
TGCCGTGCTCAGCCTGACCCAAGAATTCAAGGCCGAGCGCTGGGCGCAGCGCGTGTTTCGGGCGCCGCATCACAGTTCTTCGTCAGTGGCCCTGGTGGGCGGCGGTTCGCCGCCCCGGCCCGGTGAAGTGTCCCTGGCGCACCACGGCGTGCTTTTCCTCGACGAACTTCCAGAGTTTGCACGCACCGCACTCGAGGCGCTGCGCGAACCCTTGGAAACCGGGCGTATCCTGATTTCGAGGGCGGCGCGTCAAGCTGAATTTCCGGC
>JANNKM010000242.1:0-3548 GCA_031396305.1 Rhizobacter sp.
CAAGCCCAGGGTAGGCCCCCTGGGCGCAGGCGGTGATGCCGAGCGGTGCCGGTTTCTCGCGCGTTGCAGCCGACGTCCTTCTGCCGCCCACGCTCCTAGGGTGGTGCGTCAGACCGGAACCGTCATGCAGATCGGCGCGACGCGGTCCCTGCGCTTGAGAGGCTGAGAGTTTTTCGATCATGCCCACTCATCACGCCAAACAGCGCCCGCTCGTCGTTGCAAATGCTCGCCATAGCCCGAGCTATGGCTGCGCTTTGTGCCTAGTTCGGTCGCCGTTTGGCGCGCTGCTCGGACACGCTCGAAATACTCTCAGCCTCTGAGTCCGCGCGATCCCGCTACGGGCGTGGCGCGCCGGCGTCGGCGAGCGTCGCGCCGAAGAACATGCGCGCGACGCCGGCCTGTGCCGCGGCGCGTTCGCAACCGGCGCAGGGTCGGGACGTCGAGTAGAGAACGCCGCCGTCGAGCCGCATGCGGCCCAGTTGGCGTTGCGCGTCGGCGATCGCCTCACGTTCGGCGTGCGCGGTCGGGTCGTTGCGCTGCACGACCCGGCTCGGCCCTTCGCCGACGATCCCTCCAGGCAGCACCAGCACTGCCCCATAGGCCTGGTCGCCCCAGGACAGGGCGCGCTGCCGCATCGCCAGCGCGGCACGGTACCAGCGGGGGTCGGGCTTGTCGATCGCGCCCGGCGTGGGCTGCGCCTGCGCTGCGCGCAACCCGCTCAGAAATGCCATGCCGGCGCTGGCCCAGCGCACGAGGGTGCGCCGGCGCAGCGCGGCGCCAAGGGCATGCCGGCGCGGCGTGCGATGTTTCATTGCAGTCCGGCCGGGCTGAGAATTTAGTCGGCGGCAAAGTGCCAGACGGCCTGGATCAAGCCGTCGCGCACTTCATACACCGCCGCGACCTCGAAGGCCTGCTCGCGCACACCCCAGATCAGCTCGTGGTCGATGACCTTGTTGCCGAGCACCGTGCGGTTCACGATGTCAGCCCGCAGGCCAGGCAGATGAAAGCGCTGCTGCGAGTAGAAGCGGGCGAGTTCCGCCTTGCCGGAGATCGCGGGCTGCGGCGTCGGCGGCCGGTACACGACGACTGAATCGCTGTAGGTCGCGAGAAACCGCGTGAGGTCTCGTGCGTTGTAGGCCTCGAGCTGTTCCTGGACCACGTCCACGGGATCCACTGCAGTCATGTGCCGCCTGCCCCGGGCGCTTCGGCAACCGACTTGAGTTTCGCCAGGCCAGCTTCGAAATCCTTGCCGATCATCTTGTCCATGCTGACGAAGATTCCCATCAGCTTGGACACGAACGGTGCCGGCCCATGCATCGACCAGGTGAGCTGCGTCGCCTCGCCTTGCGCATCGGCGATCGGGTCGAGTGCGAACTCCGCCGTGTTGTGGGCTTCGAAAGGCTTCAGGAAATCCAGCTTGATGATGAGCCGGCTCGGTGCGTCGGCGCGCGTGATCTCCATCCTGCCCTTGCCGACTTTGCGATTGCCTTGCCACTCGTAGACCGAACCCACGCCGCTGGCCGCGCCGCTGAACGTGCGTTGCAGTTCAGGGTCGAGCCCCTCCCAGGGCGACCACGCAGTCCAACGCCGGAAGTCGTCAAGGTTCGCGAACACTCGGCCGGGCGGGGCCTGAATGCGCACGCTGCGCTGGACCCGGAACTCACCGGGACGCGTCGCCGCGAACAGCAAGAGCGCGGCGAGCGCGACGACGATGACCAGTGCAATGCCCATGGCTTCAACCTCCTTGTGGCGCTTGCGAAGACCGCCGGACGCGATAGCGGCTCTGCACGAATCCGAATGCGTACGCCTTGACGGATTCGAGCACCAGCCAGCCGTCGCCTCGTGCCGGCCCGAACAGCGGACGGCCCGTGCCGATCAACACCGGAACCACGGTGAGCGTCAGATTGTCGATCAAGTCGGCGGCAAGGAACGCCTGGATCGTCTTCCCGCCGTCGACGTAGATGCGTTTCGCGCCCTGTGCAGACAGGCGCTGCACGAGAGTGGCGGGAGTCTCGCTGGAGGCCGTGACCCTTTCGCTCAGGTGAGCGGGAAGGGTCAATGCCCGATGCGTCAGGACGATCACTTTCAATCCGTCATAAGGCCAGGATTCGAACGTCAGCACCTGTTCGAACGAAGCCCGCCCCATGACCAGCACATCGACGGTCGCAACGAATGCGGCGTAGCCGCAATCTTCACCGCGCGGCACGCCACGGTTCGCCTCGTTCAACCAGTCCATGCTGCCGTCACTGCGTGCGATGTAGCCGTCCAGGCTTGTGGCGACGAAGACCGCAATTTCGGCCCTCACGATGCCCCCTGAACCGTCGATGCGCCAGTCAAGCTGTCTCCTCGGGAGTGCGGATCGCACAGTCTGACACAAGGCGTGACCAAAACTGTTGTGCGCCGCGCGTGACCGCGTCGCGGCGCCGCGCTACCATAGGCTCGTTCCAAGGAGTCAGTGCCATGTCCGCAGCACCTGTCAGGCCGTCTCGCCCGCCCATTGCGCCCGACCCTGTCGAAGACGACACGCTGTCGGGCGACCTCACGCCAGTGGACCAGAGCGCCTTGATTCAGCGTCCCGACGGTTGGTATTGGCTTGCCGACCGGGGCAGCCAGCAATTCGGTCCGTTCACATCGGCGGCCGAAGCGCTGGCCGACATGAACGCGGCCGCTGACGACGGCCTGGAGCCGGGTGAAACCCTTGAGGAAGCCGAAGACGAACTGGGCGTGGCCGGGTGGGTCGATCCCGACACCGGGGAACTTGCCGAAGACTCCCACGCGCGCATCGAAGACCACTGAACCGGCGGCGAGTCCGCGCCGCACATCAATCGTCAGCGCAGCACCTTGAGCAACCAGGCGTTGAGCGCCTGCACCTCTTCCATGCACACCGAGTGCTCCATCGGGTACTCGTGCCACTCCACTGCATAACCGAGTTTGGCCAGGACGTCGCGCGAACTGCTCGCGCGGTCCAGGGCGATCACCGCGTCGCGTCGGCCATGCGCCATGAAAATCGGCACCAGCGCATTGGCGTCATGGCGTTCAGTGGCGGTGCTGGCAGCCAGCGGCAAGTATCCCGACATGCATGCCAGGCCGCCCAGGCGTTCGGGGTAGCGCAAGCCCGCGAGCAGCGTCATCGCGCAACCCTGTGAAAACCCGCCGAGCACGATGCGCCGGGCCGGCACGCCACGCGCGCGCTCGCGGTCGATGAGGGCCTGCACATCGCGCAACGACGCACGCAGCCCGGCCTCATCTTCGCGTTTATCGATCTGCGTGCCCAGGATGTCGTACCAGGCGCGCATCTTGTAGCCATTATTGATCGTCACCGGGCGCACCGGCGCACGCGGCAGCACGTAGCGCACCGGGCCGATCGCCGACAGATCGAGCTGGTCGCCGAAGCTCAGGAAGTCGGTGCCGTCGGCGCCCAGGCCGTGCAGGATGATGACGCTGGCCACGGCGTCTGCGGCCGGGTGGAGTTCGATGGTTTCCAAAGGCATGGTCGGTTGGGGTGAAAAGTAGCTTGGCATGGTACGCGACGCGTCGGGTCAAAAAAA
>JANNKM010000180.1:0-7044 GCA_031396305.1 Rhizobacter sp.
CTAGACTCAGCCCGGCTCCAGGCCCAACGCGGGCCCGACCCAAAGCCCGACAGCCTCCTAGGTGCGGCGTGCGGCGCGTGCTGCAATGGGGTCCGGGTCCGCAGCCCCGATGCACCAGAAGGAAAACCATGCCGGGTCAAGACATCAAAGCAAGTTCCCTCGCCGCGGCGATCGACGCCGCAGCGCAATCCGTGCAGGCGAAAGTGATCGCCTGGCGACGCGACATCCACGAGCACCCCGAACTGGGCAACCGCGAGTTCCGCACCAGCAGGCTCGTCACCGACCACTTGCGCAGCCTGGGGTTTGACGAAGTTCGCACCGAGGTCGCCCATACGGGTGTCGTCGGCTTGCTCAAGGGCGCGCTGCCCGGGCCGGTGGTGGCGCTGCGCGCCGACATGGACGCGTTACCGGTGTCCGAAGAAGTGGACGTGCCGTTCGCCTCGAAGGTGCGAACCGAGTGGAATGGCGAGCAGGTCGGCGTGATGCACGCCTGCGGCCACGACACGCACACCGCGATCCTGATGGGGGTGGCGAGCCTATTGGCAGGGCTGCGTGCCACGCTGCGCGGGTCGGTCAAGTTCATCTTCCAACCCGCTGAGGAAATGCCGCCCGAGGGCGAAGAGGGCGGCGCGAAGATGATGGTCGAGCAAGGCGCGATGGAGAATCCGCGGCCGCTGGCGGTGTTCGGCCTGCACGTCACCTCGCGCCTGCCGCTGGGCGTGATCGGCTACCGCCCCGGGCCGGCGATGGCGAGTTCCGACAGTTTGAGAATCACCGTCGAAGGCCGCCAGACGCATGGCGCGATGCCCTGGTACGGCGTGGACCCGATCGTCACTGCGGCGCAGGTCGTGCTGGGTCTGCAGACCGTGGTGAGCCGCCAGGTTGACCTGACGCACGAGCCGGCGGTGGTGACGATCGGCAGCATCAAGGGCGGCGTGCGCGGCAACATCATTCCCGACAAGGTGGAGATGGAAGGCACGATCCGCAGTTTCGACGAGGGCATGCGCGACGACATCCATGAACGCGTGACCTATCTGGCCGAGGCCATCAGCCGCGGCTCGCGTGCCGGCTGCAAGGTGTGCATCAACAAGCGGTATCCGGTGACGGTGAACGATCCCGTTCTCACCGAGGCGATGCTGCCCACCTTGCGCCGCGTCGCAGGCCCCGAGCATGTGCACCTCGTGCCCAAGGTGATGGGCTCGGAGGACTTCTCGTTTTTCCAGCGCGTCTCGCCGGGGCTGTTCATCTTCGTCGGCGTCGTGCCCAAGGGCGTGAACCCGATGACGGCTGCGCCGAACCATTCGCCGCGCTTCTACGTCGACGAGGGTTGCCTCGTGCTGGGCGTGCGCGCGCTGGCGAATCTGGCGTGCGACTACCTGGAAGCCAACCCCGTGTAACGTCAACCGACAGGCGTGAAGTCGCTGGCCGTGCAGAATCGCGTACTGCCCGAGCACAGTGCTCGTCCACCGGCGCACATTGCCGCCCTGCAGATCTATCCGGAGTTTCCACCCATGTTCGCTTCGCTTCGCCTGTCCGCGTTGGTCGCCGCGGTTGCGGTGCTTGCCGGCTGTGCCAGTCTGTTCGGTCCGCCGCGCGAGGTGCGCATCGTCGAGCCCGCGGATGGCGCGACGCTGGCGAGCCCGTTCAAGGTGCGTTTCGGCGTCAAGGGGCTCGAGGTTGCCCCCGCCGGCGACATCGTGACCAACAGCGGCCACCATCACCTGTTGATCAATCTGGACGCGCTGCCCGCAGGCGAGTCGGTGCCGTTCAGCGAGCAGCACCTGCACTTCGGCAAAGGCCAGACCGAGACCGAAGTCAAGCTCGCACCGGGCAAGTACAAGCTGACGGCGCAGTTCGCCAACGGTGCACACCAGAGTTATGGCAAGGCGCTGAGCCACACGGTGTCGGTGACTGTCAAGTAATCCGCCGCACGGGGGCGTGCTATCAGAGCCTGAGTTTTTCGACTTGACTCCCTTGTATGTCATCCCGGCGAAAGTGCCACCCCGTGCTCGACACGGGGCCGGGATCCAGGACGCTGGAGCGCGGCAAAGGGTGGATCCCGGCGTTCGCCGGGATGACAGTTGCTCCCCTGCTCTCAGCCCGCGGGTTTTTGCGCGGGCAGCGTGAAGCGGAAGGTCGACCCCATGCCGACCTCGCTTTTCACGCTGACGCTGCCGCCATGGGCTTCAATGAAGGTCTTCACGATGGCCAGGCCCAGGCCGGTACCGGCATCGTCCTCGGCGCTGGATTCGCCCTTGTCGAAGACCTTGTCCAGCATTTCGGGCCCAATGCCGGGGCCGTTGTCGCTGACCCAGCACTCGACTGTTGCCTGGTCCTCGCTGGTCTGCGCTGCGACGATCACTTCGCCGCCAGGCGTGAACTTGACGGCGTTGCCGATGAGATTCTGGAAGACACGCCGCAGCAGCCCGGCGTCCGCAAACACGACCAAGTCGTCGGGCACGCGGTTCATCACCCGCGTGTGTGCGGTGGTCGCTACCGAGTGCAGATCGTCCACCAGCGCTTCGACCATCGGCCACAGGTCGAACCAGCGCCGCTCGAGCCTGACGCCGCTGTCGGTCTGCAGATTCGTATTTTCTTCGAGCACTTTGCGAACCAGGCTCTCGAGCTGCTGCACATTGCGGCGCAACGACTTCAACATCCGCTGGACGTCATCGCCCAAGCCCTGCTGGGGCAACGTTCTCTCGAGCACCCTGCCGGTCAGCGAAATCGCGAACAGCGGTGTGCGCAGGTCGTGCACAACGAAGGCCAGGTACTCCTCGCGGCGCTGCTGCACTTCGAGTGCGCGCTGGCTGGCATAGGTCTGCAACGCCTGGCCGATGGCGTGGTCGAAGACGCGGTTGATGACATGGAACGGTCTGCCTTGCAGGTTCACGCCATGCTCTGTGGCCAGGTCATGGATACAGCCTCGCAGGATGTTGTATTCGGCCACCACCTCCTCGATGTCGAAAGCATCCTTCAGGCGCTGCAGGCCGTGCGCCTGCGGGCTGGCTTCGGCGAGCGTTTCGGGGATCGTCTGCCCGGGACTGGTTTCGAGCGCCGTCGCCAGTTCGTCCAGCAAGCTCGGAAGGTGGTCGTTGAGCGTCGGGATGTCGAGGTGCCGTGCCGAAGGCAGCTCCCGCACCTGCAGTCGCCATTGGACGAGCAGCGCGTCGCGATGCCGGGTGACCAGTTCGGCCAGTGTCTGCAGGGTATTCAGGGTCATTTTCTTGCGCCTCCACGCTGGGCCTGTCGCGAGGCCGGATCTCGAGCCCGCCTCTTCGTCGTGCGCAAGCGCAAAGTCGGCTTGCCAAGTCTTTCGCAGTGTGGCAGATCCGAGTTGCTGGCTTTGCGCCACCCCTACGGCCCCCACGGTCGCACACCGACGCCCGAGCCGCAGGCCAGGGCGCCGGCGCCAATCAGCCGTGAACCTCGGCCTCGCCGTGCGCGGCGAGCAGCTCCATCAGCTTCTTGCGGATCAGCATCCCGGGCCGGTCGCTGTCCATCGAATACTCGATGCCGCGACGGCGCGTGTCCACCAGCGCGTCGGGGTCGGTCGATTCGAGGATGTCCTTGTCTTCACGCGTGATGACATGGTCGAAGTCGATCAGCATCCGCGCCGGGCAGTCGGCCTCGGTGTCGTTGCGGAACAGCCATTGCACGAGCTGGATGTGGCTGTCGTCGATGGGCGTGAAGCAGTTGACGATGACGTGGCGGATGCCGCTCGGGTATTCGATGTCCAGGCGCCGCGAGAACGGCAGGTAATACGCATTTCGCATGTGCCGCTGGGTGAGCGGCTCGGTGCTGCCGCTGACACGCTGAAATGCGATCGGATTCGACGCTGCGACCACGGTTTCGGCGTAAAAGCCGGTCGGATTGTCGACCAGCTCATAGCGGCTCGGCTGGGGCTGCGCTGCCACGCCGAACGTGGCACGGTGCACGAAACTGAAATGGGCGTTGTCGAATGAGTTCTCCAGCGCGCGCAGCGGGCTCGTCGCCCAGCGCTCGTAGAACTGGAAGATGGTGCGCCAGCCTGGCGCTTCGAACTCGGGGATGTCAGGGATGGCTGCGATCGGTTCGGCCAGCGCGACCCAGACGTAGCCGTATTTCGCCTGGCAGCGGTAGGCCGGTGTGCCGTAGTCGCTCGGGATTTCGCGCTCCGGCGCGTACTGGGGAATGCGGATCACGCGGCCCTGCGCGTTGTACGTCCAGCCGTGGTACCCGCATTGCAGTGCACCGCCCACGCAGCGCCCCTTGCTGAGCTTGGCGGTGCGGTGGCAGCAGCGGTCCTTCAGCGCGGCGGGTTGGCCATTCGCGTCGAGGAACAAGACGATGGCCTCGCCCAGCAGCGTGAATGCTTTGGGCGTGCCGTCCTGCAAATCGCTGAGCCGCATCACGGCGTGCCAGAACTTGCGAAATACCCCTTGTTGGCTGGTGAGCATGGTGCGCCTCAAAAACGCGGCAACGTCGCCAGCGACACCTTGCCCGCCGCCGCATCCGCCATGATCTGCTCACGCTGTTCCCAGCCGCGCAACTTTCCGGGATTGAGCAGGCCTTGCGGGTCGAAGCGCAGCTTCGTCGCGACGACATCCGGGTTCACCTGGCCCTGCTTGCCGTCTTCGACGATGTAGACGTGCGGATTGGCGATGTACACGCCGTGGTCGCGGTGCAGCTGCATCACTTCGTTGAGGCGTGCGTCGTCGCGGTAGCGCACGAGTTGCAGGCCGCTGCACGTCATCGCGCCTTCCTTGGTGCGGATGAACTCCAGGTGCGTGTGCATCTCGTCGCCCAGCAGGCGGCGCAGGTCTTTTGCCCTTTGCACATTGCTGCCGGCCGGGAAGCCGCTCTGGATGTACGTCAGGCTCTTGTCGGCCTTCATCGCGTGCAGCGTGGTGTGGTTCCAGGTGTATTCGACAATCGTGCGGTTGCTCTGCTTCACTTCGGCGGCGTTTCTGCGGTACGTGAGCGCGCCGCCGAACTCGCGCAGCAACTGCACCAACGCGGGCTCGGCAGATTCGGCGACGAGCACGAACACGGCGTGGCTGCCCACGCGCATCGAGCCCGCGAGCATGGGCACGGCGCTGAGCAGCAGGTCGGGGATGGGCGCGGCGAGCAGCGTCACGCTTTTCTTCACGATGCCCGGCGCGCTGGCGAGTGCGTCGCCGAATTCGAGCGCGGCGTCAAATTCCTCGAAACACACGATTGCTTCGAGCCACGCATGGGCCGGCGCGAGCGCGACTTCGAGTTCGAGCACCAGGCCGTTCGTGCCGTACACATGGTGCAGCAGCAGCGCCTCGGGTGCGCGCAGCTCCACCGTCTGCGGTTCGGGCGTGATCGTCATCGCGCGCACGCCCAGCACGTTGCCAGTGGACGCGAGCGGCCCGTAGTTGATGGAGCCCACGCCGCCGAAGCCACCGCCGTACAGGCCACCGAGCGTGGCGCTGCGCCAGGTGCTGGGCACGCAGCGCAGTTCCCAGCCCAGGCCGGCGCTGTCTCCTTCACCTGGTTGTTGGGTCTGCCTGTCCATCTCCATCATGCGGATGCCGGCCTGCGCCCGGCCGACGCCGCCCTTCGCCCAGAGCAGCTTGTTGTAGGCCGAGAGGTCGAGGATCACGCCGCCGTGCAGCGGCATGCACTGGCCGTAGTTGCCGGTGCCGCTGCCGCGCAGCGTGATCGGAATTCCGGCCGCGGCGCAGCCGGAGACGACCGCACGAATCTCGTCCTCGGTTTTCGGGCGCGCCACGGCGTCGGCGCGCAGCGCGCTCAACTGGCGCTTCAGCACCGGGCTGAACCAGTAGAAATCCTGGCTCAGGCGTTCGACTCGCGAGTCCGTGATCCACTCGATCGTGCCCAGACGCCGCGCGAGCTCGGCGGTCTGGCGGGAGACGGTGCTGGGGTCGAACATCGGCGTCGGGCGCGTCGGGTGGGTGGGCGCACAGTGTGCGTCAAGTCTGGCGGATCAGCTCGACGAAGGCGCGCGCCTCGCGGCGCAGCCCGGTCATGTCGAGACCCGGAATCGTGTCGTTCTCGACGACGACGCGGCCGTGCACGAGCAAGGCACGCAGTGTCGGGCGCCCGCCGCTGGCCACCGGGGCAAGTGCCGTGTCGTGCAAACCGAAGTGGCGCGGCTGGTCGAGGTCGTACACCGCCAGGTCCGCGGCCTGCCCCACCCGCAGCGTGCCCACGCCGTCCAGGCCCAGCACCTGCGCGCCGCCGGCGGTGCCGATGTGAACGACGTCTTCCACGGTCATCGCGCCGGCATGGCCGCCGGGTTGGATGCCGTGCGTGCCGGCGCGAGGGCTGGCGCTGTGGCCGTGGCCGGCGCGCGGATCGGCGCGATGCATCAACCAGCAGGCATGCGCCTCACTCGCCATGTCGGCAGCTTCGTTCGACGCCGCGCCGTCCACCGCCAATGACACCGGAACGCCCATCGCCAGCGCTTCGGGAATGCGCGCGATTCCCGAGCCGAGCCTGCCGTTGCTCTGCGGGCAGTGGGCGATGCCGGTGCGGGTGTCGGCGCAGATCTTCAGGTCGCCGTCGTCCAGGTGCACCATGTGGGCGAACCAGACGTCCTCGCCCACCCATTCATGCTGTTGCACGAATTGCATCGGCGTGCAGTGGTGCACCTCGCGCGCCCAGCGCACATAGTCGTAGGTTTCGCTCAAGTGGCTGTGCAGCCGGATTCCCAGGCGCCGCGCTTCGCGTGCCATCGGTTTCAATTCATCGGCTCGGCAGCTCCAGTTGGGCGTGGTGATGGCCGAGACGACGCGGCGCATCGCAAATGGCGATGGGTCGTGAAAGCGCCGCACATCGTGTTCGATCGAGGCGAGAAAGTGCTCCAGCGTCTCGGGCGCGACCTGCGGCGGCGCGGCCTGGTCGGTCATGGCACGCGCCTGCGTCTGGCCGCCGCGTTCGACGAAGCGCAGGCACTCGGCATGCGATTCGTGTTGTGCCGCGGCGGCCAGACGCAGGCGCGTGCCATGACCGACCAGGCCGCGCCGCCGCAGGTCGCGCCCGAGACGCTGGAGCACTTTCTCGCCTCGATCG
>JANNKM010000198.1:0-6184 GCA_031396305.1 Rhizobacter sp.
CCGCGGCTTCCTCCCACCGAAGGAGGCCGTGTCCTTGGGCCGGCGGGTCGGGGTGGCGCTCGGCCCCGACCGCCGCTCCCTGCTGGTGGCCGACGATGTGGGCGACGTGATCTGGCGTGTGGCGGGTGCGGGCTGAGCACGGAGGCTGCCCACGCTCATCAAGCCCCGTGTTTGCCCGTCTGCCAGCCGACCGCGCCGATCGCCCGGCTGGCCACTTCGACGGCGCGCGGCTCGAGCGTCGTGGCACACGTGTCGTTCCAGCGGTTGAGGTAGCCGAACAATGCGATCGTTGCGACGATCTCGACGATCTGGCCCGCGTCGAAGTGCTTCTTCAGTTCATCGAAGTCCGCGCCCGTCGTCGCGTTGGGCACCAGCGCGGCGTGGTAGCCCAGGCGCAGCGCGGCGCGCTCGGCCGGTGAGAACAGCGCGCTCGTTTCGAAGCTCCACACCGCCCGGATCTTCTCGTCGGACGCCTTGTAGATGCTGGCCAGGTTGCTCATGTGCGCCTGGCAGTAGCGACAGCCGCTGGCCTGGCTGGTCACCAGGCTGACGAGCATCTTCAGTTCCTCGGCGACCGTGCCTTCGTACAGCACGGCCCGGTTCAGGTCCATGAACGCCTGCGCAATCGCCGGCCGGCGCTGCATCGTCAGGATGCTGTTCGGCACGAAGCCGCGCGTGTTCTGGTAGTGCTGAAAGCGCTCGTGAAACTGCGGGTTCGCTTCCCAGGGCAGAGGATCGACGTGCGGCATGGCATTGACTACTGCGCGGCCAGCGCAAGCAAGGTTCCCTGCGCCCCCTGAACCACCTGGAACCGCGTGCTCGTGTCGTCGCGCTGCGCGACGCTGCCGTTCACATACAGCGTGCGCCGCAGCGTGTACACGCCTTGTGACCAGCCGTCGCGGATCGGGATCGTGAACGAGGTCTGGAATTCGCCGGCCTCCTTGCCGCCGTTGGCGGTCTTGCGCACCGGGTTGCCCCAGGCCTCGTTCTGGGAATCAAAAATGCCGACCTCTTCTTCGACGACCACGTTGCGCTCGGCACGGCCGGGCACGGCGACGATGGTCGAGACGAGCTTGACTTCCTGGCCGCGCTGCACCGCGGCGCCGGGGTTGACCTGGGAGCGATATGTCGTCACGGTCGCGCGTTCGGGCAGTTGCGAGTTCTTGCGCAGGTACTCTTCTTCGACTTGTTTCGCCGTGCGCACCTGCTCGGCACGGTAGCTGTTGGCCAGGTAGCACGCCGTGACGGCCACCGCTGCGCACGCCGCGCCGGTGCGCACGCGGTTGTTGCCCCGGGCGATCGCGGCGCACGCGGCGGCGGCGCCCAGGCCGACGATCATCGGGTTGCACACGCTCGCCACGGCGGCGCCGCTCTTGTCTGCCGAGTCCGCCGAACCGGATGGTTTGGTCCCGGCGCAGCCGTGCAGGGCGAGGATTGCGGCAATCGCCAGAATCGTGGTTCGAGCGGTCATGATGTTGATTGGCTGCGCGCAGCGAAGTGGGGCGGCTATTGAATCACGACCGAGCTCCGCGCCCGGTCCTTGGCCTGGCGCGAACTGCGACCTAATTCCGCGGCGCCGGGGCAATCGGGGTAGACGGCCTGCGCTTCTTCGGCGCGCTGCATCGCGTCGTCGTAGCTTCGGTTCGCGAGCGCCTTCTGCCCGGCGCGCACCAGCACCTCGCACTCGAAGCGCTTGGTGTCGATGGCGGGCTGCACCGGTGGTGCCGGCTGTGCCGCGGCCGTGGCCGTGGCCGTGGGTGCGGGCCGCGCCGCCGATTCGGCGATCGGGGGCTGGACCGGCGCGGTGCGTGGCGGCGCTGTCGCTGTCGGTGCCCGCGGTGCGGCTGCGCGAGCATTCACCGTGGCGCCTGGAACGGCCTTGGCGGGGGCCGCCACCGGCGGCGCCGCGGTCAACGCCGCCGCAGGCACGAATGGGGTGACCGGCGCCGCGACTGCCGACGCCGCTTCACCCGCCGGTGCAACCGTGGCTGCAGACGTGACGGCGGGAGCCGGCAGGTTCGGCGCCGCGAGCTGTGGCGCAGCTTGCGCTGCGTCGGGCTGCACGACCTGGGGCGATTGCTGAGGCGGCTGCTGCGGTGTCGACTGCGGTGCTGGCTGGGCCGATTGCGCCGGCGCAGGCTGCGGCGCATTGCCGCGCTCCCGCCACCAGCCGAAGGCGGCAGCGGCGACTGCGAGCACCACGAAGCCGGCCAGCATCAGCGGCCAGCGGCTCGAAACGCCGCTGGTGCCGGCTTCGCCGCGAGCTTCGCGCGGGCGGGTCGCCTGGCCCGAAGGCCGGGGACCTGCCGGCACAGCGTTGACTGCGGCCTGCGCCGCGCTGCCGCTGCGGATTGCCGGTGCTGCGGGCCTGGCAACTTCAGCGGGCGCGCTGCTGCGCTGCGCGGCAGCGTGTTGAACGGTGCCGGCACGGCCCGGATCGAAGCGCTCGCGCAACTGCGCCATGGATTGCGGCCGTGCCTCGGGTCGCAGCGCCAGGCCGGCGTCGATGGCTTCAAGAAACACCTGCGAATAGCGTCCGGCGCCGGCCTGCACTGCGCTGACCATCTCGTCGCTCAGTACGCGGCTCACCGATGGCACCGGGGGGCGCCCCGTGACGGCGCGGTAAAGCACCGCGCACACGGCATAGACGTCGGTCCACGGACCTTGTTTCATCGCCGTGGAATCGGCGTACTGCTCCACCGGCGCATAGCCCGGCTTGAGGATCACGGTGAGACTCTGCGTCACGTCGCCGATGATGCGCCGCGCCGCGCCGAAGTCGAGCAGCAAGGGCCGCAGGTGCGGGCCGGGTCCCACTTGCGTCTTGAGTGGCGCCAGCAGCAGGATGTTGTCGGGCGCGACGTCACGGTGCCAGCAGTGATCGCCGTGGATCAGCTCGAGGGCGTCGATCAGCGGCAGCAGCAGGGCGCGCAGCCAGGCCTCAGGGGGCGGCTCGGCGAGCTCGGCGAGTTTCTGCTTCAGCGTCGGGCCCTCGTAGAACGGCATCACCATGTAGGCCGTACCGTTCTCCTCCCAGAATTGATAGACATTCACGAGTGACTGGAGGTCGAATGAGGCGAGCAGCTTGGCCTCGTTGACGAAACTGCGCAGTCCGAGCGCAAAGGTCTCGCGGTGCTGTTCGGAACGCACCGAGACGCTGCGATCGCTGCCGCGCTGCGCCAGGCTCGTCGGCATGTATTCCTTGAGCGCGACCTTGCGGCCCAGGCGGGTGTCGCGCGCGAGGTAGACGATGCCGAAACCCCCTTCGCCCACCACCCCCTCGATGACGAACTCCTGCAACGCCTGGCCGATGGACAGCGCAGCGCCGATGCCGAAGCCGGTGCGCGCCTCGGCCACGGTGCGTTGCTCGGCCACCGTGCGCTGGTCGCCTGCCGGCGCGGCCCCGGGGTCCGGCGCGAGGGGTTGGGTCACGGCGCCTGCACCGGTGGCAGGGCTGCGCTATGAGCTGCGTGCAAGGGCTCGGTCATGAAGCGGATTCTGCCCGCATCCGATTGCCTCTCAGTCTCACCAGAAACAAAACCCCGTGGCAACCGTCATCCCGGCGCACGCCGGGATCCATCGTGGTCAGCAAAGCGTGGATCCCGATTTTCGTCGGGATGACGAACTACCACAGTGCCGCGAACACCTGCTTGCGTTTCTGCGGGAGCGCTTGGCGGGAGGCGGACGACGTATGTCGTCGGCCTGGGGGCGCTCTCAGCCGGCAGCGTTCAATTGCAGCTCAAGCTGGTGCAGGGTTCGATAGCAGGGCAGAACGCTGGCGACGCTTGAATTCGGCTCACGCCGCTCGCGAATCGCGGCGAAGAACTCGCGGTCCTGCAGTTCAATGCCGTTCATCGACACATCAACGTTGGAGACGTCGATTTTTTCGTCCTTGGCGGTGAACAGGTCGTCGTAGCGCGCGACGTAGGTGCCGGTGTCGCCGATGTAGCGAAAGAAGGTTCCCAGCGGCCCGTCGTTGTTGAAGCTCAAGGAAAGCGTGCAGATCGCGCCGCTGCTGCTCTTGAGCTGGATGCTCATGTCCATCGCGATCCCAAGAGTGGGGTGGATCGGCCCCTGCACGGCGTGGGCCTGGACGATTTTGCCGCCGCACTGGTAGGCGAACAGATCCACGCTGTGCGCCGCGTGGTGCCACAGCAGGTGATCCGTCCACGAGCGCGCCTGGCCCAGCGCGTTCATATTGGTGCGGCGGAAGAAGTAGGTCTGCACGTCCATTTGCTGGATGTTGAATTCGCGCGCGGCGATTCGTCTGTGCACCCATTGGTGGCTGGGGTTGAAGCGCCGCGTGTGACCACACATGGCCACCAACCCGGTTTTCTTCTGCAATGCCACCACCGCTTCGGCGTCGGCCAGGCTGTCGGCCAGCGGAATTTCGACTTGAACATGCTTGCCCGCATTCAGACACGCGAGCGCCTGCCCGGCGTGCATTTGCGTGGGCGTGCACAGGATGACGGCGTCGACTTCTTTCAGCGCCAGGCTGTCGGCGAGGTTCGTCGTGACATGCGTGATACCGAACTTCGCTGCCGTGTCGCGCGTCTTGTCGAGTTCACGGCTGACGAGCGAAATCACCTCCACGCCGTCGATCAGCCGACACGCGTCGAGGTGCTTGATGCCGAACGCGCCGGCGCCGGCCAATGCAACCTTGATTGCTTTCATGCGTTCTCCAGGATCAGGTGGCCCACCGCGGTGTTCGACGCGGGCACGTGGTAGAAACGGTGCAACACCTTCGGCTTCGCGCCGCCCGCCACGTCTGCCATCGCACCGCGGGCGATGAACCACATCACGAGCTCGATGCCCTCGGAGCCCGCTTCGCGCACGTACTCGATGTGCGGCACCTCGGCCAGGCGCGCCGGCTCGGCGATCAGGCGGTCGAGAAAGGCGTTGTCCCACTCCTTGTTGATGAGCCCGGCGCGCGGCCCCTGCAACTGGTGGCTCATGCCGCCGGTGCCCCAGATCTGCACGTTCAGCGGCGCGTCGTACGACTCGATCGCCTTGCGGATCGCCTGCCCCAGCATGAAACAGCGCCTCCCCGAAGGCACGGGGTACTGCACCACGTTCACGGCGAACGGGATCACGGGGCAAGGCCATTGCCGCGGCTGGCCGCACATCAACGACAGCGGCACCGTCAGGCCATGGTCCACAGCCATCTTGTTGACGATGGTCAGGTCGAAATCGTCCTGAATCACCGACTGCGCAATGTGCGCAGCGAGTTCCGGGTGGCCGATCACCTTGGGCACCGGGCGCGGGCCCCAGCCTTCGTCGGCGACGGCGAACTCCGGCGCGCAGCCGATCGCAAAGGTGGGGATCATCTCCAGGTTGAACGCCGTGGCGTGGTCGTTGAACACGAGAAAAATGACGTCGGGCTTGTTCTGCACCAGCCACTGCTTGGAGAAGTCATAACCCTTGAACACCGGCTGCCAATAAGGTTCACCCGTCTTGCCCAGGTCCAGCGCCGCGCCGATGGCCGGGACGTGCGAGGTGTAGACGGAGGCGGTGATGCGCGCCATGTCAGTGCTTCCTTGTATTGCGCGCCACGAGCCGCACGCAAAGCAGACATTCAAGAGTCACCAAGGGGCCGCAAAGCGCCCAACGCTGTTCAACAAATTCGATCTGTTTCATCTCAAGCGATCGTCTTGCCGCCCCGGCCCTGTGGCTGGGCGGACGCCTGCGCATCGCCGTCTTCGCCGATGTAGCGGTTGCCTTGCACCGAGCGGCCCCCGGCAATCATCATGTTGCGGTACTCCTCTTCGCTCATTCCGGTCATGCTGCCGGCCATCTGCTGGAAGCTCTTGCCGTCGGTGGCGCCGATCTTGGCCAGGAAATAGATGTTGCCGCCCTGGGCAATGCAGCGGTTCAGGTCGCGTGCGAGCACGGCCTGTTTCTGCGCTTCGCTCATCGGCCATTCGTCGAGGTAGGCGCGCTCATCCGCCTTGAAGCGCGCGCGGTTCTCGGACTTGATCGCCAGTTTTGTGATCCAGCCAAGTAACTCTTGAGAAATTCCCGAGGCCTGACCCAAAGCCGAGGCCATATCCTTTGCCGCACCTGAGTTAACAAGTTCACGCGCAACCAGAGACTGCAAACTCATCCCGAGGCGTTCGTAATTGGCGTAGCTCTCAAGCGCGTCACGCCCTAGGTTTACGATCTGCCTGCCAAGCGCCGTGAGGATGCC
>JANNKM010000210.1:0-3979 GCA_031396305.1 Rhizobacter sp.
CGCGAAGGCCGGCCGAGCGAGCTGGAGACGCTGACCTCGCGCCTCATCGACCGGCCGCTGCGCCCGCTGTTCCCGGACGGCTTTTTCAATGAAGTGCAGGTCGTCATCCATGTGTTGTCGCTGAACCCTGAAGTTCAGGCCGACATCGCGGCGATGATCGGCGCCAGCGCGGCGTTGGCGATCTCCGGTATTCCGTTCAATGGCCCGATCGGCGCGGCGCGTGTGGGTTACATCAACGGCCAGTACGTGCTGAACCCGGGCAAGACGCAGCTCGCCACGTCGCAGATGGAGCTGATCGTCGCCGGCACCGAAGCCGCGGTGCTGATGGTGGAAAGCGAAGCCCAGCAATTGAGCGAAGAAGTCATGCTCGGTGGCGTGGTGTTTGGCCACGAGCAGGGCAACATCGCGATCAATGCGATTCACGACCTGGTGCGTGATGCCGGCAAGCCGGCCTGGGACTGGGCGGCACCGGCCAAGGACGAGGCCTTCATCGCTCGCGTCGTGGCGGTCGCCGAAGCGCCGTTGCGCGCGGCCTACCAGATCCGCTCCAAGCAGGCACGCACCCATGCGTGCCGCGAAGCCTATGCCTTGACCAAGGTGGCGCTGCAAGAGCAGGGCGCTGCGTTTGACGAAGTCAAGTTGGAGAGCATGCTCTTCGACATCGAAGCGCGCATCGTGCGCAGCCAGATACTGGCTGGCGAACCGCGCATCGACGGTCGCGACACACGCACCGTTCGCGCGATCGAGATCCGCAATGGCGTGCTGCCGCGCGTTCACGGCTCGGCGCTGTTCACGCGCGGCGAGACGCAGGCGCTGGTCGCCGCGACGCTCGGCACGTCGCGCGACGCGCAGCGCATCGATGCGCTGTCGGGCGAGTTCACCGAGCACTTCATGCTGCACTACAACATGCCTCCCTTCGCCACCGGCGAAACCGGCCGCGTGGGCACGCCGAAGCGCCGCGAAATCGGCCACGGGCGCCTGGCCAAGCGCGCGTTGGTGGCGGTGCTGCCGAGCCAGGCCGACTTCCCGTACTCGATGCGCGTCGTCTCCGAAATCACGGAGAGCAACGGCTCGTCGTCAATGGCCTCGGTGTGCGGCGGCTGCCTCGCGCTGATGGACGCCGGTGTGCCGCTCAAGGCCCATGTGGCCGGTATCGCGATGGGCCTGATCAAGGACGCGAACCGCTTTGCCGTGTTGACTGACATTCTGGGCGACGAAGATCACCTGGGCGACATGGACTTCAAGGTCGCGGGCACGACGACGGGCATCACCGCGCTGCAGATGGACATCAAGATCCAGGGCATCACGAAGGAGATCATGCAGGTCGCATTGGCGCAGGCCAAGGAAGCGCGACTGCACATCCTGGCCAAGATGGTCGAGGCGATGGGCGGCGCAAAAACCGAGGTTTCGCAGTTCGCGCCGCGTCTGTACACGATGAAGATCAACCCGGACAAGATCCGCGACGTGATCGGCAAGGGCGGCGCGACGATTCGTGCCCTCACCGAAGAAACCGGCACGACGATCGACATCGGCGAAGACGGCACGATCACGATCGCCTCGACCGACGGCGACAAGGCGGCGTACGCGAAGAAGCGCATCGAGGAAATCACCGCCGAAGTGGAAGTGGGCAAGGTCTACGAAGGCGCGATCACGAAGATCCTCGACTTCGGTGCGCTCGTGAACCTGATGCCCGGCAAGGACGGGCTGCTGCACATCAGCCAGATCGCGCACCAGCGCGTCGAGAAAGTCACCGACTTCCTCAAGGAAGGCCAGATCGTCAAGGTCAAGGTGCTCGAGACGGATGAAAAGGGCCGCGTCAAGTTGTCGATGAAGGCCTTGCTCGACCGCGACCCCCAGCCGATGGCCGCGCACCAGGAATGAAGCGCAGGTGAGCGCCGCACCAGCCCGCCGGAGACCCGCATGAACGCCATTGAAATTTCGAGCTTCGGCGCGCCTGAAGTGTTGCGCCCGGTGCAGCGACCCGACCCGGTGGCCGGCGCGGGCGAAGTGCTGATCAAGGTGGCGGCGGCGGGAGTGAACCGACCCGACGTGTTGCAACGCAAGGGGCACTATCCGGTGCCGCCCGGTGCGTCGGACCTGCCTGGGCTGGAGATTGCCGGTGTCATCGTCAATGGTGACGCCGCGGCGATGAAGGCTGCGGGTCTTGCCGTGGGCGACCGGGTGTGCGCGCTCGTTGCAGGTGGCGGCTATGCGCAACTGTGCACCGCGCCGGTCGCGCAATGCCTGCCCAGCCCGAAGAACCTCACCGACATCGAAGCGGCGAGCCTGCCGGAGACATTCTTTACCGTCTGGTCGAACTTGTTCGACCGCGCCGGGCTGCGGACAGGCGAGACGCTGCTGATCCAGGGCGGCACGAGCGGCATCGGCGTGACGGCGATTCAGATGGCCAAGGCCGCGGGCGCGATCGTGATCGCCACGGCCGGCAGCGACGACAAGTGTGCCGCCTGCGTCAAGCTGGGCGCGGACCACGCGATCAACTACCGCACGCACGACTTCGTGGAAGAAGTGCAACGCATCACCGACAAGCGCGGCGTCAACGTCGTGCTCGACATGGTGGCCGGCGCCTACATTGCGCGCGAGATCAAGTGCATGGCCGAAGACGCGCGGCTCGTCATCATCGCGGTGCAAGGTGGCGTGGAGTCACAAATCGACGCCGGCCTCGTGCTGCGCAAGCGCCTCACGATCACCGGCTCGACACTGCGCCCGCGTCCCGTGGCGTTCAAGGGCGCGATTGCCGGGTCGTTGCGCGACAAGGTCTGGCCCTGGCTGGAAAGCGGCCGCATCAAGCCCGTCATCCACCAGGTGTTCCCAGCCGCTCAGGCGGCTGCGGCGCATACGCTGATGGAGACGAATCAGCACATTGGCAAGCTTGTGCTGACATGGTGAGAGTCACGTCATCTGCTGGAGGGCCAAGAGCATGAAGCGGCGCAAACTCGTCGTGGGCAACTGGAAGATGAACGGCAACCGTGCCTCGAACACCGAGTTGCTCGCGGCGCTCAAGGCCGCGGGCCCCTGGGTCGCTGAAGTGGCGGTGTGCGCGCCTTTTCCCTACCTCGCCGACGTCGCACTGTCGCTGCAAGGCGCGGCAATCGCCTGGGGCGCCCAGGATTGCTCGGCGCATCCGCCGGGAGCCTACACCGGAGAAGTCGCCGCCGAGATGCTCGCCGAGTTCGGCTGCCGCTACGTCATCGTCGGCCATTCAGAACGCCGCGCGATGCACCGTGAAAGCGACCAGCTCGTGGCCGACAAAGCCAAGGCCGCGCTCGCCCACAACCTGACGCCGATCGTGTGCGTGGGTGAGACGCTCGCCGAACGCGAGGCGGGGCAGACGGACGCGGTGGTCAAGCGCCAATTGTCGGCGGTGATCCACACGCTCGCGCACTGCATCTCGCAAGTGGTGGTCGCGTATGAGCCAGTCTGGGCCATCGGCACCGGAAAGACAGCCACGCCCGAGCAGGCGCAGGCCGTGCACGCCCTGCTGCGCCTGCAACTCTCTGCCGCGTCGAACAAGGCCGGCGAGATGAAGATTCTTTATGGCGGCAGCGTCAAGGCGGACAACGCGGCGACGCTCTTTGCCCAGAACGATATCGATGGTGGCTTGATCGGCGGTGCCTCGTTGAAGGCCGCCGAATTCGCCGCCATCTGCCGCGCCGCGGCATAGGCGCAAGAAATTCCTCGGAGTCGAAACGAATGAATGTGTTGTTGAATCTCGTCGTGGCGCTGCAAATCATCACCGCGCTCGTCATGATCGGCCTCGTGCTGATCCAGCACGGCAAGGGCGCGGACATGGGGGCGTCGTTCGGCAGCGGCGCGTCGGGCAGTCTGTTCGGTGCGACCGGCAGCGCGAACTTCCTGTCACGCTCGACGGCGGTGTGCGCTGCCGCTCCGACATAGGGAAGCTGGAACTCGTCGAGCTCGTGCAGGAGGGGCCCCAGAAACATGATCACGGTGCGGGTGC
>JANNKM010000283.1:0-21680 GCA_031396305.1 Rhizobacter sp.
GTCGGTGTGATTGACGCGGCCTTCGATGCGCACCACGCGTTCCAGTTCGACCCAGTGAAATTGCAGCGCGGCGTAGGGGTTGGCCGCCAGCTCCCTGCCCTTGCGGCTGTGATAGTTGCTGAACCACACGAGGCCGCGTGCATCGTTGCCCTTCAGGAGCACGACACGTGTCGAAGGCCTGCCATCAGCGCCCACGCTGGCCAGCGTCATCGCGGTCGGTTCGGGCAGGCCCGCATCGATCGCCTGTTGCAGCCACGCCTCGAATTGCAGCCGCGGGTCGTGTGCCGTCGCGGTTTCGTCGA
Organism: Rhizobacter sp.; assembly: GCA_031396305.1. GTDB lineage: Bacteria > Pseudomonadota > Gammaproteobacteria > Burkholderiales > Burkholderiaceae_C > JAEMQF01. Next base: position 303 of record JANNKM010000283.1, read on the forward strand.
GTTCGGCGTGCTCGTAGCTCTTGCGAAGATCCGCGAGGCGATCAGACAGAGATGGCATGGTCAGTCCAGTATAGGCACCGCAAACTGCCGCGGACCGATCGGCTTGATATTTCGCAACCGCGCGCGCCCTACGCATTCTTGGGTACGGGGAAGGCCTTAGGTAGACGCACCAGTTACTGAAATCGTCTCAGGCTCCCATGCTTGGGCCCCAGGAACGTGGCGTCACGGTCGACGCGGGTGCGGCGGTGTTGACAGGCCACGACAGAACTCAAGCTCAGGTGGTTGAATGACGGTTCGACCGGCAGTGATCGTATTGGCCGCAGGCAAGGGAACGCGCTTCAAGAACGCGGGCCCGGGGCTGGAAGGGCGCACGCTGGAAGACCACAAGCTTGCGCAGGGCCTGGGCCCGTACAGCGTGCTCGGCACCACGCTGCGCCATGCCATCGCCAGCCAGTTGCCGGTGGTGGTGGTGGCAAGCGAGCCGCTGGCCGAGCTGGCGAGGCGCAGCATTGCGTCGCGCGACGTGATCGTCGTTCCCGAAGTCGGCACGCCCGGCCAGGAGACGCTCGGCATGGGCTACTCGATCGCGATGGGCGTGATGGCGCGCGCCGACGCCGGCGGCTGGCTCATCCTGCCCGGCGACATGCCGCTGGTGAAAACGGCCACATTGATCGCCGTGGCGCGCGAACTGACGCAGCACCCGGTGGTGTGCGCCCAGTACAAGGGGCGGCGCGGCCATCCGGTGGGTTTTGCCGCCGAGTTGTACTCCGAACTCGTCACTCTGTCGGGCGATGACGGGGCGCGCCGCGTCGTGTCGCGCTATCCAGCGCTGGGCCTGGAGCTCGACGACCCCGGCGTGCTCGTCGACATCGACACCGAGGGCGACCTGGAGCAGTTGCGCGAATCGTTGGAGACGGCGCCGGCCCCGCTGTCGGACCTGTAGGGTTTCGCTTCGCCGTCGTCCGCCGCCCGGGCCCTTTCGCGGCTACGGCGTCAGGCCATGGCGCTTTGCCAATGCGGCAAGGCGCTCGATCTCGCGATCAAGAATGCCGTGCGCGCGCAGCGCGGCGGCGGTCTCGAGCAGGTATTCGAGCGTGCTGCCGTAGCGCCCGCTGGCGCTGCGCAGGACCTGAAGCATGTGCGTGTCGCTCAATCTGCCGGTGTGGTTCGGGCTGCGGCGGTCGAGCGTGAAGCCGAGCGCTTGCACCGGCCCGTCAAGCGTGCGACAGCGCAGCCAGGCGGGGTCGTAGACACCGGTCGGCATTTCGCGCAGCCACAGGCGCTCCAGTTCGGCGGCAGCGTTGCGCTGTGGCACGCGGTACACAAAACCACGGCATGAGCCGCCGGAGATCAGGGCAAACACCAGCCCCGGGCATTCCGGCGTGCCGCGGTTTACCCGGGAACGCATTTGCAGGGCGCGGTGCCAACCGTGCACCCAGGCGGCGCGGCGCTCGGTCGCTTCGAACTCTGGGCGCCAGATCAGCGAGGCGTATCCGAACACCCACAGGTCGCGTCGCCCGCCCCAGGCTTTCAGCGTGCGGTCGAGCAGGGCCTGCGGGTCGCGATGCGGGATCACACCATGGCTCATGTCCATCCGCGTACTTTAGAGCGCCCCCAGGCCGACCGCGCAAGGGTGCTACGCTGCACCTGCCCCTTCCGCCATCGGCCTTGCGGCCACGCATTGACGATGTAACTTAGTTACACCAGAATCGCAAAGACCAGTTACAGCCAAGTCGCCCATGAAACCCGCCATCGTCGAAGTCACCGCGCGCATCCGCGAGCGCAGCGCCGCCACGCGGCGCGCCTACCTTGAGGGCATCGACGCCGCCGTGGCGCGACCGCGCAGCACCGACCGCATGGGCTGCGCGAACGTCGCCCACGCCTTCGCCGCGCTGCCCAGCAACGACAAACTGCGCGTCGTCGCGCAGCGCGCACCGAACATCGCGCTGGTCACGTCGTACAACGACATGCTGTCGGCGCACCAGCCGTACGAGGGCTTTCCGGCGCTGATCCGCGACGAAGCGCGCAAGCTGGGCGCCACCGTGCAAGTGGCGGGCGGTGTGCCGGCGATGTGCGATGGCGTCACGCAGGGCCTGCCTGGCATGGAGCTGAGTCTGTTCTCGCGCGACACCATCGCCATGGGCACCGCGATCGCGCTGACGCACGACGTATTCGATGGCGCGCTGTTGCTGGGCGTGTGCGACAAGATCGTCCCGGGCCTGCTGATCGGCGCGCTGCACTTCGGCCACCTGCCGTGCGTCTTCGTGCCCGCCGGGCCGATGAGCAGCGGCTTGAGCAACACGGCAAAGTCGAAAGTTCGCGAAGACCATGCACAAGGCAAGGTCGGGCGCGAGCAGCTGCTCGAGGCCGAATCGGCGGCCTACCACGGCCCCGGCACGTGCACCTTCTACGGCACGGCCAACAGCAACCAGATGCTGCTCGAAGCGATGGGCCTGCACGTGCCCGGCGCCGCCTTCGTGCACCCGCACGCGCAGTTGCGCGAGCTGCTCACGCGCGAAGCGGTGCGCAGCGTGCTCGCGATCTCACAAGGGGGTGTGCAGGGCCCACGTTTCACCCCGATCGGCCGGCTCGTCGACGAGCGCGTCATCGTCAATGCGATGGTCGCGTTGCTCGCCACAGGCGGCTCGACGAACCACCTGATCCATTGGGTCGCGGTCGCGCGCGCCGCGGGCATCCTGATCGACTGGACCGACTTCGCCGACCTGTCGCACGCCACGCCGCTGCTGGCACGCGTGTACCCGAACGGCGTGGCCGACGTGAACCAGTTCCAGGCGGCTGGCGGCCCCGGCTTCGTGATCCGCGAACTGCTCGATTGCGGCTGCATGCACGCCGACGTGGCGAGCGTCTGTGCCGGGGGTCTGCGCGAGTACGCGAAGATTCCCGAACCGCGCGCCGAGCAGTTGCACTGGAGTGCGCTGCCCCAGGACAGCGGCGACGCTTCGGTGTTGCGTCCGGCGAGTCTGCCGTTCAGCAAGGAAGGCGGCTTGAAGCTGCTGCGCGGCAATCTAGGCCGCGCGGTCATCAAGGTGTCGGCGGTGCCCGATGATCGGCATGTGATCGAGGCGCCGGCAATCGTTTTCAACGCGCAGGAGGAACTGCTCGCGGCATTCAAGGCCGGCGAGTTGCAGCGCGACTTGGTCGCCGTCGTGCGCTTTCAGGGCCCGCACGCGAACGGCATGCCCGAACTGCACAAGCTCACGCCGCCGCTGGCGGTGCTGCAAGGGCAGGGCTTCAAGGTGGCGCTCGTGACCGATGGGCGCATGAGCGGTGCCTCGGGCAAGGTGCCCGCGGCGATCCACGTCAGCCCGGAGGCCCTGGCCGGCGGCGCGCTGGCCAAGGTGCGCAGCGGCGATGTCATCCGGCTCGACGCCGTGGCGGGCACGCTGGACGCACTCGTCGACGCCGCCGAGTGGGCGGCGCGCGACGTGGCAATGATTCCGCAGTCCCAGGCCCACGCCAACGGCCGCGGCCTGGGGCGCGACCTCTTCGCCGGCATGCGGCGCAATGTGCGCAGCGCCGAAGAAGGCGCCTGCACCTGGCTGTGACGCCGCCCGCGCGCGTCTACCGAAACCGATACCGATACCGACACCGACACCGAGGATTCACATGGACACACTGGAACTCGCCGCGCACGGCCCCGTCATTCCCGTCATCGTGATCGACGATGTCAGCGTGGCCGTGCCGTTGGCGCGCGCCCTCGTCGCCGGTGGCGTGCGCGTGCTCGAAGTGACGCTGCGCACGACAGTGGCACTGCGCTGCATGGAGGCGATCGCGAAAGCGGTGCCCGGCGCGATCGTCGGCGCCGGCACGGTGCGCACGAAGGCCGACGCGCGCGCCGCAAAGGACGCGGGCTGCCAGTTCGCCGTGAGCCCGGGCTACACCAGCGACGTCGGCCAGGCCTGCCGCGACCTCGACCTGCCGCTGCTGCCGGGCGTGGCCACGGCGAGCGAAGTGATGCAGGCCAACGACGAGGGCTATCAGTTCCTGAAGTTCTTCCCCGCCAGTGCGGCGGGTGGCGTGCAGATGCTCAAGGCGTTTGCCGGCCCGTTTCCCGACGTGATGTTTTGCCCGACCGGCGGCATCAGCGTGGAAACCGCGCCGCAGTATCTGGCGCTCGGCAATGTCAAGGTCTGCGGCGGCTCGTGGCTCACACCCGCTGACGCCGTGGGCAAGGGCGACTGGGAGCGCATCACCGCGTTGGCGCGCGCAGCCCACGCATTGCGCCGGCAGTGACTGACAAGGAGCGACGCACATGGGCGGCAAGAACAAGTCGGAAGCGCACGCGGGCGGCGAGATGGGCAAGGGCGAGTACCTGGAAAAGCTTTCCCCGCTCCAGCTCGAATTGAACCGCATGGCGCGCTGGCTGCTTGCGACGGGCAAGCGGCTGGTGGTCGTGATCGAAGGCCGGGACACTGCGGGCAAGGGCGGCGTGATCGCGGCGATCGCCGACACGCTGAACCCGCGCCAGTGCCATGTGGTGGCCCTGGGCAAGCCGAGCGACCGCGAGCGCACGCAGTGGTATTTCCAGCGCTACGTGCCGCATCTGCCGGCGGGAGGCGAGATCGTGCTGTTCGACCGCAGTTGGTACAACCGCGCCGGCGTCGAACCGGTGATGGGTTTTTGCACGCCGCAGCAAACGGCGGCGTTTCTGGAGCAGGTGCCGCAGTTCGAAAAGCTGCTCACGCAAGACGGAGTCCTGCTCTTCAAGTACTGGCTCACGGTGGACCAGGCCGAGCAGGAAAAGCGCTTCGCCGAGCGCCTTGAAGACCCGTTGAAGCGCTGGAAGCTCTCCCCCATCGACATGAAGGCGCGCGAAAACTATGCCGCGTACACCAAGGCACGCGAGACGATGCTGGAGGCAACCCACACCAAGGCCGCCCCGTGGACGCTGGTGGACTTCAACGACCAGCGGCGCGGCCGGCTGACCCTGATCCGGCACCTGCTCGACCATCTGCCCGATACCCACGTGCCCGACGCGAAGATCGAGTTCGCGCCGCTCCCCGGAAAACCGCTCAAGGAGAGCTTTCGCGGCAAGGTCAAACCGATTCCGAGCGCGTAATGGCACCAACTGCCGACTCGACGACGTTGCCGGGAATGGCGTTCGGCGCTGCGGCAAGCGACCCGTGCCTCCATCGCGCCGACGGTCGGGTTGGCATCGGTGACCGGTGCGGTGCGTCTCATGAGCAATCTCAGAGAGGGACAGCAGAGGCGAAAGTCTGGGCGTCCTGGTCGTGAGTCCTACCGTTGCCCTAACCCGGCTTGCCAAAGAAGCGCGGCACTGCGAGCACGAAGTCGGCCCAATACGTGATCACGAGCAGCGTGAAAAACAGCGGAATGTAGAACGGCAGCACGGCGCGCGAGATCTGCATCAGGCTGATCTTGGCGATGTCCATCATGATGAACAGGATCACGCCGAACGGCGGCGTCAGCGTGCCGATCAGCAGGTTCACGACCATGACGATGCCGAAGTGCACCGGGTCGATGCCCAGCGCGACGATCGTCGGGAACAGTGTGGGCGTGGCGATCAGCAGGATCGCTGTGGTTTCCATGAAGCAGCCGACGATCAGCAGCGCGACGTTGATGACGGCGAGGATGACGAACTTGTTGTCGGAGATCGACATCATCAGCGCGGCGAGTTTCATCGGCGCCTGCGACGTCGCGACGATCCAGCCGAACGGTACCGCGCAGGCGATGATGAAGATCAGCACGCCGCAGGTGACGAAGGTGTCGCGGCAGGCGTGCAGCAGGTCGTGCAGCGTCAATTCGCGCTGCGCGAAGCCAAGCATGGCCGCGTAGACCACCGTCAGCGCGCCCAGCTCGGTGGGTGTGGCCACGCCGGCGAGCAGGCCCACGGTGAGCAGGATCGGTGCGGCCAGCGCCGGCAGGGCGCGCACGAACGTCCTGCCCAGCCTCGGAAACGACATCGCCTGGGTGGGCGGCGCGACGACGCGCCCGGTGCGCACCAACCAGTAGATCATTGCCATCAGCGACGCGCCCATCAGGATGCCCGGCAGGAAACCGGCAAGAAAGAGGTCTGCCACCGACACCTGCACCATCACCGCATACACCACCATGATCACCGACGGCGGAATGATCGGGCCGATGATCGCCGACGCCGCGCTTACCGCAGCGGCGAATGCGGGGTCGAAGCCTTCCTTGCGCATTGCGTTCACCTCCACCACGCCCAGACCGGCGGCGTCGGCCTGCGCCACGCCGCTCATGCCGGCGAAGATCATGCTGGCGACGACGTTCACATGCGCCAGTCCACCACGAACGTGGCCCACCAGTGCGCCGGCGAATTCGAAGATTCGATTGGCGATGCCGGCGCGGTTGAGCAGGTGGCCGGCGAGCACGAACAGCGGGATCGCGATCAGCACGAAGCTGTCCAGGCCTGTGCCCATGCGCTGCACGACGATCGACAGCGGAATCGGTTGCGTGAAGGCGATCGTGACGATCGACGCCAGACCCATCGCGAAGGCGACGGGGACCTCGATCGCGACCAACAGCGCGAACAGGCCGAACAACACCCACAGCGTCATGGCGCGATGCCGATGCGCGCGGCAGACGCCGGGCGCCGCCCCGCCACGACGGGCATCTCGAGCAGCAGCACATAGAGCGATGTCAATGCCATCGACGCGCAAGACAGCGTCAACGGCAGCGAATAGAACCAGCTGCGCGGAAGTTCGATCGGCAGCGAGATCGTTTTCGAACGGCTTTCGACGCCGATCACTTTGACACCCTGGACCACGAGCACGATCAGCGTCCCGAGGACGAGCGCCCACACCAGCAGGCGCAGCGCCGCCGCGGCGCGCGGCGCCAGGCGGCTGCCGAAGGTGGAGATGAGGATGTGCCGGCCTTGCTTCAGCCCGAGACTGGCGCCGACGAAAGCCATCCAGATGAAGGCGTAGGTGGCGGTCTCTTCAACCCACGCCAGCGGCAGCCCCAGCACGTAGCGGGTGAATACCTGCACGGTGATCGCGGTGACGATGAGCGCAATCAGCGCCACGCCCATCACCTGCTCGACGGCGCCGATGCGGTCGAGCAACTTCTTGTAGAGCGCGAGCATCGACGCAGGCTCAGGCTCGCGGTCTCAAAGCTTCTGAATCTGGTCCCACAGCCCGGGCGCCCAGGCGCCGTCTTTCTCCATCTTCGCCACGCCGTCCTTGGCGCGCTGCTGGATCGGTGCCTTGTCGATGTTCGTGACCTTGGCGCCTTCGCTGGCCATCTTGCGCACCACGTCTTCGGTTTCGAGTTGCGCTGATCTGCGCGTGTTCTGCACCGCCTCCTGCGCGCAGTCGCCCAGCAGTTTCTGCATGTCGGCGGGCAGCGCCGTGTAAGACTTGTCGTTCACGGTGATGTGCGCGGAGGACATCAGGTGGTCGGTGCGAATCACGTTCGTCGCCGCCTCGTGGAACTTGGCAGCGTAGGCCGACGAAATCGGCCCTTCGGCGGCTTCGACAACGCCCGTTTTCAGGCCCAGGTAGATTTCGCCCCACGCCAGGCGCGACGGGCGCGTGCCCAGCGTTTCCCAGAGCGTCAGGTAGGTCTTGATCTCGGGCACGCGCATCTTCACGCCGTTCAGGTCGCCCAAGTTGCCGATCGGCTTCTTCGAGAACAGGATGCGCGGCTGCGTGGGCGCCGCGGCGAGGATGCGCAGGCCTTGTTCCTTGCGCAGCTTCTCGGCCATTGCGGCGTAGGTCGGGCTGTCGAGGAATTTCTGCATGTGATCCGCGTCGCGGAAAGTGAATCCCCAGGCGAGGATCGCGTAGTCCTTGACCCAGTTCGCGAACCAGTCGAGCACGTCGCCGTAGATGTGCACCGAGCCCTGCATCATTTGCTCGATCACCTGCACGTCGCTGCCGAGCTGCTCGCCCTGGATGAAATTGACCTTCAGCTTGTTCGCGGCCTTGTCGTTCACGCAGGCGGTGAAGCGCAGGTTCTGGCGGTCGAGAATCGAGCCCAGCGCGTCGGAGCCGCCCAGGGTGAGTGTGGGGGGTGGGGTCTGCGCGTGCAGCGGCGCGGCGAACAGCAGGCAGGCAGCGAGCAGCGTTGAAAAGCGAGTCGTCTTCATCGGTTTGTCTCCTCGGTGGGTCAGGTGTGCCGTGCAGGCGTGGCGATCGCCTGGTGGTCGAAGTAACGCCGCTGCAATGCGGTCTGGTTTTCGTAGATCGAACCCTGATTCTTCGCCGGCGGCAGCGGCATGCGGATCGGGCAGCCCACCGTGCGCGGCACGACGCTCGGCGTGCCCACCAGCAGGCGGGCGTTGAACTCGGCCCAGTCGGCGATGCCCAGCAACGGGAACGCGTCGCCCGCGGCGAATTCGTACAGCAAGAGATTGCGCGAGTGCGCCGAGCGGTTTTCTGCCGAGCCATGCACTGCACGCACGTGGTGCAACGAGCACGAACCTGCCGGTGCAATCAACGGCACCGCCGCGGAGAAATCCAGCGCATCGCGCGACGGCTCCATCGCGCCGCAGAAAAAGCCGTCGGCGCCATGATGATCGAAGGTCGGCCCACGGTGGCTGCCCGGCAACACCATCAGCGGGCCGTTCTCGGGTGTGGCGTCGTCGAGCAGCACGCCCACCGCGAGCAGGTCGTCGTTGGTGTGCGGGTAAAAAGCCCAATCCTGGTGCCACTCCACGGGTGAGCCGTATTGCGGCGCCTTCAGGTTCAGCTTGGAGCCGTGCAGGCGCACGCCGCTCGGCCCGAGCAGAGCGGACAACACCGCCAGCAGCTTGGGCGAGCGCATGAATTCGGCAAACACCGGGTGCACGAGGTGCGGCTTCTTGATGCGGCGCACGCGCGGTTGTGCGGCTGAGTGCGTCGGCTCCAGGTCGTACACGTCGTCGTGCGCCGTGACACTTCGGGCGCGCTCGATCAGCTCAGCCAGCACCTGCTTCATGCGCTGGCGCGTCACGTCGTCGAGCAGGCCCTCGACGACGATGTAGCCGTCGCGCCGGTAGCGTTCGATCGTTTCGCGATTCGGGGTCACGGCGCTGAACCTCTCGGCGGTTGCACACAGGCAGTTGATCCTAGCCTGATCCGACTGACGCATCTCTCCCTACTTTCCCTCGCGGTCAGGGTTCCCGGCCTTTCCTAGCCTTTGCGTTCGATCAGTTCGACCTTGTAGCCGTCGGGATCGGTAATGAAGGCAATTACCGTCGTGCCGCCCTTCACCGGCCCGGCTTCGCGCGTGACCGCGCCGCCGCCTGAGCGGATCTTTTCGCACGCCGCGTAGGCATCGGGGACTTCGATCGCGATGTGGCCGTAGGCCGAGCCCAGATCGTACTTGTCGACGCCGTAGTTGTAGGTCAGCTCGATTTCGGCGTGCTCGGGGTTGTTGCCGTAGCCGACGAACGCGAGCGTGTATTTCTGTTCCGGCCGGTCGCTCTTGCGCAGCAGCTTCATGCCCATCACGCGGGTGTAGAAGTCGATCGAGCGTTGCAAGTCGCCAACGCGCAGCATGGTGTGTAGCAGTCTCATGGTGTGTCGAAGATGAAGCAAGTGGTGGAAGCGTGAGCGTACAGCTTGCCGTCCGGGCCCGTCAGCCGGCCTTCGGCGGTGGCCATTCGGCTGCCGAGGTGAACCACTTTGCCTTCGGCGCGCACCAGCGCCACTTTGTCAGTGAGCGGGCGCACGATGTTGATCTTCAGCTCTGCCGTCGTGTAGCTCTTGCCCGCGGGAAGCGAGGCGTGCACGGCGCAGCCGACGGCCGAGTCGAGCAGTGTGGCGAACCAGCCGCCGTGCACGGTGCCGAGTGGGTTGTAGTGGCGCGGCAGCGGTTGCCCCTGGAACACCGCGCGGCCAGGCTCGATCTCCACAGGCAGGAAGTCCAGCGTGTCACCGATCGGCGGGCGCGGCAATGTGCCCGCGAACATGGCCTCGAACACCTGCATTCCCGACATGCCGCGGACCTGGTCCGCCCGGGCCGAGCCGGGCGCAGCGAAGCGCGCGCGCACCTCGGCCGCGCGGGCACGCCACTGTTCGAGAGTCAATCGAGGGTCGTCACTGGGGTTCATCGGTGTTCCAGACAGTTGTCAGTACAACAATTGTAGCTACAATGATCTGCATGCTGCGCAAGACCGTCGCTCGCTCCGCCGCCTCGCCTCGCGGCTGTACCAATTTCAAGTTGCGCCAACTGACGCGCCGCGTGAGCCAGCACTACGACCACATCGTCGGCCGAGTCGGACTGAAGACGACACAGTACTCGCTGCTGTCGAATCTGTCCCGCCTGGGGCCGATACGCCCCGGCGAACTGGCGAGCCAGATGGACATGGACGCCTCGACGCTGACGCGAAACCTGCAGCCGCTGGTCGCGCACGGCTGGGTCGAGGTCGGGCCGGGCGACGACGCGCGCAGCCGGATCGTCGCGCTCACCGAGGCAGGCCGGGCCAAGCAGGTTGTGGCGCAGCGCGAATGGAAGCAGGCGCAACTGGCGCTGAACGAGCGCATCGGCACGGCCAAGGTGGCCGAACTGCATGCCCTGCTCGATGAATGCCTGCTGCGGATGAATCATCTTGCCGGAGACGACGATGAATGAAACGCGAGTCGCACCCCGAACCGTCGCGCTGACCGTTGTGCTGCTGGCCGCCGGCGGGGTGTTCGCGTTGACGATGGGGGCGCGCCAGTCGATGGGCTTGTTCCTCAACACACTCAACACCAGCACCGGCCTGGGCCTGGCCAGCGTCAGCCTGGCGTTCGGTTTCGGCCAGCTTTGGTGGGGCTTGACGCAACCGTTCGCCGGCATCGTGGCGGACCGTTACGGCGCCGGCCGGGTGTTGCTGCTCGGTGTCCTGCTCGTCGCCCTCGGGACGGCGTTGATTCCGTTCATGACGACGACCGTCGGCTTGATCTTCGCCATCGGCGTGCTCGCCGCGGGCGGCGCGGGAATGGCCGGGCCGTCGGTGCTGATGTCGGCGACGACGCGCCTCGTCGCACCGGAGAAGCGCGGCATTGCCACCGGCATCGTCAACGCGGGCGGCTCGTTCGGCCAGTTCGTCTTTGCGCCGATCGCACAGGCCATCACCACGGCGGCGGGTTGGGTCGTGGCGGTGCAGAGTCTGGCCTTGTTCACGCTCCTGGCGTTGCCGGCGGCCTGGGTGTTGCGCGGCAACTCGAAGCAGCTTGCGGCTGCGTCCTCGGGCGCGCCGGTGGTTGCGCAGACGACGCGCGAAGCGATTTCCGCGGCGCTGCGTCACTCGGGGTTTCGCCTGCTCGCGGTGGGCTTTTTCGTCTGCGGCTTTCACGTCGCTTTCATCGGCACACACCTGCCGGGTGTCGTCGCGTCGTGCAACCTCTCGCCCGACGTGGGCGCGTGGGCGCTGGCGATGCTGGGGCTGTTCAACATCGTCGGCAGTTTCGGCATCGGCTGGGCGATGGGCCGCTGGCGCTTGAAGTCGCTGCTGTCGCTGATCTATGCGGTGCGCGGCCTGGCGGTGCTGCTGTTCCTGATCGCGCCGAAAACCGAGTTCGTGATGCTCACGTTCGCCGCCGTGATGGGCCTGACGTTCCTCTCCACCGTGCCGCCCACCGCCGGCCTGGTGGTGAAGTTCTTCGGCCCGTCGCGCATGGGCACGTTATTCGGCATCGTCATGGTGTCGCACCAGGTCGGCGGATTCCTCGGCGCCTACATGGGCGGCAAGGCGTTCGAGTGGACCGGCAGCTATGACTGGATGTGGTACGCCGACATCGTGCTCGCGGTTGGGGCGGCGCTGATCCACCTGCCGATTGGCGAGGTGCCGCTGGCGCGGCGTGCGGTGGCGCCGGCCTGAGACGGACTGCGCCGGAAGCGGGCTCGCAGCGCCCGTGCGCAGGCAACTGCACAATAGGCGCCGAGAAAACACATGGCCAAAGAAGTCCTTGCCTGGCTACTGCTGAATTTGCTCGTTGGTGCTGCGTCTCTGGCTCAGGCGCAGCAGCCGACGAAGATTCACCGAATAGGGTACCTGCACGGATCCACCCCTGCTGCCATGGTGGCCCGCAATGAGTCGTTCCAACAAGGCCTGCGCGAGCTTGGCTATGTGGAGGGGAAAAACATCGTCATTGAGTGGCGCTACGCGGAAGGGAAATTCGAGCGCATGCCCGCCCTGGCGGCCGAATTGGTGCATCTCAAGGTCGACGTCATCGTCACCGCAGGCGCTTCATCGACGCGTGCCGTCGCGGCAGCGACTTCGACGATTCCCATTGTCATGACCAACGAAGCTGATCCCGTGGGTACCGGGGTCATCGCCAGCCTGGCGCGGCCTGGGGGCAATGTCACCGGGCTGTCGACGCTTTCCCCGGAGATCGTCGGGAAACAGCTGGAGCTTCTCAAGGAGGTTGTTCCTGGCCTCTCCCGTGTGGCGGTCCTCGCGACCTCGACCAATCCGGGCTACACACAAACGAGAAAAGAGATCGAACGCGCCGCGGCGTTGTTGAAAGTGAAACTTCAGCATCTGGACGTTCTGGGCAGCGGGGATATCGAGGCGACATTCGGGGCGATCCGCCAGGGGCGTGCTGGCGCAATCGTCGTGCTTCCAAGCCCCGTTCTCGTTTCCCAGCGGACACAGCTCGCGGAGTTCGCGCTGAAGCATCGACTCCCGACCATGTACCCGCGCAGCGACTACGTGGAAGACGGCGGGCTCATGACCTACAGCACGAGCGTGGCCGACCTGGACCGGCGCGCCGCCACCTTTGTGGACAAGATTCTGAAAGGCAGCGTGCCCGCGGACCTTCCTGTCGAGCAGCCGCTCAGGTTCGAGTTCATCATCAACCTGAAGACCGCGAAGCAGATCGGACTGACGATTCCGTCAAGTGTGCTGGTGCGCGCGGATCGAGTGATTCGATGAACAGGTTTGCCGCGCCACTTCCGCTGGGCCGAGACAGGGGCGCGGCGAGAGTCAAGCCTTGCGCGTCGCCGCGACGCCGGGAACGACCGACTTGCCGTAGCTCGCCTTCCAGAACCCCATGATCTTGGCTTGCTCGTCGATGCGCTCTCCCGGCAGGCCATCTCAGGATGGCAAGGCAAGCTCCAGGAGGGTCAGTGGTGAGCGCGTCGGAACAGACCGGCGCAACTCGAGCCCCGCGGCCGCGATGAGACTGGCGTGTTCGGCCTGCGTGCGTTCGCGGCCACCCGTCCATACCAGCATGAACAGGTCGAGCAGCTTGGCGAACGACGGTTCGTTACCGGGCTCGATCAGCAGCAGCGTGGCGCCGGGTGCCATCGCACGCGCGCAGGTCTTCAGGATCGCGACGGCTCGTGCGTCGTCCCAATCGTGAATCACCTTTTTGAGGGTGTACACCTGGGCATCAGTCGGCAGCTCGTCGGCGAAGAAGTCTCCTGCCACGCCCTGACAGCGGTGCGCGAGCCCCTGCGCTTCAAACAGCGGTCGCGCGCACTCAACCACGTGCGTCAGGTCGAACAGGGCACCTTGCAAGCCCGGGTGGGCGACCAGCACGGCGGCAAGCAAGCTGCCCAGCCCGCCACCCACATCGACCAGCTTCCCGTGTTGCGGAAAGGCCCAGGCTGCCAGGACAGCATCGTTTTCGGCAGCACTTCGCTCGGACAGGGCCGCATTGTGGTTGCGCGCAAAGTCCGGGTGCGTTGCCATGTAGTCGAACACGGAAGTCCCGTGAAGCCTGTTGAAAGCCGGCTCTCCGGTGCGCACGCTGTGCATCATCTCGCCCCAACTCCGCCAGCTCTCAGCCTCCCCCACCATCACAATGAACTCGCGCAGCGAACCAGGCGCGACGGAGCACAGCCCGCGCGACAAGGGCGTGTGCTGAAAACGCCCGTCGTCGGCTTCAGCGAAGACACCCAGGCTCGCCAGCGCGCGCAAGACGCGCCGCAGGCTGGCGGCGTGGACCCCACTCGCACTGGCCAGCCTTTCAGCGGATTCGGGGCCGGCTGACAGCAGGTCGGCAATGCCGAGCTTGGCCGCGATGTAGAGCGCGCGCGAGGCCCAGAAGCCCGTAGCGATCTGCAGCAGGGCATTGGGCGATGCCGGCGCGATGTCGGAATTCATGGTGGTTCCCCGGGATCGTCGTCAGGGTGCAGGGCGTGCGCCGATCGCGGCGGCGATCTTCGCCACCTTGCCTCGTTGCTCTTCGATCTCGTCGGCAAACTGCGCCGGCGTTCCCGAGCGCGCGACGATACCGATCGCCTCGAACTTGGCCTGCACCTCCGGCTGCGCTGCAACCACGCGTACGTCGCTCGCAATGCGCTGTCGCAGTTCGTCGCTCATCGCGCGCCCCCCGAAAAAACCGGTGACGCCGTCGAAGGCAAGGTCCGGATAGCCCAGTTCGGCGGTCGTTGGCACGTTCGGCGCCGCCCGGCAGCGCGCACGGTTGAGCACCGCGACGAGTTTGAGGTTGCCGGCTTGTTCATGCGGCAGCATCTGCGTCAGTCCTGTGCTGACGACGCCGATTCGCCCTTCCTTGAGGTCACCCAATGCGGGGTTGAAGTCGCGGTACGGCACATGAACCATCTCCACGTCGCTGATCTTGGCCAGGCCCGCAAAGGCGAAATAGGGAAGGCCCGGAGTCGACGCCCAGTTGATTTTTTCAGCGCGCGAGCGAGCGAGGTTCAGCAACTCGGGCAGGGTTGCGACACCCAGTTTCGACGAGACACCTATCGCCAGGCAGTTGTCTGACGACACCGCGATCGGCACCAGGTCGCGCACCGGGTCGTAGGGCAGCGTCGCATAGGTCAGCGGATTGATCGTGATCAGGCCGGCGAAGGAATAGAGCAGCGTGTGGTCATCGCGCCGGCCGACGAACTCCCGCATGGCGACGATGCCGTCGGCGCCGGGCAGGTTCTCAACGACAACCGGCTGGCCCCATGTCGATGCCAATCGTTCGGCGTAGACGCGCGCCGAGACATCGACAGTGGTTCCCGGCGGCAGCGGCACGATCAGACGCACCGGGCGTTGCGGCCACGCCTGGGCGAATGCGCTGACTCCAGCCGAAAGCATCAAGGCAGAAAGGACGACGGTCAACAGGTCACGGCGGTTCGGTTGCATATCGGCTCCTCAAACAGCGGTGGAATTGCCGGGGCCGGAGCCGCGTTTGCGGCGTGCCGCCCCGGGACGAGCGAGCGGTAGGTTGCCCTCGATGACGCGCACCAAGAGATCAAGCAAGGTCTCGCGTTCAGCAGGGTCGAGCGGGTGCAGGATGGCCAATTGATCGACCCAGGCAATCGGAGCCAGGCGGTCATGGAGCCTCTCGCCGCGCGGCGTGAGCCGCAGCGACCGAGCCCGCCGGTCAGTGGTGCTGACGCTTTGGCGCAGCAGCCCTTGGCGTCCAGTTGCGCGACCAAAAGGCTGGTGCTGTTGCGGTCGATGCCCATCCGCGCGGCCAGGGTGGACTGGTCGATCCCGGGCTCTCCAATGGCCTTGTTGATGTAGGCCAGCACCGCGAACTCCAATGGCGTGAGACCGGACGGCGCCAGGGTTTGCGCCGCGGCTGTCGTGCAGATCTGGAAGAACCGCCGCGCCAGCGCGAGGGGCACGCGCCGCACCGCCGGTGCGGCGCGCTCGAACTTCAGCAGCGGACTGATGGGGCTGCTCGAAGCTTCGCTGGCAGGCGGTATTGAGATGGCAGCGGCGCGACGTGGGGACCTCGGCGCCTACATGGGCGGCAAGGCGTTCGAGTGGCCGGGTTCTTACGACTGGATGTGGTGCGCCGACATCGTGCTTGCGGTCGGGGCTGCGCTGATCACGCCCGAAAGACTCTCAACCTCTGAGCCGGCGCCTGCGTGAAATGCGGTGTCACCCCTGACGCGCCGCGGCGACTCCTGGGACCACCGAGTCACCATAGCTGGCTTTCCAGCGCTCCATGATCTTGGCGTGTTCGTCCAGGCGCTCGTCGGGCAGGTCGTCATCGACATGCCACGTGGCGATGCGCGACTCGACGCTGAAGTGCGTGGTCGGCTTGATCGCGCCGGGGTCATCCAGGCTGCCGATCGAAATGTCGATGCGCTCGGAATCGAGGTACTCGAACGTCAGCGGTGTTCCGCAGCGGTTGCAGAAACCGCGCCGCGCGAACTTGGACGACGCGTAGTAGGTCGGCGTTGTGCCGAGCCAGCGCAGCTCGTCCTTGCGCAGGTTCAGAAACGCCGCGCGCGTATTGCCGAAGGCGAGCTGGCACATGCGGCAGTGGCAGTAGTAGCCCTGCGGCTTGTCGGGGCGTGCTTCGTAGCGCACGGCGCCGCACAGGCACCCGCCGGTTCGCGCCGGGTTGGAGACGGCATCGCTCATGGGTTGGCTCCGATGGGTTCGGTCGTGGAACAACGATTGCGTCGTGCGCAACGGTAGCGCGGCGCTGCGCGCCATGCAAGCCGCACGGTGCCCACACGGCGCCATCGGCCAATCGCCGTTGGGCGCTACCCGCCGCCGCGCAAGAGCACCAGCATTCCCAGCACCGCAAACGCGAGCGCCGCGACGCGGTGCAGCCACAGCATCGGAATGTATTGCACGAGTCGCTGCCCGAAGATCACGAGCGGCACGTTGGCAAGCAGCATGCCCAGCGTGGTGCCCGCGGTGACGAGCCACACCGAGTCGTAGCGCGCGGCGAGCATCACGGTGGCGATCTGCGTCTTGTCGCCCATCTCGGCGAGGAAGAACGCCACCAACGTCACACCGAACACGCCCCAGCGGCCCGGCAGTGCGGCACCGTTGTCGTCCGGTTTGTCGGGAACCAGCATCCAGGCGGCCACGGCGAGGAACGATGCGCCGAGGATCCAGCGCAGGGTCTGCGGGTCGAGCAGCGCTGTGAGCCAGGCGCCGAGCGCGCTGGCGCCGGCATGGTTGGCCAGCGTCGCCACCAGAATTCCCATCGAGATGGGCCACGCGCGGCGGTAGCGCGCCGCGAGCAGCAGCGCCAGCAGTTGTGTCTTGTCGCCCATCTCGCCGAGCAAGACGACGCCGGTGGAGACGCTCAGCGTCTCGAACATCGGCGCGGCGTTCGGGGTTGCAGGTGCGACACCGCGATCAAGGCGTGACGGTGTAGTTGAGCGCCAGGCGCCCGCCGTCGACATAGACGATCTCGCCCGTCATGTAGCTCGAGGCGTTGCTGACGAGAAAAGCGCAGACGTCGGCGATCTCGCCCGGCTCGCCCAGGCGCTGCAACGGCGTGCGGCTCATGATGCGCGCGCGCGCCGCGTCGCTGCCGAGTACCGCTTGGCGCGCGAGTTCGGTGGCGATCGTCCCTGGGCCGACGGCGTTGACGCGGATGCCGTGTTCCGCGAGCCCGATCGCCATCACGCGCGTCAGTTGATTGACGCCGCCCTTGCTGACGTTGTAGCTGGCGATCGTCGGGATCGCCATCACGCTGTTCACGGAACTCATGTGGACAATGGCGCCGCCCTTGCCGGCACGCACCATTTCGCGTGCCACGGCCTGCGCGACGAGGAAGGCGCCTTTCAGGTTCACATTGAGCACGGCGTCCCAATCGGCCTCGGTGATGTCCAGAAAGTTCGCCGCCTTGAAGATGCCGGCGTTGTTGATCAGCGCGTCAACGCGGCCGAAGGCAGCGAGCGTGGCGGCGAGTGCGGAGTCGACGTCGGCCTTGCTCGACACGTCGCAATTGAACGCGGCGGCTAGTCTGCCGCGCGCTGACAGGGACTGCGCGAGCGCGGTGGCCGCGGCGTCGTTCACGTCCCACAGCGCGACGGTCGCGCCGTCTTGTGCAAAGCGCTCGGCGCACGCCGCGCCGATGCCCTGCGCCGCGCCGGTGACGACGATGACCTTGTCTTCGAGATGAAACTGCACCGGGTTGGATGGGGTCATGCTCTTTCCTGTGGTGGGGCGCAGCCGGTTCCGGCCAGCCAATGGTCCATGCCCTGCGCATTGAGTTCGATGTCGAGTTTCAGCAGCGCCAGGGCCTGCGTCTCTTCCAGCGGGCAGCGATGCTCGCGCAGCCAGCCCTGGTACAGCCCGCCCAGACCGTGGCGCAGCGCTTCTGCACGCTGCGGGTGCGCGCGCAGTGTCTGGCCGAGCTGCACGATCTTCTCCAGCCGGGCCAGGAACGTGGCGCCGAGTTCCGCCACGTCCGTCACCTCTCCGTAGTGGGTGAGATACACGCGCTGCGGATCCAGGCCAAGCAAGCGCCGCACTGACGCACGCAGCGCTTCAGGGTCGAACTGCGTCGGCGGCGTCGCGGGGATGAGCCACGGCCGCGCGTCGCGGGTGAACTCGGGATAGGCCACGCCGAGCGTGTCGCCGCTGAACACGCCGCGGCTGCGCTCGTCCCAGATGCAGTGATGGTGGCGGGCGTGGCCCGGGGTGTGAATGAATTGCAGCGCTCGGCCGGCCAGACCCAGCGCCATGCCGTCGTGGGTTTCGATCACTTGCTCGGCGGGAACGCCGACCAATTCCCCATACGAGCGCGCCACCTCGGCGTCGCCATAGACGGTGCGGGCGCTGGCCATCAGCCGGCTCGGGTCGACGAGGTGGCGCGCGCCGAGCGGATGCACGACGAGCCGCGCGCTCGGCAGGTGCTGCAGCAAGGCTCCCGCGCCGCCGGCGTGGTCGAGGTGCACGTGCGTGGCGATCACATAGTCGACCGCGTCGCGCGCCAGGCCCAGCGACTCCAACGCCTCCAGCAAGCGCGGTACGGCGTGGTTCGTGCCGGTGTCGACAAATGCGGCGCGGCCTTGCTCCACGATGAGATGGCTCGCGTCGAAGCGCGGCCGCACGAAGCCGGTGTCGATGACATACACGCCGTGCGCCAACGGTTCGACGAAGGGTGGGGATGTTTGCATGGGCGGCGGGCGTAAACAGCTCGGGATTCTAGGCATGGCCCTCCGGCCGACACGGGGCCCCGCCGAGGATCAGAATAGGCGCAATCGGATGGGTCAGAGATATGGCGATGTTGCTGCAACGATTCACAGGGTGGTGCCTGCTTGGGGCCTGCATCGTGCTGCTCGGCTGCGCGGGCTACAGCCCGGCTTCATTGCCGGCGGGAACAACGCTCACCGACGCCCGAGCCAGGCTCGGCGCGCCGAGCGGCGAATATGCCCTCGCAGGCGGGGGCAAGCGGCTCGAGTTCACGCGCGGCCCGATGGGTCTGCACACCTTCATGGTCGATTTCGACGCTTCGGGCACGATGCAGGCGTGGACCCAGGTGCTGTACGAAGAAAACTTCGCGACGATCAAGGACGGTATGAGCCGCGACCAGGTGTTGCTCGCGCTGGGTCACCCGGCGCATGAATATGGCGTCTGGTCGGGCCGCAAGACGATTTGGGCATACCGATTCGATTCGCCGCAATGCCTGTGGTTCTTGGTCGGGTTGAGCCCGCAGGGTCAGGTCGCGAGCACCCAGTACGGCCCCGATCCGCGCTGCGAATTTGGTGCCAGGGAACGCGAGTGAACGTCCGCCATGCGAGACCACGCGAACATGCCTGATGTGACGCTCTACGGCATCGCCAATTGCGACACTGTGCGCAGTGCGCGCGGCTGGCTCACCGAGCGCGGTGTGGCGTATGCGTTTCACGACTACAAACGCGCCGGCGTACCCACGGACCGCCTGGAGCAGTGGATCGCCGCATTGGGCTGGGAGAAGCTGCTCAATCGCGGTGGCCGCACCTGGCGCGAACTTGACGCCGCTGCGCGCGAGGCCGTGGTCGATGCGCCGAGCGCGCGGGCACTGATGCTGGCGCAGCCCACTTGCCTCAGGCGGCCGTTGGTCGAATGGGCCGATGGCAGCACCACGGTCGGCTTTGATCGTGCCGAGTGGCAGGCGCGGGCCTGATGCCATTCGCATTCGGTTGCATAGAAGTTGCGGTATGCGATTGAACGCCGATCGGTATGAAGTGTCGCGGGCCTCGCCCGCACTCACAAACTCAGATTGAATTCCGCCTCAACGGCAATGCGGCCGTTGATGCGCAGCTCGATCATGTGCCGGCCTGCGTGGTAGGTGCGCGTCGTCACCGGCCGCAGTGAGTGTGTCTTGCGCAGTTTGCGCTGTTCGTGGGCGCCCAGTTCCAGCGTCCAACCCTTGAACACTTTCGGCGAGGTTTCGCCGTTCGCCTTGACGTGATGCACTGCGTAGTCGATGGCGAGCTTTTGCGGGCGCGGCGAGCTCGACTCCAGCGTGACCGCAAGTTCCAGCGAATCGCCCAGCGCGACGCGGTGTTTCGACAGCTTCAAGCGCACCGTGCCGCGCAATCCCTGCGCCAGGCCCCAGGCTTTCAGCGTGCGCGGATCGCCGCGCTTGATGAGGCTGCGGCTGGCGTGTCTGAGCAACGCCAGGCGCTGCGCTGAAGCGCCAGGCAAGTACTGTTCGAGCCACTGCGCAACCAGGGCCGGGTGGTCTTTCGCGATGTCATTCAAGTGATTCGCGACGCTGCGCCGCACGTACTTGCTGGGGTCGTCCTGCAGCGCCCGCAACAGGGGCAGGGTGGGCGTGGGGTCGGCGATCAGGCCCTTGAGCTGCATGCCCCAGGGCAGGCGCGGCCGGCTGCCCTCGCTCACCAGGCGGCGCACATGCGCGCTCGGGTCGCGCGTCCAGGCTTGCAGCGTCGCGAATGTCAGAGCGGGGTGTTGTTCGACGAACGGGCGAATCGCAAATTCCGCGGTGGAACGCTGGGTCAACGCGTGCAACACACGCAAGGCGCGTTCGGGCAATGCGAGGCCGCGGTGCGCCACGAACTCGCCCATCGGCCAGATCGCCCAGCCGGCCAGGCCAGCCCCGGGCGTGCTCAGCTCAGCCGGCGCATCCGGCTCGCAGGCGGGCGCAAGACTGGCCTCGATGACGTCGGCCGCATGCATGAAATCGCTCGGCAGGCAGGCTTCCATCGCGCCGCACAGGTGCCCCACACGAGCCTTCAATTCCAGGTCGTCCAGCCCGGCCAGCGCGAGCGATTCGAAGCGTTTGCGCGGAAACTCCGACCACGCGCGATGCAAATGGTGCGCCATGTCGCGCACCACCTGGGCGTTGATGAAGTTCTTGAACGGCTCCAAGGCGAACCTGGGCGGTCAGCCGAGGGTGGATCCCGGCGTGCGCCGGGATGACGTCATCGAGAGCTTCAGGGGCTTACGCCGCAAGCAACTGGCGCAATACGTACGGCAGAATGCCGCCGTGCGCGTAGTAGTCGACCTCGATCGCGGTGTCGATGCGCAGCACCACGGGCACCTCGCGGCGTGCGCCGTAAGCCGACGTGATGATCAGCATCGCGTCGCTTTGCGGCTTGATGTCCGCGTCGAGCTTCACGTCGATCGTCTCGTCGCCCTTCAGGCCCAGGCTTTCCCAACTTGTGCCACCCTTGAACTGCAAGGGCAGAACGCCCATGCCGATCAGGTTGCTGCGGTGGATGCGCTCGAAACTGCGCGCGACGACGGCCTTGATGCCGAGCAACTGCGTGCCCTTGGCGGCCCAGTCG
>JANNKM010000302.1:0-10767 GCA_031396305.1 Rhizobacter sp.
GACCTGAACGGCGTCGACAACATCAAGGGCGGCAACGGCAACGACACGATCCACGCCGGCCCAGGCCTGGGCGACCTGATCCTGGGCGGTGCCGGCAAGGACTTCATCACGCACGGCTTCGACCCGAAAGAGAGTTTCGGGGGCCGGGAAGACGACTTCATCCTCGGCGGCGATTCCACCGACACCATATTCGGCAACGAAGGCAATGACTGGATCGAAGGCGGCGACCAGGCCGACCTGTTGCAGGGCGACATGGGCGACCCGTTCCAGGCGAGCCGCGTCATCGGCCACGACGTCATCTTCGGCGGCGGCGGCAACGACGACTACGACAGCGAGTCCGGCGACGACATCATGGTCAGCGACGGCGGCACCGAGCGCCACGAAGGCATGCTGGGTTTCGACTGGACCACCTACAAAGGTGACACCAGCGGCGTCGACGCCGACATGTTCTTCACCGGCCTGCTCCCGCCGCTGCCGCCGGCAGACGCACTGCGCGATCGATTCGATGCGGTCGAAGGCCTGTCGGGCTGGACCTTCAACGACATCCTGCGCGGCACCAACGCCACCGTGGTGGAACTGAGTGCGATCGACGTCACGTCGGGCCTCACCAATTCGCTGGACGCTGCCGGCATCACACGCATCAGCGGCCTGGCGGCGATTCTGCCCGCCGCCGCCACCTCGTTCAACGCCGGCGACATCATCCTCGGCGGTGACGGCAGCGACGTGATCGAAGGCTGCGGCGGCAACGACATCATCGACGGCGACCGCTGGTTGAACGTGCGCATCAATATCCACGCGAACACCGACGGTACAGGCGCGGTGATCGGCCAGGCTGAGAAGATGGGTTCAGTGATGACGGGCACCATTCCCGGCGCCACCGCGGGCATGACGCTGCAGGCGGCCATGTTCGCGGGCCTGGTCAACCCCGGCCAGTTGCAGATCTTCCGCGAGGTCTCGAGCGTGGTCGACGCGGTTCAGGACGTCGACGTGGCGGTGTTCCGCGATGTGGCGGCGGCCTACACCGTGACCAACGTCGGCGGTGTGGTTACCGTCACGCACACGACGCCTACCGTGCTGGCGATCGATGACGGCATCGATACGCTGCGCAACGTCGAGCGGCTGCAGTTCACCGACCAGATCGTCGTTCTCTCCGGGCCACCGTTGAATACGCCGGCTGCCGGCGCGCCGGCGATCAACGACACCACGCCCGCCGAAGGCCAGGCGTTGACGGCGAATCCATTGACGATCACCGACATCAATGGCCTGCCCGCGACGTTCAGCTACCAGTGGCTGTCCAACGGAAACCTCATCGTCGGCGCGACGGCGCAGACGTTCACGCCGAACATTCTGCAGGTCAATACTGCGCTGAGCGTGCGTGTCTCGTTCACCGACTTGGACGGCAACGCCGAGTCGCGCACATCGGCGGCAACGGCGCTGGTGACGCCTGCCGTTGCCAACACGCCGGCCACCGGCACGCCGGTGATCAATGACACGACGCCGACGGAAGGCTCGCAGGTCACTGCGAACACGGCAGGAATTGCCGACACCAACGGGCTCGGGACGTTCAGCTTCCAGTGGCTGTCCAACGGCGTCGCGATCGCTGGCGCCGACGCGACCGACGACGCGGACTTCACGCCGACCCAGGCTCAGGTCAACACTGCGCTGAGCCTGCGGGTTTCGTTCACCGATGGTTTGGGCAACGCCGAGCAAGTCACGTCGTTGGCCACCACGGTCGTCGGCAATCTGTTCAACGGCGGCGCCGGGGCCGACATCGGCTCCGCAACCGTCTTCGACGGCGTCGGCGCGAACGGCACCATCGGCCAGGACGCGCTGAACGGCGGTGACGGCGCCGACCAGCTGTTCGGCGGCCTGGGCAACGACACGCTGAACGGCAATGCCGGAGCCGACACGCTGAACGGCGGCGCGGGCCACGACACGATGGCGGGCGGCACGGGCAACGACACCTACGTCGTCACCGATGCCGGCGACGTGGTGAACGAGGCTGCGGGCGCAGGTATCGACCTCATCCAGACGACGCTGGCCACGTTCGCGCTGAACGACGCGAACATGGTGGGTGTCGACGACCTCACGTTCACCGGCGCAGGCCCTTTCAATGGCAGCGGCAACACCATCATCAACTTCATGAGAGGTGGTGCCGGCAACGATACGCTGAGCACATTGGGCGGGGCCGACGAGTTGTGGGGCAACGGCGGTGCCGATTCGATGAACGGCGGCGCCGGGGCCGATGACTTCAACTACCTCGCGGTCGGCGACACGGGCGTCGGCGCCGGCCTGCGCGACATCATCACCGGCTTTGTGGCCGGAACTGACGATCTTGACTTCTCGGCCATCGACTCTGACGCCACGACGGCAGGCAACCAGGCGTTCGCGTTTATCGGCGCCGCGGCGTTCACCGCAGGCGGCAACGGGCAGGTTCGGGTCGTCACGCAAGCCGGCAACACCATCGTGCAGGCCAGGATCGGGGGCACGGGCAGTGACGCGGTTGTCGACTTCGAGGTTCAGCTCAACGGCGCGGTTGCGTTCACGACTGTGGACTTGATTCCCTGATCGACATTGGGCTCCCACTGCCCACGGTTCGGGCAGTCAACCAGCACCCCGTCCGAGTGGCGGGGTTTTTTGTTCACGTTGCGCAAATCTGCACGCACCGCGCATCCAAAGGAGGTGTCGACGACCCTAGACTCAGCCGCCGCCTAGCGCAACCAGGCGTCGATCGCGGCGCGCCGGGAGACCCACGTGTTTGAGTCAGTGTTCGATCCAGCATCCACCACGGGCCGCACGGAACATGCCGCAGCCCGCGCGGCCCTGGCTCGGCGCGACCACGCCGTTGCGCAGCAGCAGCTGCGCAACGCGCTGGCACGCGAACCGGACGATACCGAAGCGATGTGCCTGCTGGCGTTGTCGTTCTGGCGCGGGACCGGCGACCTCGACGGGGCTGCCGCACAGCTGGCGTCGGCAAGGGCGCTGCGGGCTGGCGACCCGCGCATCCTGACGCTCAGCGCGTCCCTGAACCTGCACCTCGGTGAACTCGACGCTGCGGTATCGTTCGCCGAGCAGGCCATCGCCGCAGAGGATCAGCACGCGCCGGCCTATGTGGTGTTGGCCCGCGCCAGGCCGCGCGGTATCTCGGACGAACAACTTCAGCGCATGCGCTCGCTTGCGAATCGCCCGGATCTCGGGGCGCAGCGGCTGCGTCCGCTGCACAACGCGATCGGGCGGGTCCTCGACGCGCGCGGCGATTTCGACGCCGCTTTCGGCCATTTCGTTCGATCCAACGCGCATGTGAAACGCCGCTATGAACCCGCACTGCGCGAGACGCGGCTGCAGCAGGCACGCCACATCTTCACACCTGAGTACTTCGAGCGTCACCGCGGGCTCGGCGTCGCAGGCGCGGGCTGCGTGTTCGTGATTGGCATGCCGCGCTCGGGCTCGACGCTGCTCGAGCAGGTGCTCGCCGCGCACCCGCAGACCGAGACTTGCCATGAGTCGGACGCGCTCGGCAACGTCGAGGCGTCCTGGCAACGTGGCCGGCGCGGGCAGCCAGGTGAAGCGGACTACTTCGAGCACTACCGAGCACTCCCAGCCGCCCAGATCGCGGATTCTGCCCAGGACTATCTGGCAGCAACGGCACGCCAGATGCGCAAACCCGACCCGCCGCGCCGCATCGACAAGCGCCTGGGCAACTTCCTGTTCATGCCGCTGATCGCGCTGCTGTTTCCCGACTCCGTGGTGCTGCACACACACCGTCATCCGCTCGACGTGTGCCTGTCTTGCTTCACCCAGGGTTTCGATGGGCACTGGTACTCGAACGACCTGAACCACCTGGCGCACTTCTACTTGAACTACATGGGCTACATGCGGTTGTGGTCAGCTCTGTTCCCGACAATGATCGAGCACTGCCGCTACGAAGACGTGGTGGCGGACTTCGAGCCGCAGGCGCGGCGCATCGTGCACCGCACTGGCCTGGATTGGCACGACGCCTGCGCGCAGCCGCATCTGGCCAGCCGCTACGTCAGCACCGCGAGCGCGGCGCAAGTGCGTGAGCCGGTCCACGGTGCACGGGTCGAGCGCTGGCGCCACTACGAAAAGCACCTGCAGCCCTTGATCGCCGCGTTGGGTGGCCACGCCAGCATCGAGCGGCTGCATCGGGAGTTCGCGTGACACCCGGCCCACTTGTGCACGGTACCGGCCAACCGCGGGAAGGCAACTCTTGATGGCGTTCGCGGCCAAAGGATTGTTGCGCTGCATCGCCTGCGGCAGTGTCGACGACGTGGCCATCCTGCTCGATGGCCTGCTGGCCGAGCGCGAGCAGGGCGTCGCGAACGAAGTGACGTACCGGCACTTCGAAACCGCGACCCGCAAATACACCGTCGCGCAGACGCTCGGCCACGGACCGGACACGCGCAACCTGATCGCCGCCGCGTCGACCGCGGATCTGGCGCTGCTGGTGCTGGACGCGAGCCAGGGCCTGAGGGTGCATACGCGTCGCAGCACGCTGTTCGCGTCGTTGCTCGGAATCCGCCATGTCGTGTTGGCGGTGAACAAGATGGACCGGGTCGATCACTCGCAGGCGGTTTTCGAGCGCATCGCGGGAGAATATCTCGGGCTCGCGTCCTCACTGGGCATCGCCCGCGTCGATGCGGTGCCGGTGATTGACGCGAACGGCGACAACCTGATCCGCGCGAGTGCCGCGATGCCGTGGTATCGCGGTGCGACGCTGCTCGGCCTGCTCGAAGCGGCGCCGATCGAGGCACAATTCGACCGCGCGAAGCCGCTGCGCCTGCCCGTACAAAGCGTCGACCGCCTCGACGCGGGTTTTCGCGGAATCGCCGGCACTCTGGCCAGCGGCAGCGTCCGCCCCGGCGAGCGGGTATGCATCATGCCTTCGGGCAGGGTGAGCACGGTGCAGCGCGTCGTCGGCAGCGGCGCCGATTTGCCCGAGGCGGTGGCGCATCAGGCGGTGACGCTGACGCTGAGTGACGACATCGACGTATTGCGCGGCGACATGCTGGTCGACGCCGACAACCCGCCCGAAGTCGCAGACCGGTTCGAAGCGTCGCTCGTGTGGCTGCACGAACAGCCATTGCTGCCGGGCCGCGCCTATGCGATGCAGCTCGCCGCCCGGAACGTGACGGCGACGGTGGCGCCGCTGAAATACCGAGTCAACGTGGACACGCTGGCGCACGAGCCGGCGACGACGCTGGCGATCGACGAGGTGGGTGTCGTGGCGCTCGAACTCGACCGAAAGGTCGCGTTCGACGCGCACTCCGAGAACCGCGAAACTGGCGGCTTCAGCCTCATCGATCGGCTGACGCACGACACCGTTGCCGCCGGCATGCTGCACTTCGCGCTGCGCCGCTCGCACAACGTGCATTGGCAGGTGCACGAGGTGAGTCGCGAGGCCCGGGCTGTGCAGAAGGGGCAGAAGGCCTGCGTCGTCTGGTTCACCGGTTTGTCGGGCGCGGGCAAGTCGACGCTTGCCGACCTTGTGGAGCGCCGCCTGTTCGCGCTGGGCCACCATACCTATCTGCTCGACGGCGACAACCTGCGCCACGGCCTGAACAAGGACCTCGGCTTTACCGACGCCGACCGGGTAGAGAACATCCGGCGCGTCACAGAGGTTGCGGCGATGATGGCGGACGCAGGGTTGATCGTGCTCACGGCATTCATTTCGCCGTTTCGCAGCGAACGTGACCGTGCGCGCAGCGTGCTCTGCGACACCGGGTTCCTTGAAGTGCACGTCGATGCACCCTTGGCCCTGGTGGAACAGCGCGACCCCAAGGGTCTGTATCGCAAGGCCCGGCGTGGCGAACTGCGCAACTTCACTGGAATCGACTCACCCTACGAGGAACCCGAGGACCCCGAACTGCGCTTGGACACCGGCGCGACGACCGCAGACGCGTGTGCCGACGCCGTGCTGGCGCTGTTGCGCGAGCACGGCTTTCTGCGTGGCGGCGTTTGAGACTCAGAGGTTCGACTGACGCGCCGCCAGCAGCGCCTCGATGCGCTGCGCCATGCGCTGCGCGCTGCCACGGTGAAGTGCCGCGAAAGCTCGCGCCGCAGCGCAGGAGGCGGCCCATTGATCGCTGCGCAGCGCCGCGACGGCGCTCGCCACGCCGTCAACGATATTGCTCACGCGTGTCGCGGCTCCGGCATGAATGGCGAGTTCGGCCGCTTCGTGGAAGTTGTGCGTGGAAGGCCCCATCACGACCGGGCAACCGCAGGCCGCCGCTTCGATCAGGTTCTGCCCGCCGAGCGGCGCGAAGCTGCCGCCAAGCAGCGCCACATTCGCCGTGGCGTAGTAAAGCGCCATCTCGCCCAGCGAGTCGCCGAGCCAGACGTCGGCGGCGTGCGCCGCCGGTTCTGGCGCACCTGCCCACTGACTGCGGCGCGCGAACGACAGGCCGCTGCCGTGCACGAGCGCCGCCACTTCGTCGAAGCGTTGTGGATGACGCGGCACGATCAGCAGCAGCGGGCGCGGTTGCGTCAACTCGAGCCACTGCGCCAGCAGCGGCGCCTCTTCACCCTCGCGCGTGCTGGCGGCAAGGACCACATGACGACCCAGCGCGTCGCGCCAGGCGCGGCCTTGCGCCAGCATCGCGGGGTCGGGTGTCATGTCGAACTTGAGATTGCCGGCAACCTCAACCTGACGCGCGCCGCTGGCTTTGAGCCGAAGCGCGTCGTCTGCCGTCTGCGCCAGAACCAGACTCAGGCCCTGCAACGCCGGTCGCAGCAATGGCGCCAGGCGCTCGCCCTTGCGCCGGCTCTTTTCGCTCAGCCGGGCGTTGGCCAGGACCATCGACAAGCCAGTGCGCTGTGCTTCGTGCAACAGGTTCGGCCAGACTTCCGTTTCCATCAACACGCCCACGGCAGGACGGAAATGCGCCAGGAAGCGACGCACAGCGCGGGGCGTATCGAGCGGCAGCCAGACCTGCGCGTCACCTTCACGCAGGAGCGGGACGCCGGCCGTGCGGCCGGTCGCCGTGCCATGCGTCAGCAGCAGGCGCATGCCGGGACGGGCGGTTCGAAGTGCGTCGATCAGCGCTGACGCGGCGCGCGTTTCGCCGAGCGACACGGCGTGCACCCACATGGCGCCAGGGTCGGCGTTGCCGCGGTAGCGGCCCAGCCGCTCGAGCATCGCATGCCGGTACATCGGCTCGGCGCGGCCGCGCCACCAGTAACGCAGCAGAATCGCCGGGGTGAGAAGGCGCAGCGCAGCGGAGTAAAGCGCAAGCGCCAGACCTTCGCCCACCGAACGGCTCGCTCTCATCGTTCGGCACGCCATGGGGCAGTGGATCCCGGCGTTCGCCGGGATGACACGGTCATGCGTGCGCCGCCTCGACAACCCGGTTCCACGCGGCCCACACGGTTTCCAGCGACGGTGTCGGCCGCGCCTCGACGGCCATCTGCTGGCGCAGGCCATGTTCGGGCAGCGGCCCGGTGCGCCAGGCCGTGGCGTGGTTGTAGATCTGCACATGCGGCAGCTTCAACGCCACGGCGATGTGGCTCAGGCCGCTGTCCACGCCGACGACGCTTTGGGTCGCGGCCAGCCGATCCAGCACCGCGTCGATCTTCAACGTCGGCCAGACTTCGAGTTGCGCGTTGTCGACGAACTCCCACCCCGCGGCGATGAGTTCGGCACGAGTCTGTTCGACCTCATTGCCCTGCGGCAAGGCGATGCGCCAGCCGTCTTCGAAGATGCGCTTGCCGAGTTTCACCCAATGATCGATCGGCCAGAGTTTGTCGTCACGCGACGTGCCGTGCACGAAGGCGACGGTGGGCCGCTCAAACTTGAGGCGCGGTGGCGTCGTGCGCAGGCCGTATTCGGGCGGGCCTTGCACCGCGTAGCCCAGCGCCCTGGCGGCAAGCACGCGCGAACGATCCAGCGCATGCATGCGCGGCTCGATGGGGATGGCGTTGTCCACCAGCCACCGCGCCGGCCACTCGAAACTCGAGCCCTCGGTGGCGTTGGCCAGGCCGTGACGTTTGCCGTGTTCCTGGGTGACGCTCGCCAGCCGGGCGATGACGGCCGACTTCGTGAGGCCCTGCAGATCGATGACGGCGTCGTAGCGTTCGCGCTGCAGTCGCTCGCGAAACCCGCGCCATTCGCTGCGCACGGCGGCGCTCCACCACTGGCGCCGCCAGCGGCGCAGCGGGCACTCGATGACCGCGGCAAGCCCTTGAACGCGCCGCACCAGGGGCGCGAACGCCGGCTCGACGACCCAGTCGATGATGGCTTCGGGATACGCGGTGGCGATGTCGTGCACCACCGGCATGGTGTGCACCACATCACCCAGCGAGGACAGCTTGACGAGCAATATCCGCATGCGGCTTCCCCAGGCTCTTGTATGTCATCCCGGCGAAGGCCGGGATCCACCTTCAGTTCACTCTCCTGG
This sequence comes from Rhizobacter sp., assembly GCA_031396305.1. Taxonomy (GTDB): domain Bacteria; phylum Pseudomonadota; class Gammaproteobacteria; order Burkholderiales; family Burkholderiaceae_C; genus JAEMQF01. The sequence continues at coordinate 8,415 of JANNKM010000302.1, forward strand.
ATCCCGGCGTGCGCCGGGATGACAGTTGCTCAGGCAAGGGTGGATCCCGGCCCCCGTGTCGAGCACGGGGCGGCGTTCGCCGGGATGGCGTGCATCACGCATCGCCTGCAGCGTCGCCGGTTTCCTCGACACTCAGTGCGCCGCGTTGTGAATTTGCGCGTCGGGCTTGACGCTGCGCAGTGCGGCAAGCATCGCCGTCTGAATTCGCTCCAGCGCCGCGGGCGTATGGCCTTCGAAGCGCAGCACGAGCATCGGCGTCGTGTTGCTGGAGCGGACCAGGCCAAAGCCGTCGTCGTACTCGACACGCAAACCGTCGATCGTGATGATCTCCGAGGCGCCGGGGAAACTCGCGGTGCGCTTGAGGTCTTCGACAACGCGCCTGGGCTCGCCCTCGGCGCACGCCACATTCAGTTCGGGCGTGCTGAAGCTCGTGGGCAACGCGTTGAGCACAGCGCTCGGGTCATGGCTGCGACTCAGGATTTCGAGCAGCCGCGCCGCCGTATAGGTGGCGTCGTCAAAGCCATACCAGCGTTCGCCGAAGAAGATGTGCCCGCTCATCTCGCCGGCAATCGGCGCGCCGAGCTCCTTCATGTGCGCCTTGATCAGCGAGTGGCCGGTCTTCCACATCACCGGCACGCCGCCGGCAGCGCGAATCACCGGAGCGAGGCTCTGCGTGCACTTCACATCGAAGATCACGCTCGCGCCGGGATGGCGCGGCAGGATGTCGGCAGCGAACAGCATCAACTGCCGGTCCGGGTAGATGATCTTGCCGTCGCGCGTGACGACGCCCAGCCGATCGCCGTCGCCGTCGAATGCGAGCCCCAGTTCGGCGCCGCTGGCTTTCACGGTATTGATCAGCTCGACCAGGTTCGCAGGCTGGCTCGGGTCGGGGTGGTGGTTCGGGAAATTGCCGTCGACTTCGGAGTAGAGCTCCGTCACGTCGCAACCGAGCGCGCGCAGCACGGCGGGAGACGTGGCGCCGGGAATGCCGTTGCCGGAGTCGACAACGATCTTCATGCGCCGTTTCAAGCGACAGTCGTTGCTGATGCGGTGCGTGTACTCGGCAACGATGTCCATGCGCGCAGACCGACCCGTCGATGCAGTGAAGTCGCGCGCCTCAATGCGCCGGCGCAGCCCCTGGATCGCCTCGCCGTAGATCGCCGCGCCAGCCAACACCATCTTGAAGCCGTTGTAGTCCTTCGGGTTGTGGCTGCCCGTGACCATGATGCCGCTGCGGCAGCCGTGCTCGCCGCGCGTCGCGGCGACGTAGTACAGCATCGGTGTCGTCACGGGGCCGAGGTCGACGACATCCAGGCCAGTGCTCGCGAGACCGCGAATCAAGGCTGCGCTCAGCATCGGGCCAGACAAGCGGCCGTCGCGACCCACGGCCACTGCGCGGTCGCCTGCGAGCAGCACTTCCGAGCCGAATGCCTTGCCGAGTGCCTCGGCAAATTCTTCGTCGATCGATTTGCCGACGACGCCGCGAATGTCGTAAGCCTTGAATGAGGTGGCATCAAACAGCATCAGTTGCTTTCCGAAAGTTGATCCAGGATCACTGGATTTTGGCTTCGGCCGGCGCTGCGCGCCTTGACTTTCGCGAAGCGAAAGTCAGCCTGCGCCGGAACCCGGCAAGCACGACGCATGCGCTTCGTGCCCGTGCTTCGCACCGCTTGCATCAGTTGGACTCCGCCAACTGATCCAGGATCGCCGGATTCTCCAGCGTCGAGACGTCCTGGGTGATCTTCTCGCCCGTCGCCACGGCGCGCAGCAGGCGCCGCATGATCTTGCCGCTGCGTGTCTTGGGCAGGTTGTCGCCGAAGCGGATGTCCTTGGGCTTGGCAATCGGGCCGATTTCCTTGGCCACCCAATTGCGCAGTTCGGCGGCGATTTTCTTCGCTTCTTCGCCGGTGGGCCGGGATCGCTTGAGCACGACGAAGGCGCAGATCGCCTCGCCGGTGGTTTCGTCGGGGCGACCCACGACGGCGGCTTCGGCCACGAGCTTGGTGTGTGCGACCAATGCGGATTCGATTTCCATCGTTCCCATGCGATGCCCCGACACGTTGAGCACGTCGTCGATGCGCCCCGTGATAGTGAAATAGCCGGTGGTTGCGTCGCGGATCGCGCCGTCGCCGGCGAGGTAGTACTTGCCCTGAAAGTCTTGCGGGTAGTAGCTCTTCTTGAATCGTTCCGGGTCGCCCCAGATGGTGCGGATCATGCTTGGCCAGGGCTTCTTGATGACGAGGATGCCGCCCTGCCCCCACGGCACTTCCTTACCGGTTTCATCGACCACCGCGGCGTCGATTCCCGGAAACGGCAGCGTGCACGAACCCGGCACGAGCGGCGTGGCGCCGGG
>JANNKM010000310.1:0-3943 GCA_031396305.1 Rhizobacter sp.
CAAGGGCGTCTCGTTGCAAGTGCCCGAAGGCAAGATCGTCGCACTGCTGGGCGGCAACGGGGCGGGCAAGACGACGACGCTGCGTGCTGTGAGCAACTTGCTTGCCGGCGAGCGCGGCGAGGTCACGAAGGGTTCGATCGAACTGCGCGGCGAACGCATCGAAAAGCTCAGCACCTCGGCGATGGTCGATCGTGGTGTGATCCAGGTGATGGAGGGTCGCCACTGCTTCGCGCACCTGACGATCGAGGAAAACCTGCTCACTGGCGCCTACACGCGCAAAGATGGCCAGGCTGCCATCGCCCAGACGCTGGACAAGGTCTACAACTACTTTCCACGCCTCAGGACGCGCCGCACGTCTCAGGCCGCGTACACGTCCGGCGGCGAACAGCAGATGTGCGCCATCGGCCGGGCCTTGATGGCCAATCCGAAGGTGGTGTTGCTCGACGAGCCGTCAATGGGTCTGGCGCCGCAGATCGTGCATGAGGTGTTCGAGATCGTGCGTGATCTGAACACCAAAGAGCGCACGACGTTTCTGCTGGCCGAGCAGAACACGAACATGGCGCTGCGCTATGCCGACTATGGCTACATCCTGGAAAACGGCCGTGTCGTGATGGAGGGTGCGGCCGATTCGTTGCGTGAAAACGAAGACGTCAAGGAGTTCTACCTGGGCGTGGGCGGCGGCGACCGCAAGAGCTTCCGCGACGTGAAGAGCTACAAGCGGCGCAAGCGCTGGCTGGCCTGATCGAGGAGCGCAAGATGGCCCATGCTGGTGCCCGGGCACTTGAACCGTATGCGGCGCTGCTGCGCCAGTTGCGGGAAATCAAGGGCCTGAAGGAAAAGCAGCCCGGAATCTTCTACTTGCGCAGCTCCGCGTTCCTGCATTTTCACGACGAGGCGGGGGTTGTCTCGGTGGATCTGAAAAAGCCTGGTGGCTCCGGGTTTGACCGCTTCGGCATCGCCACCCCGCCCGAACAACGCAAGCTGGTCTACGCCGCGAAGTTGCGCGCCGCCCGCGCCGACGACGATTGACCGCCATGCACTACGACGCCCTCGAAACCCGCGATCCCGCCGCGCGTGAAGCGGCCTTGCTCGGCGCACTGCCCGGTCAAGTGGCACAAGCCAAGACGCATGCCTTGGTGTACCGCGAACTGCTGGCGCACGTCGACCCGGACACGATTCGCAGCCGCGCGGAGCTGGCATGCCTGCCGGTGCTGCGCAAGAGTGAGCTGATGGCGCGCCAGAAGAAGCTGCGCCACGAAGACGTCTTCGGCGGTTTTTCCGCCATCGGCTGGGCCGACAAGCGCGGTGCGGCGCGTGTGTACAGCTCGCCGGGACCCATCTATGAGCCCGAGGGCTTGGCCCCGGACTACTGGCGCATGGCGCGCGCCATCTTCGCCGCCGGGTTTCGGGCAGGAGACCTGGTGCACAACAGCTTCAGCTACCACTTCACGCCCGCGGGTTTGATGATGGACGCAGGCGCCCGCGCGATCGGCTGCGCGGTGTTCGCCGCCGGGGTCGGCCAAACCGAGATGCAGGTGCAGGCGATCGCGGATTTGAAGCCCACGGGCTACATCGGCACGCCGAGTTTCGCGAAGATTCTGCTGGAAAAGGCTGCCGAGCTCGGTGTTGGAGTGGGCTCGCTGAAGAAGGCACTGGTCGGCGGTGAGGCGTTTCCGCCGAGCCTTCGCGATTGGCTGGGCGAACGTGGCGTCGCCGCCTATCAAAGCTACGCCACCGCCGACCTCGGCCTGGTAGCGTATGAAACGCCGTCGCGCGAAGGCCTAGTGCTCGACGAGGGCGTGATCGTCGAGATCGTGCGGCCCGGCACCGGCGAACCCCTTGCCGACGGCGAAGTGGGCGAAATCGTCGTGACCTCGCTCAACCCCGATTACCCGCTGATCCGCTTCGGCACCGGCGACCTGTCGGCAATTCTTCCGGGTCAATGCCCGAGCGGCCGCACCAACCGTCGCATTCGCGGCTGGCTCGGGCGCGCCGATCAGACCACGAAGGTGCGCGGCATGTTTGTCCATCCGAGCCAAGTCGCCGAGGTGGTGCGTCGTTACCCCGAACTGGGACGGGCGCGCCTCATCATCGAAGGCGAAATGGCGAACGACCGCATGACGCTGCATTGCGAAACCGCCCCGGGAAACGCCCCCGGTGAAGGCCTGCGCGAGCGGGTTGCCGAGTCGATACGCGATGTGACCAAGCTGCGCGGCGAGGTGGTGCTGTGCGCAGCAGGCAGCCTTCCCAACGACGGCAAGGTCATCGACGACGCGCGGCGCTACCAGTAGCAACGCAGCCGCATCGACAAGCCGCTGTCCCTGCTCCCGCGCCTTGATCGGCACCCGATTTTCCAGCCTACATGCCTTCTCGCCGCCTTGTCGTCGTCGACAGCATCACCGAGGCCGTGAATAGTGCTGCCGGGGCGGTGATCGTGCGCGGCTCACATGGGGGCGCCAGCTCCGGCCGTTTTGCGTTGCAGGCCGCACCCTACGCCGTGGTTTTCAACGACACCGGTGTGGGCAGAGACGATGCCGGAATCGCCGCGCTTGGGCTCCTGCAAGGCGCCGCGATAGCCGCCTGCACCGTCGCGCACACAAGTGCACGGATCGGCGACGCGCGCTCCACCCTCGAAGACGGCCGGCTGACACATTGCAACGCTGCTGCCCACCGCGTTGGGGGCGAACGCACGAATGAAGTGCCGTGAATGGGTCGATTTGATTGCGCCGACCGAATCTTGAGGACGCGAAAGAAGGACCAGCATCCGTCCGCGTGTTCAGTGCTTGGCGTCCATGCGCTTGAGTTCGTCCCCCAAGAACTGCGCCAAAGGCATGGTCTTGCCGTCCGCAAACCTGACCATGTAGGGCTGACCCGTTGTACTGGATTTCGTCGCGATTTGCTCAATGAATTGCTGCGCGGAACTGACGTGCTCGCCCATGGACTTCATCTTGCCGCGCATGAACTTTGCGGCGTCTTCGCAAGAATACTCACTGCCATTGCGAATGAACTTCATGTCCTTTCGCGACTGGATGTATTCGATGAGGCGGTCGATGCGCGCCTGCTCGGCTGGCGATACTCCAGCCTGGGCCCGCCCGGCGAACCCACAGAGGAGCACCACGACATGTCGGCGATGCATCATGTATCGATTGTGATCCTCGCGAACTTGCGCTTGCCCACCTGAACGACATAGGTTCCGCGACCAAGCTTGAGGCCTCTGTCGCTGACCACGGCGCCATCGACACGCACGCCGGCCTGCTCCACGAGGCGCATCGCCTCGCTGCCTGAAGGGGCCAGATTGGCCTGCTTCAAGAGTGCCCCAATCCCCAACGGCGCACCGCGCAGCGAGACTTCGGCGATCTCATCGGGCACACCGCCGCGCGCACGCGCGTGGAAATCGAGATCGGCCGCATCCGCCGCCGCCGCGCTGTGAAAGCGCGTCGTGATTTCCCTGGCCAAGAGAACCTTGGCTTCCTTCGGGTTGCGCCCGGCCTGCACCTGGGTCTGAAGTTGCGCGATCTCAGCTTCGGACCGAAAGCTGAGCAATGTGAAGTAACGCCACATCATCTCGTCACTGATCGACAGAAGTTTGGCGTACATCTGGTCGGCAGGTTCCGTGATGCTGACGTAATTGCCTTTGCTCTTGGACATTTTCTCGACGCCGTCCAGCCCCTCCAACAACGGCATCGTCAGGATGCATTGCGGTTCCTGGCCGTATTCGGCCTGCAATGCACGGCCGACAAGCAGGTTGAACTTCTGGTCGGTGCCACCGAGCTCCAGATCGCTTTTCAGGGCCACGGAGTCATACCCCTGCATCAGCGGGTAGAGCAGCTCATGCACGCTGATCGGTGTGCCAGCTTTCATTCGATTCGTGAAGTCGTCACGCTCGAGCATGCGCGCCACGGTGTACTTGGCGGCGAGCTCGATCATGCCGCGCGCGCCCAAT
>JANNKM010000370.1:0-3652 GCA_031396305.1 Rhizobacter sp.
CCGGATTGGTCGCGGCAAAGTTGGCCGGGCTCATCGCGTCGACGAACTGGCGCGTGTAGAAGCGCAGCTTGTGCTTGGTCGCGGCGTCGAGGTCAGCCGCTTCGACGACGTCGGTGAACAGCCGCGAATTGAGCAGGTAGCTCTGCTTCAACAGGCTGTACGCCGGGTTGTCGCGCCACTCGGCGGCATTGAAGCGCCTGTCGCCGCGCTCGGGCGCGACCATGGGCTCGGGCCCGCCGGGTCCGGACATCATGCGGGCCCACAGCGCGAGCTGTTGGTGGAAGTAGTTCATCTGCAGTTCCGCCAGCGGCGCTCCACGGGCGGGCACCCCGGACGCCAGTGCCGACCCGGTGGTCGGGGTCAGCGCCTGGAGCAGGCTCTGACCCGCCTTGAAGAACCCCTGGACATACTCGTCCGGCTTGTTGAACGGCGAATTCATCTTCGGCTCCGTAGGAAGGGAATCTGCGCCAGCCGCTGGCGCAGTTCTTCGATGGGTAAGCAACTGTCATCCCGGCGAAAGTGCCACCCCGTGCTCGACACGGGGCCGGGATCCAGGACGGTGGAGATCGGGAAAGGGTGGATCCCGGCGTGCGCCGGGATGACATACAAGGTGGCGGTGCTCATGGCTGCTCGGGGCCGAGGCCCATCGGCGCCGGCATCAAGGTGACGACATGTCGGAACAGATCCCGGAACTCGCGCTGGGTGTCCACGCCCACCAACGGATCGGCGTTGGAGCGAAAAGCCGCGTCGATCTCCACCCAGTCAGCCGGCAGGAGTGCCTTCTGTGCGATCGGCAGGATCACGTCCTCCTCCTTGCGCATGTGCGCCCACTGGAAGTCGGCATACGTCGACACCGCCTGGGCGAACGCCTCGAACGCGTTCGCGTCTCGGCGATACGCCTCCAGAGCATCGGCCATCGTGCGTGTCACGTCGGGCCCGCGCCGGTGGTCGTCCTGCAGTTCGTCGAGCGTGGCCGCTGCGCTGGGCTCGCGCTCACGCAGCACCCGATAGACGTATTCGTCTTCTTTGGGGTGGTGCAAGCGGTCGGGGAACGCCACGATGTAGTCGAGCATCGCCTTCAGCAGCGGGAAGTCGGGCTTCTGCCCGGCATTGCGGACTTGCTCGTTCAGGTACAGCAGACCATGCAACACGGCGGCGAGCGCGCGGTGTTCGTCCTTGATGATCGTGATCGCGGCAGTCATCGCACGAGCTCCTTGCAACGATGGATGGGTCGGCTTTCAGACACCGAGCAACTTGGGCAGCGCGGGGTCGCTGGCCACCTGGGGCGCCGGTCCGGCGAGCTCAGCCTGCCCCTTCTGCAGCACCAGCGCCAGGTCGCTGTGCGCGAGTACCTTGCGGTAGTCCCGGTCGACGATCAGCGTGGCGATTCCACTCTCACGGATGTCGGCAATCACGTTCCAGATCTCGAGCACGATCAGCGGCGCCAACCCCTCGGTAGCCTCGTCGAGAATGATCAGTTCGGGGTGCGTCATCAGCGCGCGTCCGATCGACAGCATCTGCTGCTCGCCGCCCGAGAGCTGCGAGCCGAGGTTGGTCAGACGCTCCGTCAATCGCGGAAAAGTCTTCAGGACCCGTTCGTACGACCAATCATTGCGGCCATCGCGGCCGGGGCGCGCCGCCATCACCAGGTTCTCGCGCACCGTCAGGTTGGGGAACACGCCGCGGCCCTCGGGCACGTAGGCCACGCCCAGCCGTGCCACCTCATGCGGCTTGGCGCGCGAGACGTCCTGCCCGAACATGGCGATGTGCCCGTCGCGCTGGGTGACGTGCCCCAGGAGCGTGCGGATGAGCGTGCTCTTGCCCATGCCGTTGCGGCCGAGCAAACCCATGGTCTGGCCGCGGGCGATTTGCACGTCGATGCCGTGCAACACATGGCTTGAGCCGTACCACGAATGAACGCCCCGGGCGTCGACCAGAAGGTCTCCTGCTGCTGCTGCCATGTCAGTGCCCCTCGCCGAGATAGGCCGTACGCACTTCCGGGCTGTTGCGGATGAAGTCCGGGACGCCCGAAGCGATGACCGAGCCGTTGACCATGACCGTGATGCAGTCGGCAATGCGAAAGACTGCGTCCATGTCATGTTCGACCAGGAGAATCGCGTGGCCGGTCTTCAGTTCGGCGAGCAGCTTGAGCATGCGCTCGGTCTCTTCGGCACCCATGCCGGCCAGGGGTTCATCGAGAAGCAAGACCTCGGGCCGCGTCGCCAGGCACATGGCGATCTCGAGCTGTCGCTTCTGGCCGTGCGACAGCAGGCCGGCCGTGCGGTCCAACAGATTGTCCAGACCGGCACGCGTGGCTGCCTCCCGCGCCGCCGCGGTGCTCAACGGGCAACGGGCGGCACGCTGCCACCACACCCAGGGCTTTTGCGCACCGGCCTGCGCCGCAAGGCGACAGTTCTCGAAGACGCTGAAGCTCGGGTAGATCGTATTGCGCTGGTAGCTGCGACCCAGGCCGGCACGGGCACGCCGCGGTTGGGTCCACGCGGTGACGTCCTGGCCCAGCAGTTCGACGGCACCTTCCGAAGGCGGAAACTCGCCCGAAAGCATGTTGATCAATGTCGATTTGCCGGCACCGTTGGTGCCGATCACCCCGTGCACGGTACCGCGCTGGAGCTCGATCGACACTTTGTTCACCGCCACCAGGCCGCCCCAGCGCCGTGTGATGTCGAGCCCCCGCAGCAGGATGTCATTTGACTTCATCGAGCACCTCCTTGTTGACGGGCGCGCCGCCGACCGGCCTGCCGACCAGGCCACCGGTCAAGCGCTCGCGCAACTGGCCGGGCAGTCCCACCAAGCCGCGCGGCAGGAACGCCACTGAGGTGATGATCACCACCCCCAGGCCCAGATGCCAGTGTTTGGCAAAGGCACCGAAGACCGCCTCGGACTTGAAGAACTCCTGCAGCAGCGCGAAGGCGAACGCGCCGACCAGGGCGCCGCGCAGGTGCCCGAGCCCACCGAGGATGATCATCACCAGCACCGCACCCGAGAGGTGCCAGCTCATCAATTCGGGGTTGACGAAGCCGTCCTTGACGCCGAACAGGAAGCCGGCCAGTCCCGCGATGGCGCCCGAGATCGTGAAGGCCGCCAGTTTGTACGGGTAGGTGGAAAAGCCGGTCGCACGCATGCGCTGTTCGTTGACGCGCACGCCCGCCAGCGCGCGGCCGAATCGCGAGCGCAGCAGCACGGCGAGGAAGCCGAACACGACCGCCAAGCAGCCCAGCGTGAAGAGGTACATCGCGAGCGGTTTGTCGAGATCGAGCACGCTGCCCAGCGTGGGCTTGATCGTCAGGTAGATACCGTCGGTGCCGCCACCCAGCGGCGTGTCGTGCACGATGAAGTACGCCATCTGCGCAAAGGCGAGGGTGACCATGATGAAGTACACGCCCTTGGTGCGCAGCGACAGCGCACCGACAAACAGCGCATACAGCGCCGCAGCGAGCACCGCCGCCGGCAACAACCAGACCAGCGACGCCGCCTCGTTTTGCGGTGACAGCAGCACCGCCGCATAGGCCCCGATGCCGAAGAACGCGGCGTGGCCGAATGACACCACGCCGGCGTAGCCGCCGAGAATATTCCAGGACAGGCCCAGCACGGCGAAAATCGCAACGATCGTCAGGACGTGCTGGTAGTAGGT
>JANNKM010000397.1:0-16009 GCA_031396305.1 Rhizobacter sp.
GTCTGCCGTGGGCAAGTCGGCGGGCCATGTATCCACCACAGCTGCCTGCGATACCTGCCACAAGTCCACCGTGTCCTGGGTTGTCGCAAAACCAGACCACACCGCGTTCTCCCCGTCGACGAACTGTACGCAGTCGGGTTGTCATGGCAGCGGAGCGAGCGGCAAGACGATCTCGCACATTCCAACAGGGACGCTGGCCTGCACGAGTTGCCACTCCACGTTGGGGTGGCGTCCGACGCTCTGGACTCACGCGCAGATGACGCCGCTTCCGGGCTGTGCGACTTGCCACAATGGCCAGTACCCACCGGTGCGCGGCAAGACGCCGACGCACATCGTCACCACGGCCGCTTGTGAGACCTGCCACAAGACCACGGCGACCTGGCTCGGCGCCAAGACCGACCACACGGGTTTCACTGCGGCGACGAACTGCGCGACCTGCCACGCAACGGGTGGTGGCGCGACCGCCAGGGGCGCGAATCACATTCCGATCGGTACGGCCAATTGCTTCTCATGCCATGGCACGACGGTTTGGACGCCGTCGAAGTGGAACCACACCCAGGTCGCTGTAGCGGGGCAATGCGCGACGTGCCATACGGGCGGGTTCCCTCCCGCTGATGGACGCTCGACGCTTCACACACCTTTCCAACTGGTAAGCGTGACCAGCGCTGCCAGGTGCGATACCTGCCATAGCGGGTTCACGCTCTGGACTGGGGTCAAGTTGCACAGCAAGGTCGCGGTGAGCGCCCAATGCGTGACGTGCCACAGCGCGCCCTATTTGCTCGGCCAGAAAAAGCCCAATACCGCCGTCCACACGAATGTCACGGGTAACTGCGAATCCTGCCATCGGTCGACGGTGAGCTGGTTGACCGTGACCTTCGCGCACAACGCGTCGAACGCAGTGGGTACCGGAAGCTGTGACACCTGCCACGGCGTCTCGGCGCGGGGCAAGCCGACGACGCACATCCCGGTTCCCGCGGGAACGGCGAAATGCGATTCCTGCCACCGCTCGCAGGCGAGTTGGGCGACCGCGGTGACGATGAACCACGCCGTTGTCACGACGGCGACGTGCAAGTCATGCCACGACGGCAGGTTCCTGACGCAAGGTGTGGTCGGTGCCTTGGCCAAGCCCACGAACCACATTCCGGAGCATCTGCAGCTGCTCAATGGCGCGGCGATGGACTGCAAGGCCTGCCATACCGGAACGACGGCGTGGACGACGGTCAGAATGAATCACAATGCCAGCTTGGGCAACGGCTCCGGATGGTGCAAGGGCTGCCACACTTCTGGGCAGGCGTTCCTCGGAAACATGGAAAAGAAATCGCTGAACCATGAGAGGGCGGGCTCGACCGATTGCTCCCAGTCTGGTTGCCACCGGCCGCTGGGCAATCGTGGCACAACCTACAGTTCCTGGTAAGCGCGCGAACTCCTGACACATCGTCGAAAAAGAAGAAGAGAAACAAGTCAGCGTGAAGACGATCGTCCGGCGGCTTCTCGCCCTCATTGCCCTGGCCTGCGCCGGCCACAGCGCCTTCGCGCAGATGATCGACGACGCTGATCTGCGCGCCGACGGCGCGGACGCGCTGCTCCAGATTCGCTTCGTCACGCCGATCCAGTTCTTGCGCTCCTCCGGCGCGCCGCGCGGCGAGTTGGCGCAAGTGTTCTACAACGTTCTGCCCGCGCGCAATCTGCCGCGCCTGTTGCCCTCGGAGCGGCGTGTGGCCGCGGCTGGGTTGCCGCAAATGACCATCGTTGACGATGGCGCGGCGCAGGCGGGGCTGGCGCGAACGGTGACGATCCGCTTCAGTCAGGCGACGCGTTTTCGCGTGCGCGCTGGCCCGGACAACCGCAGCATCGTCATCGTTCTCGACGGCCTGGGCGCCGCATTGCGCGCCGCATCGACGATTCCTCCCCTGCCGCTGGCAGATGCGAAACGTCGCTATGTCGTGACGATCCAGAGCTCCGGCGACCCGAACGTCCGGCTCGAGGCGCCGATCCCTGCGTCGATGCAGGATTTCGAAGTCTTCAGTTCGCGCCGCGTCATCAGCGGCCGTACGGTCTTCGACATCAACGTCGGGTACTTCGCCACCCAGCAGGAGGCCGAGCGTGCGCGTGTCCAGCTGCTGCGGCGCTTCGCCCAGGCCACCGTCGTTGAATTGCCGCTGTTGCCCGCGGCTGCGGCGCCGGCGGCTGCGCGCGCGCCCGTCGTGGTGGCTGCTCCCGCGCCTGGGCCAGCCGCCGCTCCTGCTTCCCCCTTGGGTTTGGGTGGGTTGGCGGCTGCGGTGCCCGCAGTCATCGCACCGGCAGTTCCGCGCGTCACCGCACCGGGTGGCGCCGCTGCTGCGGCGGTCGCGGCGGCTCCGGTGCCTGCGCCGGTACCGCCGGCCGCGCCCAGCCCTGCCGGGCCAGGCGCTGCCGTGCCCGTGCCCGTCGAAAGTGCCGCCTCCGGGCCGATTGACACCGCCGAACAAGTCAACATCCAGGCGGCGGCCCTGCTCAGGCGCGCCCAGGCAGACTTTGACAAGGCGGACTATGCGGCGGCGGTCGACGCGTTGAACCGTGTGCTGAACTTGCCGCCCAATCCGTCGTCGCGCCGCGCTCAAGAATTGATCGCGACGGCGCGCATCCGGCAAGGCGATACGGTGCGCGCCCGCAGCGAGCTTGAGCTGTTCCTGAAGCTGTATCCGCAAGGGGCAGACAGCGACCGTGCCCGCCAAGCGCTGGCGGCGCTGCCAGCTGCTCCTGCACCAACCGCTGCGGCGCGGCCTCGCCCGCCTGTGCAACCGACGACCACGTTGAATGCTTCGTTGGCACAGTACTACTTCGGCGGTCAGTCGAAGACCCGCACCCAGGAATTTCTGGATTCGCCTCTGGCCGGCCTGCCAACCTCGATCTCCGAGAGCACGGTATCGGGCACCGACCAGAGCCAACTGCAAAGCAATGTCGACGTCTCATGGCGGCACCGCGACGCCGAGCAGGACATGCGCTTCGTGTTTCGCGACTCCTATTCCCACGATCTCTTGAGAAGCGACAGGAGCAAGAACCGCCTGAGTGCGCTCTATTTCGATCACCGCTCTTTCTCTCTGGGCACGAGCGTGCGCGCCGGCCGGCAGTCACCCAACACCGGCGGCGTGCTCTACCTCTTCGACGGTGTGCAGGGTGGCTACAACTTCGTGCCGAAGTGGAAGGTCAATGGCGTGTTCGGCGTACCGACCGAAAAGTTGCTCGACGCGAAGCGAAGTTTTTTTGGCGCGTCGATCGACGCCGAGGCCCTGACCGATCAACTCAGCGGCAGCGTCTATGGCATGCAGCAGCTGATCGACGGCGAAATCGACCGGCGCGCGATCGGCGCCGAGATGCGTTTCTTCAGCGGCGGCATTTCGGCGTCAGGCCAGCTCGACTACGACGTGTTGTTCAAGGCCTTGAACATCGCCGCGTTTCAGGGCACTTGGCAGTTCCCGGACAACACCGTGATCAACACGCTATACGACAAGCGCGCGGTGTCGATCCTGACGTTGGGCAACTTGTTGTTCTTCCAGGGCACCGGCACGCCGCTGCTGGTTGCAGCGCCGACGCGGGTGTCGGACCTGCTCGCACTGAATACGCTGGAGCAATTGCGCGAACGAACCAAGGCGGTCACGGCGTACCAGCAACAGGCCATGCTGGGGTTGACAACGCCGATCACCAAACAATGGCAATGGGGTGGCGACGTGCGCTTGTCAAACGTCGGCCAGGTGCTGCCCGTGCCCGACATCGGCTTTCCCGGAAGTCCGAGCACCGGCAAACAATGGAGCCTGGGCACCCAGTTCATCGGCAGCAACCTGTATTCGACGCGCGACTCGCACGTGCTGAGCTTTACCTACCTCACCGGCCCGGGGACGCAGGCGCGGCTCGTGTCGTACAACAACATGACGGCGATCAATACCCTGTGGCAGGTCGAACCCTCGCTTCGATTCTTCAGCCAGAGCGATGCCAGCGGCACCCGCAGCCAGCGCCTGTCGCCCGGATTGCGCGTCACGCTGCGGCCGGTGCCGGCGGTGTCGCTCGAGTCCGATCTCGCGTATGAGCGATCGAAAACGGACACCGTGATCGCCGGGAACTCGAGCACGCAGACGGCGGACCGTCTGTTCTACTTCCTCGGCCTGCGCTACGATTTCTGACGGATGAGCCTGCCGACCCTGCGCGCCGAGGGCCTCGCCTACCGGCGCGGCGAACATGCGCTTTTCTCCGATTTCAGTTTCGCCCTGCCGGCGGGCCAACTGACATGGCTGCGCGGTCACAATGGGCGCGGCAAAACGAGCCTGTTGCGGCTCTTGGCAGGCTTGGCGCAGCCCGATGCCGGGCGCGTGACCTGGGGGGATGTGCCGCTGCCCGACGCGCCGGACTTCGCCTTGCGGCGCGTCTACATCGCGCACGCGAATGCATTGAAAGACGACTTGACCGCCTTCGAATCGCTGGAATTCCTCGCCGCACTGCACGGGCGCGCCACCACACCGTCCGCGGTGTCGGGCGCGCTGTCGCGACTGGGCATGGCGGCGCGCCAGCGTGCTCCGGTGCGAACCCTGTCGCAGGGGCAGCGGCGCCGCGTCGCGCTGGCGCGGCTGGCCCTGGAAAGCGATTCCGGCGTGTGGGTGCTCGACGAGCCCTTCGACGCGCTCGACGTTGACGGCATCGCTGCGGTGAATGGCTTGATCGAGCAGCATTTGAAGCGCGGCGGCAGCGTCGTGCTGACGAGCCACCAGCCCCTGAGCTTGGCGGGCGTCGCGCCGAGCGTCGTCGAACTGGATCAGCGAGCGGCGCTGCCGCCGGGGCGCTCGCCGCTCTCGGCGAGCGCCGCGTTGCCATGACCGCGAACGGCTTTGCCGTCATCGTGCGGCGCGACCTGCGCCTGGCGGCTCGGCGCCGCATCGACGCGATCCTGCCGGTCGCATTCTTCATCGTCGCGGCGAGCCTGTTCCCACTCGGCGTCGGGCCGGAAGCGCAGGTGCTGCGCCAGATCGGCCCGGGGATTGTGTGGGTCTGCGCGCTGCTGGCGACGATGCTGTCGCTGAACAGCCTGTTTGCCGGCGACCACGCCGACGGCTCCCTTGAACAGATGCTGCTGTCCAGCCACTCGGGTGTGCTCATCGCCGGCGCCAAGGCGTTTGCGCACTGGCTGCTGACGGGCGTGCCCCTCATCGTGGCGTCGCCCTTGCTCGGCTTGCTGTTCGACATGAGCTTGGAGGCCATCTCCACGATGGGCTTCACCTTGCTCCTGGGCACACCCATCCTGAGCCTGCTGGGCGCTGTGGGCGCAGCGCTGACGCTGGGCCTGCGCAGTGCCGGCGTGTTGCTCTTGCTGCTCGTGCTGCCGCTGTGCATCCCGGCGCTGATTTTTGGTGCCGGCGCCGTTGCCGCGGTTGATGCGGGGCTGTCGGCGCGCGGCCACATGTCGTTACTGGGGGCTTTGCTGCTGCTGACGATACTCGGGGCCCCGCTCGCCACCGCGGCCGCGTTGCGAATCTCAACGGCGTGACAATCGCTGCGCTGCCCCCAAAACCCTCCATGGCCACGTCCTTCCGGCTTTTTACCTTCGCCGCGCCGTCGCGTTTTTACGCGCTCACGGGCGCGCTGATTCCATGGTTGTGGGGCCTGGCGATCGCACTGGCGGCGGCGGGCCTGTACATCGGCTTCTTCGTCGCGCCGACCGACGCAACGCAGGGCGAGGCGTACCGCATCATCTTCATCCACGTGCCCGCCGCCTGGATGTCGATGCTGCTCTATCTCGTCATGGCCGGCTGGGCGGCAGTGGGCTGGGCCTTCAATGCGCGGCTGGCGTCGATGGTCGCGCGCGCGATCGCCCCGACAGGCGCCATGTTCACCTTTCTGGCACTGTGGACCGGCTCGTTCTGGGGCAAGCCGACCTGGGGCACGTGGTGGGTGTGGGATGCGCGCCTCACCTCGGAACTGATCCTGCTGTTCCTCTACCTCGGCTTCATCGCCCTGACCGAAGCCATCGACGATGTGCGCCGTGCCGACCACGCGGGCGCGTTGCTCGCCGTGATTGGCGCCGTCAACGTGCCCATCATCTATTTTTCAGTGCGCTGGTGGAATACCTTGCATCAGGGTGCGACGATCAGCATGACGGCGGCGCCGAAAATGGCCAGCACGATGCTCACTGCGATGCTGCTGATGACTTTCGCGTTCTGGGCCTACGCCTTCGCCGTCGTGTTCATGCGCGCCCGCGCCGTGGTCCTGGAGCGCGAGAAACACACCGATTGGGCGCTTGATGCATGTCAAGGCACCTCGGGCGCGCGGGGTGCACCATGAACTGGAACAGTGCGTCGGAGTTTTTTTCGATGGGCGGCTACGGCCTGTACGTGTGGGGTTCGTACGGTGTCACGCTCGCGATCATGATCATCGAACCTTGGCTTGCGGCGGGCCGGCAGCGGCGCGCCAGGGATGAGATCGCCAACGCAATCGGACGAGAGGAATGACATGAAACCGCGTCACAAACGAATCGCCATCGTGATCGGCGTGGTCGCCCTGGTGGGCGGTGCCGCCGGCCTGGTGCTCAACGCCTTCCAGAGCAATCTGGTGTTCTTCTATTCGCCCACGCAAATCGCCGCGAAGGAGGCGCCGCTGGGCAAGACGTTTCGCCTTGGCGGTCTGGTGGAGGTGGGCAGCGTGAAGCGCGATGGCCTGAACGTCAACTTCGTCGTCACCGACACGGTCAAGGCCACACCGGTGCGCTACCAGGGCATCCTGCCCGACCTGTTCAAGGAAGGCAAGGGCGTCGTCGCGCAAGGACAGTTGCGTGACGGAATTTTCGAGGCGCGCGAAGTGCTCGCCAAACACGATGAGAACTACATGCCCCCCGAAGCCGCGGCGGCGCTCGAACGCGCCGCCAAGGTGAACCAGAAGGTCGGCTCCACAGTCGTCCAGGAGACCAAGCCATGATTCCGGAAATCGGCCACTTCGCACTGTGGCTTGCGCTGGGTCTCACAGTCGTCCTGGGTGTCGTACCCATGCTCGGTGCAGCGCGCGGGCGCGCCGACTGGATGGCGTTGGCGCGGCCGGCGACCACATGGCTGTTCGTGCTCATCGCGCTGTCGTTCGTCTGCCTGACGGTGAGCTTCGTTCGTCATGACTTTTCGGTGCTGTATGTTGCGTCGAATTCAAACTCGGCGTTGCCGTTGCCGTACCGCATTGCCGCCGTCTGGGGTGGCCATGAAGGCTCGCTGCTGCTTTGGGTGCTGATGCTGTGCGTGTGGATGATCGCCGTCGCACGCTTCAGCGCGCACTTGCCCCTGGCAGTGCTGGCGCGCATCCTCGCCGTGATGGGGCTGGTGACGATGGGCTTCTTGTTGTTCATGTTGCTCACGTCGAACCCTTTCGACCGGCTCTGGCCGGCCGCACCCGACGGGCGCGACCTGAACCCGTTGCTGCAAGACCCGGGCATGGTGATCCACCCGCCATTGCTGTACATGGGCTACGTGGGCTTCTCCGTGGCATTCGCGTTCGCGGTCGCGGCGCTGATCGGCGGCAATCTCGATGCCACCTGGGCCCGCTGGACGCGCCCCTGGACGACGATCGCCTGGATGTTCCTGACGATCGGCATCGCGCTGGGCAGCTGGTGGGCCTACTACGAACTTGGCTGGGGCGGCTGGTGGTTCTGGGACCCGGTGGAAAATGCGTCGTTCATGCCGTGGCTCGTCGGGACGGCGCTCATTCACTCCTTGGCCGTGACGGAAAAGCGCGGCAGCTTCAAGTCGTGGACGGTGCTGCTGGCCATCATGGCGTTTTCTTTGTCGCTGCTCGGCACGTTCCTCGTGCGTTCCGGCGTCTTGTCTTCGGTGCACGCCTTTGCGACCGACCCCAAGCGCGGACTGTTCATCCTGGCGTTCCTGGTCATCGTGATCGGGACCTCGTTCGCGCTCTACGCCTGGCGTGCACCCAAGGTTGGCCTGGGGGCGCGGTTTGATCTGGTGTCGCGCGAAACCGCCCTGCTCGCGAACAACGTGCTGCTGGTCGTTGCAATGGCGGCCGTGCTGCTCGGCACCTTGTACCCGTTGGCGCTCGACGCCCTGGGCCTGGGCAAGATTTCCGTCGGCCCGCCCTACTTCGACAGCGTCTTCATGCCGCTCATGGCGCCTGCCATTTTCCTGATGGGAATCGGCCCGATGGCGCGCTGGAAGGCAGCCGAGCTGCCTGACCTGGCGCGACGCCTGCGCTGGGCGCTCGGCGTGGCTGTGGTCGCTGCGCTGGCCAGCGCGTGGCTGGCCGGTGAGGTCACGGTCGTCGGCACGATCGGCCTGCTGATGGCGTATTGGATCGTTGCGGCGCTGGCGACACATCTGCTCGAGACCGTCTGGCCCAAGGGCGCGCGGCTGGCCGACGCGCCGGGGCGGCTGCGGCTGATTCCGCGCGCCACCTACGGCATGATGCTGGCTCACCTGGGCGTGGCGGCGTTTTGCTTTGGTGTGGCGATGGTCAAGTCATACGAAGTCGAACGCGACGTGAAGATGGCCACCGGCGACAGCACGACGGTGAACGGCTACACCTTCACATTCCGTGGCGCGCGCGAAGTGCAGGGGCCGAACTATGTGGCGATGCAAGGCCTGATCGACGTGACGCGCGACGGCAGGAAAATCAACGAACTGCTACCGGAAAAACGCATCTACCGCGTCCAGCAGAACACGATGACGGAAGCGGCAATCGACACCGGCCTGACACGCGACCTGTACGTGGCCCTTGGCGAAAGCGTCGACGACGGCAAGGCCTGGATCGTGCGCATTTACGTCAAGCCCTTCATCGACTGGATCTGGGGCGGCGCCTTCATGATGGCGCTGGGCGGCCTGCTCGCGACCACCGACCGCCGCTATCGCGTGAAGAAGCGCAGCGAAGAAGCGCTGCCCGGCAATCTCGGAGCGGCTGCATGAAGGCGCTGCGCTTCCTCATCCCGCTTGGCGTGTTTGCCGTGCTTGCCGCGTTCCTCGCCGTGGGCCTGAAGCTCGATCCGCGCGAAGTGCCCTCGCCGCTGATCGGCAAGCCGGCGCCGAAGTTCGCGCTGCCGCTTCTTGCCAATCCGAACCAGACGCTGCGCCGCGAAGACCTGCTCGGCAAGGTGTGGATCCTCAACGTCTGGGCGTCCTGGTGCGCGGCGTGCCGCGACGAGCATCCCCTGCTCGTGGAGTTTGCGCGCGGCAAACGCGTGCCGATCTACGGCCTGAACTACAAAGACACGCGCGACGCCGGCAAGCAATGGCTGGCGCGCTTCGGCGATCCGTATGACGCGTCCCTGTTCGACCAGGACGGGCGCGTCGGCATCGACTGGGGTGTGTATGGTGTGCCGGAAACCTTTGTCGTCGATCGCGACGGCGTGATTCGCTTCAAGCACATCGGCGCGCTCACGCCGACGATCCTGCGCGAGCGCATCGAACCCTTGCTCAAGCAGCTCAATGTTTAGGGCGCTCATCAGCCTCAGCTCGGCGTGCCTGCTGGCGTTCACGCTGGCGCTTGCCGTGGCTGCGGAGGCGCCTCTGGCCGCCGCCGACCCTGCACTGGAAAAGCGCATGCTGCAGTTGGCTGCGGAACTGCGCTGCCTGGTGTGCCAGAACCAGACCATTGCCGACTCGACCGCGCCTCTTGCCGAAGACTTGCGCCGGCAGGTTCGCGAGATGATCGCGCGCGGCGAATCCGACAAGCAGATCATCGACTTCATGACGCAGCGTTACGGCGATTTCGTCCTGTACCGCCCGCCGTTAAAGGGAACGACCGTCGCGTTGTGGTTCGGTCCGTTCGCGCTGCTGCTCGGCGGTTTGACGATTTTCGTCGTTGTCTTGCGTCGGCGCAGCCGCCTTGCGGCCGATCAATTCGAGCCTGACGAATTGGACAACCCACCCCCGGCTCAAGGCTGACTGGATCGCACACCCTCACCCCATGGAACCAACGATCGAAACCCTGAAGTCCCAACTGCTGCAGCTCAAGCAGTTGCATGAGTCGGGTGCCTTGCCGACGGCCGAGTACGACAGCAGCAAGGCGGGGTTGGAACGCCGCTTGCTGGAGCTTGTCATGGCCCGTCCGGTTCAGGCTCCTGCCGCTGCCGCAAGCGCGCCGGCAGCGGCGCCAGTGAAAGCCGCAGTCATGCGCGCCGCGGATTCAGGCCCCACCAGCACGGCCGCGCCGTCGCGGCGTTTGCTTGCGTTGCTCGGTGTTGCCGTGCTCGTCTTGGCGGTGGGTGGCTATGCGTTGACGGGAGCCCCGTCGCTGGTCACGGGAAGTGCACCCCCAGCACCGGCCGGCGCCGCGGGGCAAGAGGCCGGCGCGGGGTCGCATTCAGTGAGCCCCGAGCAGATCGCCGAAATGGCGCAGCGCCTGGCCGCGCGGCTCAAGGAACAACCGCAGGATCCGCAGGGCTGGGCCATGCTCGGGCGCTCCTACGCCGTGCTCGGACGCAATGATGACGCGGTGAAGGCCTACCGGACGGCGGTGGCGCAGCAAGGTGACGACGCCGTCCTGCTCGCCGACTACGCCGACGCCCTGGCTGTGCAGAACAATCGCGTGCTTGCCGGCGAGCCCATGAAGTGGGTGCGCCGCGCGCTCGAAATCGACCCGAAGAACATCAAGGCGCTGGCGCTGGCCGGAACTGATGCGTTCGACCGCAAGGACTTCGCTGGCGCCGTCAAGTTGTGGGAGAAGTTGCTCGAGTACGGCCCGAGTGATCCGGCCTTCGTGCAGCAGGTCAAAGGCAGCGTCGCCGAGGCGCGTGAGCGCGCCGGCCTCGGGCCGGTGGTTGCGCAGACGGCGCCACGTGCCGCGCCGCGCGCTGACGCGGGTGCCGCGGCTACTGCGCCGAAGAATCCTGGCGACGCTGCGCCGCCGGTTGGCGCCGCCAGCGTCAGCGGCACCGTCACGTTGAGCCCGGCGTTGGCCGCGAAAGCGAGCCCCGACGACACGCTGTTCATCTTCGCGCGTGCCGCTGAAGGCTCGCGCATGCCGCTGGCGATCGTGCGCAAACGCGTGCGCGACCTGCCGGTGCGCTTCACGCTTGATGACAGCCTGGCCATGTCGCCGGCCGCCAAATTGTCGGGTGCCGCGAGCGTGATCGTCGGCGCGCGCATCAGCAAAAGTGGCGACGCCATTCCGGCACCTGGCGACTTGCTGGGGCAGGTCGGGCCGCTGCCGCTGGGCACGAGCGGCATTGCGCTGGAGATCGCCGAGCAGCGCAAACCCTGAGGCGCAATCCTTCGGGGTTTCGCGCCGCGGTGTCCTCGCCGATTTGCCAAAGACCGGGCTGAGAATCGAGATCGTCAAACAGGGGCGCGTTGAGTCTCGGCGCTGCCTATTTCACGCGGAACATGGACTACCTCTACATTTACCTTACTGTAATCGGCGTCGCGATGCTGCTTTACATCCGGCGCCAGCGTCGCGTTCATGCGATGCACTCTGCCGAACTGGCAGCCTCCGTGGAGGGCGGCATGGCCGAGCCGCCGTCTCTGCACCCGGTGATCAACAACGTGCGCTGCATTGGCTCCGGGGCGTGCGTCAAGGTCTGCCCGGAAGAGGCGCTGGGCATCGTCAAAGGTAAGGCGGTTCTCGTCAATGCCGCTGCCTGCATCGGGCATGGCGCATGCCGACTGGCGTGTCCAGTGGAAGCGATCAGCCTCGTGTTCGGCACCGAAAAACGCGGCATCGATATCCCCGAGGTCAACCCCGAGTTCGAAACCAACGTGCCTGGCATCTTCATCGCCGGAGAGCTGGGCGGCATGGGACTGATCCGCAAGGCCGCGGAGCAGGGCAGGCAGGCGATCGAGACGATCCGCAAGCGCAAGGCCGCGGCGAAGATGGACTTCGACGTGATGATCGTCGGCTGCGGTCCGGCTGGCTTCTCCGCCGGCCTGTCCTCGATACAGCACAAGCTGCGCTACAAGCTGATCGAGCAGGAAGATTCTCTCGGTGGCGCGGTCTACCACTACCCGCGGCAGAAAGTCGCGATGACGGCACCGGTGACGCTCGCGCTGATTGGCAAGGTCAAGTTCGGCGAGGTACAGAAGGAAACGCTGCTCGAGTTCTGGAACGGGGCGATGAAGAAGACCGGCCTGAAGATCGAATTTCGCGAACGCATGGAGGGCATCACGCCCACGGACGGCGGCTTTGTGGTGCGCACGAACCGCGGCGAGTACCGCGCCGCCACCGTGCTGCTGACGATGGGCCGGCGCGGCACACCGCGCAAGCTCGACGTGCCCGGCGAAGAATCCGCGAAGGTCGTGTACCGCCTCATCGACCCCGCGCAGTACCGCGGCCAGGCCGTGCTCGTGGTGGGTGGGGGCGACAGCGCGCTGGAAGCGGCGATCACGATCTCGCAGGAGAGCGGCGCCAACGTCACGATCTCCTATCGCAGTGAAGCGTTCTCGCGCGTCAAGCAAAAGAATCGAGCTGACCTGGAGGCGCAGCAAAAGGCGGGGCGTCTGTGCGTGTTGTTGAAGTCCAGCGTGAAGCAGATACACGAAACCGATGTGGAAATCGAATACGAGGGCGCCGTCAAGCGCTATCGCAACGACATCGTCATCGTCTGCGCGGGGGGCCTCTTGCCCACGCCGCTTCTGCAAAAGGTGGGGATCCGCTTCGACACGAAGTTCGGCACGGCTTGAGCCCCGGGCGGCCTGGGCGCGCGGCATACAATCGCCCGCTTTCGCGGCGGCTGTCGCGCTGCGAGCCAACGAAGGACCTCCCAAGTGTTTATTTCCCAAGCCTATGCACAGGCTGCCCCGGCCGCGACCGGTGGCGCCGAGGGCATGTTCGGCAGCCTGGGCACGATGTTGCCGCTGGTGCTGATGTTCGTCGTGCTCTATTTCGTGATGATCCGCCCGCAGATGAAGCGCCAGAAGGAACACAAGGCCTTGATCGACGCACTGGCCAAGGGCGATGAAGTCGTTACCGCCGGGGGCATGCTCGGCAAGGTGGCCAAGCTCGGCGAGAGCTACTTGCACGTCGAGGTCGCCGGAGGCGTCGAGGTTCAGGTGCAGCGCAGCGCCATCGTGCAGGTGTTGCCCAAGGGCACCGTCAAGTAGTCTGACAAGTTCATTGGGGCCGCGCGCCACCCGCTCGTACCGAAGACGGTGCGGGCCGCGTGGCAGGCCCCCACCGGCAAGGAAGGCGCGATGAATCGGTATCCCGTTTGGAAGTACGCCGTGCTGGCGTTCACTCTGCTCGTCGGGCTGGTCTACACCCTGCCGAATTTCTATGGCGAGGCTCCCGCCGTTCAGGTGAGCAGCGCGAAGGTCACGCTCAAGCTCGACGCCGCCACGGCCACGCGCGTGGAGCAGATCCTGAAGGCGGCGGGCCTGCAGCCCGATTTCGTGGAGCTCGAAGGCGCTTCGATCAAGGCGCGCTTCAACGATCTCGACACGCAGAGCAAGGCCAAGGATGCGATCGGCAAGGCGCTGAATCCGGACTTGAACGACCCCGCTTACATCGTGGCGCTCAACTTGCTGCCGCGCTCGCCGGCGTGGCTGAAGGCCTTGCATGCGCTGCCGATGTACCTGGGCCTGGACCTGCGGGGCGGCGTCTATTTCCTGATGCAGGTCGACATGAAAGCGGCGTTGACGAAGAAGGCGGAGTCATTGAGCGGCGACGTTCGAACGCTTTTGCGCGACAAGAACGTGCGCCACGCCGGCATCGCGCGCGACGGCAACACGGTCGTCGTGCGTTTGCGCGACCGGGAGACGTCGACGGCGGCACGAAACTACCTGTCGGAACAGTTGCCTGACTTGGTGTGGACCGACGTGGAAGACGGCGGCGATTTCAAGTTGAGCGGCGTCCTCAAGCCGGAAGTCGCGCGGCTCGTGCAAGACACAGCGCTCAAGCAGAACATCACGACGCTGCACAACCGGGTCAATGAACTCGGCGTCGCAGAACCCGTGATCCAGCAGCAGGGGCAGGACCGTGTCGTCGTGCAGCTGCCCGGCGTGCAAGACACGGCCAAGGCGAAAGACATCATCGGTCGCACGGCGACGCTCGAAGTGAGGCTGGTCGACGACAGCGCGCAGGCGGCCGCCGCGGCCAGCGGCAGCGGGCCGGTGCCGTTTGGCACCGAGCGCTATGTGGAACGCGGCGGCGCGCCGTTGATCGTGAAACGCCAGGTCATCCTGACCGGTGAAAACCTGACCGACGCGCAGCCCGGATTCGACAACCAGACGCAGGAACCAGCGGTGCACCTGTCGCTCGACGCCAAAGGCACGCGCATCTTCAAGGATGTGACGCGCGAGAACGTGGGCAAGCGCATGGCGATCCTGCTGTTCGAAAAGGGCAAGGGCGAAGTCGTCACGGCGCCGGTGATCCGCAGCGAGATCGGCGGCGGGCGCGTGCAGATCTCCGGGCGCATGACGACGGTGGAGGCGAATGACACGGCGCTGCTGCTGCGTGCGGGGTCGCTCGCCGCACCGATGGAGATCATCGAAGAAAAGACGATCGGCCCGAGCCTGGGCAAGGAAAACATCGAGAAGGGTTTCAACAGCGTGATCTATGGCTTCGCCGCGATCGCACTGTTCATGTGCGGCTACTACCTGTTGTTCGGCGTCTTCTCCACGCTCGCGCTGGCCTTCAACCTGTTGCTGCTGGTGGCGATGCTGTCGATGCTGCAAGCCACACTCTCGCTGCCGGGCATCGCCGCGATCGCGTTGACGCTCGGCATGGCGATCGACTCGAACGTGCTCATCAACGAACGCGTGCGCGAGGAGTTGCGCGCCGGGGCGTCACCCCAGGCGGCGATCCACACTGGTTACGAGCGCGCCTGGGGAACGATTCTCGACTCCAACGTGACGACGCTGATCGCCGGCATCGCGCTGTTCGCTTTCGGCTCGGGGCCGGTGAAGGGTTTCGCGGTCGTGCATTGTCTGGGCATCATGACGTCGATGTTCTCCGCCGTGTTGTTCTCTCGCGGCCTCGTCAACCTCTGGAACGGGCGCCAGAAAAAGCTCAAGGGCGTGTCGATCTGTCAGATCTGGAAGCCGCAGGGCGCCCCTGCTGATGCTCCGGCGCAGACCTGAAGTCGGCGCCGAGCCACTTCGAGTAAAGGCGAGACTACCCCATGGAGTTCTTCCGCATCCGCCGCGACATCCCGTTCATGCGCCACGCGCTGTGGTTCAACGTGATCTCGCTGCTGACGTTCTTTGCTGCCGTGTTCTTCCTCGCCACGCGTGGCCTGCACTTTTCGATCGAATTCACCGGCGGCACGGTGATCGAGGTTGGCTACGCCCAGGCGGCCGATGTGAACAAGGTGCGTGGCGTCGTCGAGGCGCTGAAGCTGGGCGAGGTGCAGGCGCAGAACTTCGGCAGTTCGCGTGACGTGCTGATTCGCCTGCCGGTGAGCGGCGACGTCAAACAGACGGAAGTCGTGAGTCGGGTCTTCACCGCCCTGTGTACGGCTGAAGGCGGCAAGGTCGCGCCCAAGCAGATGGTCACCCCTCAGGGCGAGGCGGTCTCCAAGCAGGTGTGCGACCCGCCGGCCGCGGCAGGCGGTGCCCAGGCCAGCGAGCCGGTACGCCTTCAGCGCAGCGAGTTCGTGGGACCGCAAGTGGGCCGGGAGCTTGCCGAAGACGGAGCGAAGGCCCTGGCCTTCGTCGTGATCGGAATCATGCTGTACTTGGCGTTTCGCTTCGAGTGGAAATTCTCGGTCGCGGCGATCGTCGCGAACCTGCACGACGTGATCATCATCCTCGGCTTCTTCGCCTACTTCCAGTGGGAGTTCTCGCTGGCGGTGCTGGCGGCGGTGCTGGCGGTGCTCGGTTATTCGGTCAACGAGTCGGTGGTCATCTTCGACCGCATCCGCGAGACCTTCAGGCGCTTTCGCAAGATGACCCCCCACGAGGTCATCGACCATGCGATCACCAGCACCATCAGCCGCACCATCATCACCCACGGTTCGACGCAGATGATGGTGCTGTCGATGCTGATCTTCGGCGGCCCGACGCTGTACTACTTCGCGCTGGCGCTGACGATCGGCATCCTGTTCGGCATCTACTCGTCGGTG
>JANNKM010000426.1:0-19407 GCA_031396305.1 Rhizobacter sp.
CGGCGCAGCGCCACCTTGTCGGGAGAGTTGCCGCCCACCAGCGCATCGTCCATGTTGAAGTACGTCATCGACATGTCGGCCTGCAGCGCGCGCTGCAGCCGCACGCCCTTGCGTGCCAGGTGCGGCGCCAGGCGATCGCCCGGCACGGCAATCGGCACGAACTCGTTGGGCAGCTCGATCAGGTCGAGCGCGCCCTCGACAAACGCGAGCCAGCGCGGCTGGTCTTCCGTGATGACGCTGATGTCGATGCGCTCCAGCAGCGGCAGGCGAGCGCCCTTGAGTTCGGCGGCGACGCGCTGCGCCTCAGCGTCGCCGGGCGCGGCAACGCCATCGAAGAATTGCTCGCGAAACCCGGGGTTGCGCACGAGTTCGATGCGCGACGCGCGGCGCCATGCCCCGAGCCTGAACGGGCCGGTACCCACCGGATGCGCGCCGATGGCGTCGCCATACTTCTCGACCACTTCGCGCGCCACGGCGCCCATCAACGTGGTCGCGAGCACGTATTCGAAGCGCGGGTTCGGTGCCGCCAGCCGCACCCGAAACGTGTAGCGGTCCAGCGCCCGAATGCCTTCAACTTCACGGTCGTAGTCGAAGCGCGTCTTGGCGCGCCGCGCCGCGCCGCGCAACTCTGACAGCCCGAGCACTTTCGCGTTCTCGAAGACGTAGACGTTCTCGGCGTTGAGTCTGGGGTCGTAAAACCGCTTGACGCTGTACACGTAGTCTTGCGCGACCAGTTCGCGGCGCTTGCCGCGAAACGCAGGGTCGTCGGCAAAGAAGATCCCAGGCCGGATGCGCACCGTGAAGCTCGTGAAGTCGGCCGAGACTTCGGGCATCGCGGCAGCAGTTTGCGGGCGCAACTTGACCGGCCGCGCGACATGGTCGTAGGTCAGCGGCGACTCGAAGATGCTTGCCGCAACCGTCATCGAGTTGATGTCGCCGATCTGCGGCGGGTCGAAGCCGGTTTCGGCGGTGTTGAACGCGACGCGCAGGGTGTTTGGCTTGCGCGGCTCGCTGGCGGCTTCTGCCGACGACCGTGGCGCAGCGGCCAGCCACGCGGCTGAGCCCTGGAGCAAACGACGGCGCTGCATGGCTGCGCGCCTGCGTCAGTTCACCTTCGGCCGCAACGCCGGGTCGACGTCGACGTACTGCCAGAACTGTCGGCTGAACGGATGACGGCGGTAGCCCTGCAGCCACGGCTGCGTCAAGTCGGTGACGATGCGGTGCACGTTGTACTTGTGGGGCACGAGCGCCGTCACGATCTTCAAAGCCTCATGCAACAGCGCGAGCCGTTCGGGGCCATCGGGCATGGCCTGCATGCGCTCATAAATCTCGTCGAAGCGCGCGTGCTTGAAGCGCGGCAGGTTCTGCCCGCCCGCACCGGGGCCGTAGAGGAGCTGCAAAGCACCTTGGGCATCGGGGTCGGCAGCGGTGTAGCCGAGTTGCCAGATCATCAATTGGCCGGCGCGCGCCATCTTCAACTGTTCGGGCCATTGGCCCTTGAACATGGTCAGGCGCAGGCCAACGGCGTCCATGTTCTTCTTCCACAGCTCGTCGAACTGGCGCGACAACTCGTCGGGCTGGGTCGCGTACGACAGCGTCAGCGGCTTGCCGTCGGGCAGGTCGCGCCAGCCGTCGCCGTCGCGATCCACATAGCCGTACATGTCGAGCAGCGCCTTGGCGCGAGCCGGGTCGTAATCGCTGTTCTCGCTCTTGTAGTTCGGGTCGTAGCCCCAGGTATCGGGTGAGACCACGGTTTGCGCGGGAATCGCCTGGCCACGCCGCAGCAGATTGATTTCGCGCGACACATCCGTGGCCAGGCTGATGGCGCGGCGCAGCGCCACTTTTTCCGGGGTGTAGCCGCCCACCAGCGGGTCTTCCATGTTGAAGTAGTACAACGTGCGATCGGAATTGACAACGCGGTGCAAACCCACACCGCGTTTGGCAAGGTTGGGAGCGAGTTTGCCTTTGGGCGCGGCGACGCCGGAGAACTCCAGCGGCACCACCAGGAGATCAAACTGCTCGTTCAGGAACGCCAGCCAGCGCGGCTGGCTCACCTCGATGATGCTGACCTCGACGCGATCAACCATCGGCAAGCGCCGGCCCTTGAAGCGCGCCAGCATGGCCTGGCCGTCGGTGTCGTCGGCATTCGGCCTGGCGTCAAAGTACGCCTCGCGAAATGCCGGGTTTCGCTCCAGCACGATCAGCGAACTGCGCCGCCATTGCTTGAGCATGAAGGGCCCGGTGCCGACCGGGTGTTCCGCGATCTTGTCACCGTAGAACTCCACCACTTCGCGAGCCACGGCGCCGTACAGGTCGCCTCCGGCGAGGTAGTAGATGAACCGTGGGCGTGGCGTGTCCAGCTTGAACTGCACCGTGAATCGATCCAGCGCGCGGATGCCCTCGACCTCGCTGTCATAGTCGAACGGCGCCTTGGTCTGTAATGCACGCTGGCGCAGCGCATCGACGCCGATCACGCCTTGCTCCTTGAAACCGGAATACACGGGGCTCTTGTTGACCGGGTCGAAAAAGCGTTTCCACGAATAGACAAAGTCCTGTGCCACCAGCTCGCGTTTCTTGCCCTTGAACACCGGGTCGTCCGCAAAGTAGATGCCGGGTTTGATGCGCACCGTCCAGACCTTGAAGTCGGCGCTGACCTCGGGCATCTCGGCCGCGACATTCGGGCGCACCAGGTAAGGCCGCGCCAGATAGTCATAGTGATACAGGGCGTCGAAGATATGGCCCGTGACGGTGCGCGAATAGGTGTCGTTGATTTGGGCTGGGTCAAAGCCGGTCTCGGCCGCCGGGAAGGAATAGCGCAACACGCGCGGCGCCGCGCCATCAGCTGCGCCGACAGAATTGGCGATGGCCCAGGCCGCAGTGAATATCGCGAACCAGCGACTCACCGCATTTCCTTGCGCTGCACATCCAGATCGACATCCACGAACTTCCAGAACTCGCGGATGAACGGATTGCGCTTGTAGCCGACGACCCACGGGTGCATCAGGTCGGTGGCGATGCGGTGGCCGCTTATCTTGTAGGGCGCGTAGGCGACCATCAGTTTCGCGGCCTCCTGCATCACCTTCTCACGCTCGGGGCCGTCGGGCATCTTGTTCTGCTTGATGTAAAGCGCGTTGAACGCCGGCAGGTCGAAACGCGAATGGTTCGCCTGGCCCTTGTTCGGGCCGTAGCCGAGCGCGAGGAATGTGTCGCCGTCGGGGTTTGCGGCAAGCCAGCCCACGCCCCACATCATCAACTTGCCCGAGCGCGACGCCTTCAGGTTCTCCGGCCACTTCGCGCTCTTGAACTCGATGCGCAGCCCCACCGCCTTCATGCTCTTCTGCCAGAGTTCGGCAAGCTGGCGGCTCAACTGGTCGGGTTGCGTCGCGTACTCGAGCGTGAGCGGCGAGCCGTCGGGCTGCTCGCGCCAGCCGTCGCCGTTGCGATCGGCGTAGCCATACAGGTCGAGCAGGGCCCTGGCGCGCGCGACGTCATGGTCGCCCATCTCGGTTTTGAATTGCGGGTCGTAGCCGAATGCCAACGGCGCGATCGGCCCCTGCGCGCGCACCGCCTGGTTCTTGCGCACGAGGCGGATTTCCTCGCCGCTGTCGTAGGCCAGGGAAATCGCGCGGCGCAGCGCCACCTTGGCCGGGCCGCTGCCGCCGACCAATGGATGCTCCTGGTTGAACAGCACCAAGGTGGCGTCGACCAGCGGTGCCTGGTCCATCCTGATTCCCTGTTTGGCCAGGTTGGGCGCGAGTTTGTTGTTCGGTGCCGCGACGTTGATGAACTCGTTGGGCAGGCGGTCCATGAAGTCGCTCTGCGCGTTCAGGAACGAAAGCCAGCGCGGCTGCGCCTCTTCGATGATGGCGATCTCCACCCGGTCCAGCATCGGCATGCGCTTGCCCTGCATCTGCCTGGCAATCGCCACCGCCTGTGCGTCGTCCGGGCTCGGGCGCTCGTCGTAGAGCACCTCGCGGTAGCGAGGGTTGCGTTCCAGCACGATGCGCGAGCTGCGCCGCCACTCGCCCAGGCGATACGGCCCCGTGCCCACCGGATGCTCCATGATCTTGTCACCATAGAACTCCACGACTTCGCGCGCCATCGCGCCGAACGCCGAGCTGTCGGTGAGCAACTGCTGGTGATAGCGCGGCGACGGCTCGGCCAGGCGGAACTGCAGCGTGTAGCGGTCCAGGGCGCGCACGCCTTCGACTTCCACGTCATACGGGAACGGCGTTTTCGCCTCGAGGGCCATCCTGCGCAACTCGGTCAGGCCCAGCAGCCGCGCGTTCTCCAGCAGGTACAGGTTCGGGCTCTTCCAGCGCGGGTCGTAGTGGCGCTTGATCGCATAGACGAAGTCGGCAGCCGTCAACTCGCGCGGCACGCCCTTGAACGCCGGGTCGTCAGCAAAGTAGATGCCGCGCTTGATGCGAAACGTGAAGCTTGTGAAGTCGGCTGAGATCTCGGGCATCGCTTCGGCGGTCAGCGGCTTCATCTGAAAAGGCCGCGCGAGGAAGTCGAACGCCAGCAGCGCTTCGAAGATGCCGGCGGTGATGGTGCGCGAGTACAGATCGCTGATCTGCGCCGGGTCGAACCCTGTTTCGGCGATGGGAAAGGCGTAGCGCAGCACCTTCTGGCCAGTTGGCGCTGGTGCCTGCGCCGCGACAAAGGTCGTTGCAAACGCTGCCGCGACAGCCACCATCCAATGCGCCCCCCACGCTCGCAGCCAAAGCGCCGGAATCGTCATGTTCGCTCCTCGTGCCCGCAAGCACCCGCCCGATCCGCAAGTCTAGGTCTTTGGCGCGAACACGCCGCAACAGCTTCGTGACGACTGGCGGCAGCTTTTGCGTGCGCGCGGCGCGCCGGGTTCGTTGGCTGGGCGGCGTCGCTTAGACTGCGCAGCGCCGGGCCACTCCAGGCACCCGCACTCGAGCCCCCACCCGCTAGGTCCCCAAGCACTCGCAGCACACCGCATGGCCGCCTACCTGATCCGAAGGCTCTGGCAAATGATCCCGACGCTGATTGGCGTCGTGCTGCTGGTGTTCTTCCTGTTCAAGTATTTCGGCGGCGACCCGGCGGAAATTCTCGGCGGCTTGAACGCCTCGCCCGAACAGATCCAGGCGATCCGCGACCAGTTGGGCTTGAACCAGCCGGTGTGGGAGCAGCTCGCGATCTTCTTCAAGCAGATCGTGACGTTCGAGTGGGGCAAGAGCT
Organism: Rhizobacter sp.; assembly: GCA_031396305.1. Classification (GTDB taxonomy): domain Bacteria; phylum Pseudomonadota; class Gammaproteobacteria; order Burkholderiales; family Burkholderiaceae_C; genus JAEMQF01. The sequence goes on from JANNKM010000426.1 coordinate 5,212, forward strand.
GGGCGACGAGTGAATCGGTGGCGAATCTGTTCATGACGCGCCTGCCGGCCACGTTGACGGTGATGGTCCCGATCCTGCTGCTCGACGTGCTGCTCGCGATTCCGTTCGCGCTTGGCGTGGCGGCGGTGCGCGGCTCGTTGACGGATCGCACGCTGATGGTCGTGACGACGGTGGCGCTGTCGATCTCGTTCCTCGTCTATGTCATCGTCGGGCAGTACCTGTTCGCGTTCCAGTTCGGCTGGTTCCCGGTGCAGGGCTGGAGCGACAGCACAATCACGAATCTGCTCGTCTACACGCCGCTGCCGGTGCTGCTCGCGGTGCTCGTCGGCCTGGCGCCGCAGATGCGGCTGTACCGCACTTTTTTCCTGGATGAGATCGGCCAGGACTACGTGCGCACGGCGCGCGCGAAGGGATTGAGCGAGCGCACCATCCTGCTCAAGCATGTGCTGCGCAATGCGCTGATCCCGATCCTGACCAACGTGGCGGTGGCGCTGCCGGGAATCTTTGTCGGGTCGTTCCTGATCGAGACGTTCTTCTCGATTCCGGGGCTGGGGCGCGAAGTGCTGCTCGCCGTGAACCGCAGCGACTACCCCGTCATTCAAGCGGTGACGATTTACATCGCGGTGATCACGATGTTCGTGAATCTGCTGACCGACGTGCTGTACAAGCTGGCCGACCCGCGGGTGGTCCTCAAATGAGCGCCGTGTTGACCCGCGATTCCGGCGCGTCGGCATCGAGCGGTGGCGTGTGGGGCGCGGCGTGGAAACGCTTCAGCGCCGACCGCGTCGGCCTGGTGTCGCTGGCCATCGTCGCCGCATTCCTGGTCTTGATCCTGGCGTCTGCCTCGGGCCTGGTCGCGCGCAACTGGCAACAGGAAGTGGGCGTGCCCAACGCGCCGCCGCACTTCGTGGGCCCGGCGCCGCCCGCCGAGGTGAGCGGCATCGCCCAGCCGAAGGGCCCGAACGTCGACATTTCGGACGTCGACCCGCTTAGCTCCCGCTACAAGGAATGGGCCGAGCGCGCCGCGCAGCTCAAGACGGTGGAAACGATCAAGAGCGACACGCTGCCTTTCGGCGGCGACCGGCTCGGCCGCGACGTTCTGTCCAAGGCCGTGAAGGGCGCGGAAATCTCGATCATGGTCGGCGTACTCGCAGCGCTTGTCGCCACGCTGATCGGTACCGTACTGGGCGCGCTGGGGGGCTTCTTCGGCGGCAAGCTGGGTGACCTGCTGGAGTGGGTCTACAACGTGTTCACGTCGATCCCCGGGATCTTGCTGATCTTCACGTTCGCGGCAGTGCTGAACCGCGCTGACGCGATCATCCCCAGGGGCGTGTGGAGCATCGTCATCATCCTGGGGCTGACCGGCTGGACCGGCATTTACCGGCTCGTGCGCGCCGAGTTCATGAAACACGCGGTGCGTGAATACGTTCGAGCTGCCGAGGCGATAGGCGCGAGCACGTTCTCGCGCATGTTCCGCCATATCCTGCCCAATGTGAGCCATGTGGCGCTGGTGCAGCTTTCCATCCATGCCGTGGGCTTCATCAAGGCCGAGGTGATCCTGTCCTACCTCGGCCTGGGCGTCGCGGTGGACCAGGTGAGCTGGGGCACGATGCTCGCCGAGGCGCAAGGCGAACTGATCCTCGGCCACTGGTGGCAACTCGCCGCTGCGACGCTGTTCATGGCGGTATTCGTCACAGCGTTTTCGCTGTTCACCGACGCGCTGCGCGACGCGCTCGACCCGAAGCTGCGCGGCTTGGAATAGATCAGCGGACGCCTCACGATGCTGCTCACGATCAAGGACTTGCGCGTCGCTTTTCGCCTGGGCAAGACCGATGGTGTGATGCAGCGCGTGCAAGCCGTCGGGCGCGGCGATGTGGGCGTGAGTTTCGAATTGCCCGAGAACAGCACGCTCGCGCTGGTGGGCGAGTCGGGTTCGGGCAAAAGCGTCACGGCGATGTCGATCCTGAACCTGCTGCCCGACAACGCCGAGCGCCAGGGCGCCATCTCGTTCCAGGGCCGCGACATGATGGGCCTGAGCGTGACCGAGCTGCAGCGCCTGCGCGGCAAGGAAATCGCCTGCGTGTTCCAGGATCCGTTGACCTCGCTGAACCCGGTGTTCAGCGTGGGCGAGCAAATTTGCGAGCCGCTCATCAAACACCTGGGCATGAGCCGGCGCGCGGCGCTGGAGAAGTGCGAGAGCCTGCTCGTTGAAGTCGGCCTGCCCGAGCCGAAACGGCGCCTGAGTGCCTACCCGCACGAACTGTCGGGTGGCCAGCAACAGCGCGTGATGCTCGCGATCGCGATTTCATGCGAGCCGAAATTGTTGATTGCCGATGAGCCGACGACGGCGCTCGACGTGACGATCCAGCGCCAGATCATGGAGCTGCTCGCCGCGTTGAAAGCCAAGCACCACATGAGCATGCTGTTCATCAGCCACGACTTGGGCGTGGTGGGCGAAATCGCCGACCATGTGGTCGTGATGCGCGAAGGCACGGTGCGTGAGCAAGGGCCGGTGGCGCAAATTTTCAGTGCGCCGCAGGACGCCTATACGAAAGCGCTGCTCGCCTGCCGGCCGCTGCTTTCGCAGCGCACTGCAAGGCTGATGGTCATCGACGACCACATCGGCGGCGCGACGGCTGGAAGCGCAGCGCTGGCGAAAGACCCGAATGCGCCGGTGGTCATCGAAGCGACGCACCTGAGCAAGAGCTTCTGGCTGCGCAGCGGCGTCTTCGGTCGCAAGGAATTCAAGGCGGTGCGCAGCGCGAGCTTCACGCTCAGGCGCGGCCACACGCTGGGCATCGTCGGCGAATCGGGCTCGGGCAAGACGACGCTGGGCCTGGCGTTGCTGCGTCTGCACGAGGTCAACGGTGGGCCGCAACACGGCCACGCCATGTTCGATGGGCGTGACCTGCTCGCCCTGGGCAAAGCCGAGATGCTGGCGGTGCGCAAACGCCTGCAGGTGGTTTTCCAGAACCCGTATGCGTCTCTGAACCCGCGATTCACGGTGGCTCAGACGCTGACCGAGCCGATGTTGATCCACGGCATCGGTGCCGGCGCCGCGGACCGCGAAGCGCGCACCCGGGCCTTGCTCGACAAGGTCGGACTGCCCGAGAGCGCGCTGCAGAAGTACCCGCATGAGTTTTCCGGCGGTCAGCGCCAGCGCATCGCCATCGCGCGCTGCCTGACGCTAAACCCCGAGGTGCTGGTGCTCGACGAAGCGGTGAGCGCGCTCGACGTCTCGGTGCAGGCGCAAGTGCTCAACTTGTTGAAAGACCTGCAAGACGAACTCGGCCTGTCGTACATCTTCATCAGCCACGACCTCGCCGTGGTGCGCTTCATGGCCGACGAGGTGCTCGTGATGAAGGACGGCGAGGTGGTCGAGCAGGCGAGCGTGGAACAGATCCTCGATGCGCCGCGTGAGGAATACACGCGGCGGCTGCTGAGCGCCATCCCGCGCGGATACCGCGCGGCCGCCTGAGCCGGGGGCGCGCATACCGCGCGGCCGAGCAGGCCCGGCTGACGCATAGCGTCGGCGCACCGACGCGACCCGTCGCTGCGGCTCAAGGCGGCGAAAGCCAATGTGCCGCGTTTTGACACTCGAAAGCAGCTGCCTGCGGCGAAACTGCTCAGACCACGCGCCGTGCGGCCCGCGCAGCGTCGCGGCACGAAGCTTGCATCGTTCAACTGCAAGGGCGGCAGGAGTGCCGCGCCGATGACCGGCCCTCAGACAACGAATCAGGACGCCGCCATGACCGCCAAACGCCTTGCCCCCCGGACCGACCCTTCGTGCAGCGGTGACGACGGCTTGAGCTGGCGACGCACTGGGGGGGTGTCGCAGCAGTTGTCGGCACAGGCGCCATCGCGCCGTGCATCGCGTCTGCCGCGCTGGCTGCGGCGCGCCGCAGCGTACTTGCGCGCAATGAATAGGCGGCGCGCACCAACCGCATTCGGTGTCAGCGAATACGGCGTCGGCTCGACAGGCTGAGCCCGCGCGCCGGGCGCCGGAAGACGCCCATGCGAGCGGGTGGGCTGAATCTGCTCAGGCGCGCAGCGCCATCTGCGCCTTCAGGCACGATGCCGGCTGGCCGCGGTCGTCGGCGTCGGTGACGAGGGTCAGCTCCAGCGTGTGGCCATCGGCCAGCGGCGTCGCTGCAATGCCTTCCACCTTCCACGTTCCCTCCAGGCGCCGCATGTCGCGCAAGCGACCATCCGCGGCAACGATGCCGATCGCAGAGCCGACGCAAGCGCCGTCGTGATAGCTGTCGTCCGTGGCCTCGGCGACGGCGCTGAACAGCCACTGCGCGTCGGGCAGCGCGGTAGCGTCGGTGAAGCCCAGCGCCACGCCGTCGATCGCGCCGAGATCGTAGGTCACCTGATCGCGCGCCAGCGGTGCCACGCCGCCGCGGCCGAGCAGCCAGCGCCAGACCTCGTGCCACGCGAAGCGCATGCAAACGTTGCGCGGCTGACTCTGGTTGGCGCGATGCAACAGCAACAAGTCTTCGCCGCGCTGAACGCCACCCTCGATGTTCAATACGCCAACGTCGCGCCGCAGCGGTGCGTAAAGCGCCGCCAGGTCGACCCGGCGTGGCGCGGTCAGTTCGCCGTGCGCGTCGAACGCCACGATCACGCCCGTTTGCCGGTTCGATCGCGAGCCCGAACCCAGCGCGAGCAATCCGCCGTGGCGCAGCTCGTCGGATGGCGGCAGCTCGAGCAGGGTCTCCAGGTCGGGCTTTGCCGCCTTGCGCGCTTTCGGCTTGTCGGGCAATTCACCATCGAACAGCCGCGCCCAGTGGCCGGCGGTCGAGCCTGCGTCGAACACGGCGAGCTGATGTTCGTCGTCGGCGATGATGTACATGCGCCCTGCGCGCCGCACCAGGCCGCTCGCGGCGCTCAGCAAGTGGCCGGGCGCGCCAGCGCCTGCAACGCGCAGTTCGGTGCGAGACCGGATTTCGAGCGGCGTGTGCAACATCGCGGTCCCCGCAGACACGTGCAGCCGGTGTTCGCCAGTCACGCGGCAAGCTGCCGCAGGCTCTGCACCGTCCTCAGGCAGGCCTGCGCCGCCTCGCGGCCCTTGACGACAAAGTGCTCTGAAAAGTAGCGCCGGTGCTCGTCGTGTTCGTGAAAATTCTTCGGCGTGAGCACCGCGGAGATCACTGGAACCCCAGTGTCGAGCTGTACCCGCATCAGGCCCGAGATCACCGCGTCGGCGACAAACTCATGGCGGTAGATGCCGCCGTCGACGACGAGTGCGCAGCCGATGATCGCGGCGTAGCGCCTGCTGCGCGCCAGCGCCAGCGCGTGCAACGGAATCTCGAACGCGCCGGGCACGTCGAACACGTCCACGCTGTGCGCGGGAGCGCGGTCGCGCTCGATCTCGGCGAGAAAGCTGTCGCAGGCACGCTGCACGATGTCAGCGTGCCACTGCGCTCGGACCAATGCGAAGCGCCAGGGTGCCGGCGCGACCTGCGGCTCGCCGCCATGGCGGCGCGGGAGTTGCTGAAGAGGAGTTTGAAGCTGATTCATGGTGTTCCTATGAACGAGGGCTTGCCAGAATCAGGGCGCACGCGTTCACGCACCCGCGCTGCATGGCGCAGCGCAAGCGCATGAACAACGCGCTCTCTTTCATCCGGACTGTGACCGTCGGCTTCGGATTGACACCGAATCTGCTGACCCTCGCGCCCGCGATGGGAGCAAGGCGCTCGCGGGCTCGTGCGCCGGCTTCTCAGCCATCGCCATCACCGCCGGTGGGGAATTCCGCCCCGCCCTGAGAACGCTGCCGCAGGCGTCTTGGCGTGCGGCATCGCGATGATAGAACGAGTCAGCTTGCGTAGTAGCCCATCGCCGCATCGCGCTGCACGGCGTGCGCGCTGCGGCGCGCGGGCTCACCGAATCCGCCGCCCCCGGGTGTGGACACGCAGATCACGTCGCCGGCACTGATCGCGATGTCCTGGTCCTTCGACAAATGCTCTGGCACATAGGTCACACCGCCACGGATGATGCGGACCTTGTTGACGCCGCCGCTGCCCCCGCCCAGCGCCCCCGGCGGGCCGGTGCGTCCATGGTCCATCACCATCGACACGCGCGCCTCGCCGCGGCGCAGCTTGATGCGGTAGTTCACGCCAAAACCGCCGCGAAACTCGCCCGCGCCGCCCGACCCTTCATGCAGCGAATACTCCTCGAACAGGACAGGGTAGAGCTGCTCCATGATCTCGATCGGCGTGGTCTTGGAAATGCCGATCGTCGAGCAGCCGTTGCTGATGCCGTCGCCCGCCGGGCTGCCGCCGTAGCCGCCGCCGGAAATCACATACATCACGTAGGCGCGGTTTTTCAGCGGATCGAAGCCGCCGATTCCCAGGTTCCCGCTCGTCCCCGCGGGCGCACCGAACAACTGATCCGGAATCGCCTGGCCGAGCGCCGCGAACACCGCTTCGGCAATTCGCTGGCTCACCTCGGCGGCGCAGCCCGACACCGGCCGCGGATAGCGCGCATAGAGAAACGTGCCTTCGGGCTCGACGATATGCAGCGGCGTAAACGTTCCGGCGTTGATCACGACTTCCGGGAACACATGCTTCACGGCGAGGTAGATCGACGACTTGGTTGTCGCGATGACGCTGTTCATCGGCCCCTTGCAGGGCGGTGATGAGCCGTTCATGTCGAAGCTGAGCTGCGCATGTTCGGCGCCACCCGACTTGGTGACGCGCATCGATATCTTCAGGGGCTCGTTCACCACGCCGTCGGAATCGACAAACGCCTCGCCGAGGTAGGTGCCATCGGGAATCGTCGCGATGCGGGCACGCATCTGCTGTGTGGCGCGGGCCTTCAATTCGACGATCGCATCGTTCACCGTCGCCGAGCCGTAGCGTTCCAGCAGCGCCGTGAGGCGCTTCTCCCCTGTCGTGAGCGCCGCGGCCTGCGCCTTGATGTCGCCAATGCGCTGATCTGCGATTCGGATGTTCGACAGGATGATCGACAAGATTTCGTCGTCCAGAACACCGCGCTTGTAGAGCTTGACCGGCGGCAAGCGCAGCCCTTCTTGTTCGACCTCGGTGGCGCTCGCCGAAAACCCGCCCGGCACCATGCCGCCGGTATCCGGCCAATGCCCGGTGTTCGCGAGCCAGCACCAGAGCTCACCGCGGTAGAAAAACGGCTGCACGAACTTCACGTCCATCAGGTGCGTGCCGCCGAGGTAGGGGTCGTTGACGATGAACATGTCGCCCGGGTGCAGCACGATTGCGCGCCGCTGTACATGCTCGATCACAGCCTGCACGGTGAACTGCATCGTGCCCACGAACACCGGCAGGCCGAGCTCGCCCTGGGCGATCAGCTCGCCGCTGTCGCGGTGGTAGATGCCATCGCTGCGGTCCAGCGCCTCGGCGATCACCGGGCTGAACGCGCTGCGCACGAACGCCAGATCCATCTCGTTGCAGACCTGCTGCAGGCCGTTTTGCAGGACGGACAGGGTGATGGGGTCGATGGTCATGGTGTCAGTCCTCATACCGTCACGATCAAGTTGCCCACGCCGTCCATCTGCACTCGGTTGCCCGGTTCAATGACAGTCGTGCAATCAAGCTGCTCGATGATCGCCGGCCCGTCGAATTCACAGCCCAACGGCAGATGCTCGCGCGTATAGAGCGGCGTGTCCACCCAGCCCGAGGACTCGAACCACACCGGCCGTCGGCTGCGCTGCGCCTCGCGCAATGTCGCACGTGGTTGTGCCGTGCTGATCGACTTCAGCAATACGCCCTTGCGTTTGCCGATCACGGCGGTGTGCAGGTTCACCAGCACCGGTTTGATCTCGGGCAGCTCAACGCCGAAGCGTTGCCAGTACGCGGCTTCGAACAGCTTGCGCAGGTCCGGCAAGGTGATGCGGGGATCGGCAAGCGCCACCGGCAGGATGTGGCTCTGCCCCTGGAATTGCATGTTGGCGCGGTGCACGGTGACGATGGCTTCGACCTTGGCCTTTTCACGTTCGATGCGCTCGCGCCCCAGGCGCACCTGGGCGTCAAATGCCTTGCCCACCTGTCCTTCGACGAGCGCTTCGAGCGGCTGATTGATCGTCGCCACGAAGTCGTGCCGCAGATCGGCGACGACGCAACCCAGCGCATTCGTCAACCCCGGCCGCGCCGGAATCAGCACCTTGGGGATGCCCAACTCGCGCGCCAGCGCCACGGCATGCAGCGGCCCGGCGCCGCCGAACGCGAACAGCGCGAAGTCGCGCGGGTCATGGCCACGCGACAGGCTCACCATGCGCACCGCGCCGGCCATCTTGTCGTTGGCGACGCGAAGTACCGCGGCCGCTGCGGCGGTGGCGTCCAGCCCCAAAGGGGTGCCGATTTGCGCCAGCAACGCCGCGTGCAGGGTGGCCATGTCGACGGGCCGGTCCACCGACAGCAAACGCTCCGGGTCGAGCCGCCCCAGGACCAGGTTCGCATCGGTGATCGTCACCTTGGTTCCGCCGCGCCCATAGCACATCGGCCCGGGCGTGGCACCGGCGCTTTGCGGCCCGACGCGCAACATGCCCGACGCATCCACGCTCGCCAGCGACCCGCCGCCCGCGCCTACTGCGTGCACATCCACCATCGGCACGTGGATCGGCATCGCGTATTCAAGCTCAAGCTCGCTCGACACTTCCGGCAGCCCGCCGAGCACGAGCGCCACGTCGGTCGACGTGCCGCCCATGTCGTAGCTGACGACATTCGCGAAGTCACCCGGCGCGCTGCCCGCCTGCATCGCGGTGGCCGCCGCGGCGATCACGCCTGAAGCGGGCCCGGACATGACGGTGTTCACCGCATGCTCGGCGACGATGCTCGCCGCCACCGTGCCGCCGTTGCCCTGCATCACAAGCAGTTCGCGCGTGAAGCCGCGTTTGCCGAGCTCGTCCTGCAGCCGCGCGATGTAGCGGTGCAGCACGGGCTGGATCGCCGCATTCACCGCCGCGGTGACGCCGCGTTCGTACTCGCGGTATTCGGCGACGATGGCGTGGCCCGCGGTCACATGCGGATTCGGCCAGAGCGAGCGCACGATCTGCGCGGCGCGCACCTCATGCGCGGCGTAGATGTAGCTGTGCAGGAAGTGAATCACCACGCTCTCGGCGCCGTCACGAAGCAACTGCCGAGCCGCCGCCTCGACCTGCGACTCATCGAGCGGCACGACGACCTCACCCTGCGCATCGACACGCTCGTCCACTTCGAGGCGCAGCGATCGTTCGATCAGCGGCGTGAAGCGACCCTTCAAGCCGTAAGGCGTGGGCCGCGTGCGCCGGCCCAGCTCGAGCACGTCGCGAAAACCCCGCGTCGTGATCAGCCCGACGCGTGCCGTGCGCCGCTCCAGCATCGCATTCGTCGTCGTCGTCGTGCCATGCACGATGGCGTGCAACGTCGACGCATCGACCTGAGCCGCATCCAACGCCGCGATCACGCCGAACGCCTGGTTCTCGACAGTCGTCGGCACCTTCGCCAGGCGCACTTCACCCGTCTCGTCGTCGACGAAGATCAGGTCGGTGAAAGTGCCACCGACGTCGATGCCTGCAATGCGGGTCATGGACTTGGCTCCGGCTTGCCTTTCGCACCTCGTGGCGCGAGTGTCTCGGCACCGTGGAATTCCCGCTCACGGCCCCAAGTTGTCTGTTGGCGTGCGGTCGGCATGCCCAGGTTTCCACGCCAGGGCGACGGCGGTTGCCTGCCACGCCTTCGCATGCCACTCGGGTGCCCGGGCCACGTGCCCTCGCTCCACACTCGCAGGCACGTCGCGGCGAGCGGCCGCAACGATCCGAAAGCCGCACTGCCCTGCGCATCCACGACGCCCTGTTTCATCGCCACAGCCTCATACGCTCAAGTAGGTGCGCTGCACCGTATCGTTAGCCATCAGTTCCTGCATCGTTCCGGTGAACTGGATCTGGCCCTTTTCAAGCACCACCGCCCGGTCGCTCACCAGGCGTGCGAAGTGGATGTTCTGCTCCGACAGCAGAAGCGACAACCCCTGTGCCTTGAGCGACACCATCATGCGCGCCAATTGTTCAACGATCAGCGGCGCCACGCCCTCCGACGGTTCGTCGAGCAGGATCAGCCGCGGATTGCCCATCAGCGTGCGCGCGATCGTCAGCATCTGCTGCTCGCCGCCACTGGTGCGGCCGCCGGGGCGCTCCAGCATCGTCGCCAGATTCGGGAAGAGATCGGTGAGCTTCTCGATCGTCCAGGGCGGCGCGCCGGCGCGCGGCGGCTGGCGCCCGACTTCCAGGTTCTCGCGCACGCTCAGGTCGGTGAAGATGCGCCGGTCTTCCGGCACCCAGCCCAGGCCGAGCCGGCTGATGCTGTGCGACGCCAGGCGCGAGACCTCACGGCCCTCGAAACTCACACGCCCGCTGCGCTGCGCGAGCAGGCCCATGAGGGCTTTCATCGTCGTCGACTTGCCCGCGCCGTTGCGCCCCATCAGCGCCACGCACTCGCCCGCGCCCACGCGCAGCGACACGTCGAACAGGATCTGCGCCTTGCCGTACCAGGCGCACAGTTGTTGCACCTCAAGCATGCGAGGCCGCTTCGAAGGTGGAACCCATGCCGAAATAGACCTCGCGCACGCGCGGGTCGTCGCGCACCGCCGCGGGTGCGCCGCCCGCGATCAACTCGCCGCGCGCCAGCACGATCAAGCGGTCTGCATGGGCGAACACCACGTCCATGCTGTGCTCGGTGAACAGCACGCCGATGTGCTGCTCGTGCGCCAGAGAGCGGGTCAACTCCATCAGCTGGTGGCGTTCGCGTGGCGCCATGCCCGCGGTGGGCTCGTCCATCAGCAGCAGGCGCGGCTGATTCGCCAGCGCCAGCGCGAGTTCGACCCGTTTTACGTCGCCATACGCCAGCACGCTCATCGCGCGTTCCGCCTGCGCTGCCATGCCCACGCGCTCCAGCAAGACCAGGGCGTCCTCGCGGAACTGCTCGCGTGCGCTGCGCCAGAAGCGCAATACGTGGCCGGCGTGCGAGAGCAAGGCGAGCTGCACGTTCTCGACCACCGTCAGCGAGGCAAACGTCTCGGCGATCTGAAACGTGCGTCCGACGCCGAGGCGCCAGATGGCATCGGGCGTCCTGCCGATCAGTTCCGTGCCGTGCAGCTGCACCGAACCCGCATCGGGCGCAAGCTGGCCGTTGACGATGTTGAAGCAGGTCGATTTGCCGGCACCATTGGGGCCGATGAGCGCCAGCATTTCGCCGGGCGCGAGCTGGAAACTCACCTCGTGCACCGCGCGCAGGCCGCCGAAGGTCTTGCTCAGGCCGCGCACAGCGAGCAGCGGTGCGCTCACGCCGCCGCCTCCGGCCCGTAGGTGGACATGCGTATCCCGCGCGGTCGGCAGCGAGCCGGCTGCCGCGCTTCGATCCCCACTTCGTGGGGCCCCTCTTTCGCGCTCACGCCGGCTCCTTCAGGAAGATGCGCCGCAAGCCACCGGCCACGCCCAGCGGGAACAGCAGCACCAGGGCGAGCATCGTCGCACCGAGCAGCGCGCGCCAGTAGTCGGTCTGGCGCATCACCGTGTCTTGCAGCCAGGTGAACAGCGCCGCGCCGACCCACGGTCCCGACAGCGTTTGCACGCCACCCAGCAACACCATCACGAGGCCATCGACCGACTTCGACACGCCCAGCGTCTCGGGCGAGATCGTGCCCTTCGCGAAGGCGAACAGCGCCCCCGCCACGCCGGCCACGCTGCCGGCGATGACAAACGCCAGCCATTGCAGGCGCGGCACGTCCAGGCCAATCGCGTGGGCACGTAGCGGCGAGTCGCGCCCGGCACGCAGCGCCAGGCCGAGCGGCGCGTGCAGCATTCTTGCGAGCAACGCGCAGCCGGCGACGGTGAACGTGAGCGTCACGAGGTACAGCGCCGTCTTGCTCGCCAGCCACGGCGCGGGCCAGATGCCCACCAGGCCGTTGCTGCCGCCCGTCAGCCCATCCCACTGGAACACGACGGCCCAGACGATTTGAGCGAAGGCCAGCGTCAGCATCGCCAGATACACGCCCGACAGGCGCACGCAGAACCAGCCGCACAGCAGCGCGCCCAGCGTGGCGGCGAGCGGCGCGAGCAGCAGGGCCAACTCCATCGGAAACGCCAACGCCTTCAGGCACAGCGCCGCGCCGTACGCGCCCAGGCCAAAGTAGGCGGCGTGGCCGAATGAATGCAGCCCCGCCGGGCCCATCACGAAATGCAGGCTTGTCGCGAACAGCACCGCGATCAGCACGTCGATCATCAGCACCACCGCATACGGTGACACGCTTTGCAGCAGCGGTACCAGCAGCAACAGCAACAAGCCCGCGAGGCCGGCCACCTGCCAGTGCCGCGGCAGCGCGCGCAGCGGCGCGTCGATCACCGACGTGCCGCGCACCGCGCCTTGCGGCTTGCCGAACAGGCCCCAGGGCCGCCACACGAGCACGATCGCCATGACCAGAAATTCGGCGACGAGGGTGAGCTTGCTCAACGGGAACGGCGCGCCGAACACGTCGATCGACCCCGCAGCGATGCACGCTGCCTTGACGAAGGAGATCAACACCGCCGCGACAAACGCGCCGAACACCGAGCCCATGCCGCCGACAACGACGACGACGAAGGCCTCGCCGATCAGCGCCAGATCCAGGCTCAGGTTCGCCGGTTCGCGCGGCATTTGTAGCGCGCCGCCGAGCGCGGCGAGAAACGTGCCCAGCGCGAACACCGAAGTGAACAGCCAGCGCTGGTTCACGCCGAGCGCGCCCACCATTTCGCGGTCTTGCGTCGCGGCGCGCACCAGCAGGCCCCAACGCGTGCGCGTCAGCAGCAGCCAAAGGGCACCCAACACGATCGGACCGACGAAGATCAGGAACACGTCGTAACTGGGCAACGGTTTGCCCATCACCAGAACCGCGCCCTTCATGCCCGGCGCCTTCGGGCCGAGCAGGTCTTCGGGGCCCCACAGCGCGAGCGCGATGTCCTTGATCACGAGCACGAGCGCAAAAGTGGCGAGCAACTGGAACAACTCAGGCGCGGCGTAAATGCGGCGCAGCAAGAACATTTCGAGCAGCGCACCGACCAGCGCGACGAGCAGTGCTGCGATCAGCACCGCGCCCCAAAAACCCAGCGGCGAGTTTCCGAACCGCTCCACCAGCGCCACCGCCCCGTAAAGCCCCAGCATGTAGAACGACCCATGCGCGAAGTTGACGATGCGCGTCACGCCGAAGATCAGCGACAGCCCGCTGCCGACGAGGAACAGCGCCGACGCCGCGGACAGGCCGGTGAGGAATTGCAGAAGGATCGAAGACAGCGTCATGCAAGAGGGTTGTGTGCGAGGAGGTCATGCGTCGGCGCCCAGCGCTGCGTCATACCGGCGCAAGTGCCACCCCGTACTCGATACGGGGCCGGTATGCACGCAGTGCGCAGGCCTGTCATCCCGGCGAAAGCCGGGATCCACGAGACACCAGCGCGCTTTGCCAAGCGGTGGATCCCGGCGTGCGCCGGGATGGCCGGGTTTTTGCCTGCGCGTGCTCAATCCGCCGGCCGCAATTTCTTCGTTTCTTCGTCGCTCGGCAGCACCTTCGCGCCGTCGATGTACACGTAATCGGTCATCACGCCTTTCGTACCCTCGAGTTTTGTGCGGCCCAGATACGCGCCCATCGTGCTCTGGTGGTCGCTGGCGCGGTAGGTAATCTTGCCCAGCGGCGACATCAGGGTGAGGCCTCTGAACGCCGTGATCAGTTTTTCGGTGTCGGTCGATTTCGCTTTGCGGATGCCCTCGGCAATCGACCAGATCGTTGCGTAGCCGACCACCGAGCCGAGCTTCGGATATTCGTTGTACTTGCGAAAGTAGGCGATGAAGAACTTCTTGTGTTCGTCCGTCGGGATGCCGTAGTAGGGGTAGCCCGTGACGATCCAGCCCACCGGAGCTTCTTCCTTCAGCGGCTCGATGTACTCGGGCTCGCCGGTGAGCAGGCTCACCACTTCGCGGCCCTTGAACAGATCGCGCGTATGGCCCTCGCGAACGAACTTCGACAGATCGGCGCCGAACAGCACGTTGAAGATGGCGTCGGGCCTGGCGTCGGCCAGCGCCTGCGTCACTGCGCCTGCGTCGATGCGCCCGAGCGGCGTGGCCTGCTCGGCGACGAACTCGACATCGGGCTGGGCTGCCTTGAGCAGGTTCTTGAAGGCCGCCACCGCCGACTGGCCGTATTCGTAGTTGGGGTAGACGATGG
>JANNKM010000429.1:0-2384 GCA_031396305.1 Rhizobacter sp.
CGCGCTCGGTTTCGCGCTGGCGAATGCGTGCGTGATCGCGATGTACACCTTTGTCGACGGCAGCGGCGTGCGCACGGCGGTCGCCGCCGGGCATTCGGCTTTGACCTACGTCCTGCTGCTGTTCGTGCTCGACGGCATTCCCTACCCGGGGCTCGTGTGGTTGCGCCGCGACGCTGCGGGGCGCCGCGCGATCCTCGCCTATGCGCGCACCCGCTGGCCGCTGGCGATGCTGGGCGGCGCTGCGTCGATCGGCAGCTACGCGATCGCACTGTGGGCGATGACACGCGCGCCCGTCGCGGCGATCTCCGCGCTGCGCGAGACCTCGATCCTGTTTGCCAGCGTGCTCGGGGTGTGGCTGCTCAAAGAGCCCTTCGGCATGCAGCGCGCGCTGGGGGCCGTGGTGATCGTCGGTGGGGTGGTGGCGTTGCGGTTTGGCTAGGGCGGGCTTGAGCGGAGCTGCCGTCCGTGGGTGTCGGTGATCGGCCATCGGACGAAACCGCTCGCGCGGTAAGCGCGTTGACGCGGTTGTGGCGGTTCGGTGCAGGTTCGGTTCTGCGATGTTGACGGGCGAAGCAATCTGCCTCGTTCTTCGACGGCATCCACTTCCGCGAGCGTGTCGACGGAGGCAAGGCGCTGCGAAAGGCCTTCGTCGATTGCTTCGGGCAACTCGCGCTGATCCAGCGCTGCCAGGAGCACAAGCGGCGCAACGTGATCGAGCATCAGCCCGAGGCACTGCAAAGCCAGTGTCAGCCGGGCCATGCGCGATGCCTGGTACTGTGCGAGCGCCGAGCTGGCCAAGAAGCAGTTCATGCGACTGGCAAGTTCTCTTCACGCCCGGCATCCCGGCGCGGCGGCCAGCATGCGCGAAGGGCTGGAGGAGGCGTTGACGGTGCAGCAGCTTGGCATCACAGGCGCGCCGTACCGCACGCTGCGCACGACCAACCCGATCGAGAACCTCAAAGGATCGATCGCGCACTTCACGCGCAACGTCACGCGTTGGAAGGATCGGTAGATGACGCTGCGCTGTGACTTCGCGCGACCGCTCGAGGCGACTGACGAGGTGGATTTCGAGACCTGGCAACAGGCCTACTTGGACCCCGCCACGCTGGTGCCGGGCTGAGCACCAGTGTCGTGGCCCGGTGACGTGGTATGACGTCTGGGCCAGGCCACGGTCAAGCGACCCCCGCCTCCCTCAACGCGCGGCCCGTGGTGACAACCACTGCGGCTCAACGTTCTCGACGTCGGCCAGCGTCTCCAGGGCGGGCAGGCCCTGGAGCGCGGCGGCGCCATCCTGCGCCAGTGACTCCACCCAGGCCGAGTGCGGTGCGTACGACAGCACCTTGGCGATGCGGTAGCCGGCGGCCTGCAGCGCCGACGCGCGGTCTTGCGCATTCACGCCGTCGGCAAAACGCACCAGCACGCGTCCGCTGGGTATCACCACTTGTCCGGACACTTTGTCGCGGTAGACCACGTGGGCCTGCGGGCCTTTGGCAGGGCCGCCCATCAATTGCAGCGACTGCGTCTCGTCGATACTGGCAGGAGGGGTGGCGCCGGCGCTGGCAGGCCCTCGACTTGCGGGCAGGCGCGCGTGCAGGTCGTCGGCACGCTGGTACACCTGCGTCGGGTTGGCCATGCCGTGTTTCAGTTGGGCAGGGTACGCCGACGCCGGGGCGTCGGTGGCGGCGGTCTTGACCTTGTTGCTTGTCGTCCTTTTCACTGCCGGGCTCCTGGTCACTCCACGTTGACCCGGTCACGACCACCAACGCCACCATGCGCCGAGGGCCGAAACAGCACGCACCCTGACCGCCGTAGGCGACGCTGTCGATCCCCTGTAATGACGACGTTGAGCCTTGCTTGTCGGCGCCCGTACTGTCTACACTGCGACGAGACGCAAGCCGTTGCACTTTCGCCGTCGCCTGGCGTGGCCGGGTGACTGACCTTGAAGGAAAACATCATGTTTGTCGTCCAATACGGTGGCAAAGCCGGCAAGAAGTATGCGCTGCGTGAAAGCGACGCGCTGATGGCCGTGCGCACACGCAGCGGCGCGCCGGCCTTCGGTGCACCACAGGAGTCGGCGCCGCTGGCCCGCGCCTCGCGCGAGGCGCTAAGCAGCCTGGAGCTGGTGGAACGATTTGCCGAGGCCGGCGTCGAGATCTTCAGCGCGGCCAACGCGACCCGGCCCAAGGCCACCCGCAACGCGGCACGCGGGGTGCTGAAGCAGGATGCCGCTGTGCGTTTTGCGGGCCGTGTGTTGGTGGACAGCAGCGGCGCGCCGGTGCTGTACACAGAAAATGCCTTCCTCAAGTTTGAAGACGACGCCAGTGCCAGGCACATCAAGGACCTGCTGGCCAAGTACAAGCTCACCGGCAAGCGTGCCCTGGGTT
>JANNKM010000436.1:0-6419 GCA_031396305.1 Rhizobacter sp.
CAAGGGCCACGAAGGGGCCCCTTCGTGGCCCTTGGGGTTGAGTAAAGTGGCAGAGCCACATTTACTCAAGAAACGATGGGACCAGGAGGTTGACGATGGTGAAGGTAGCAACGCGGGTTTTCGACGCCCGGCCGGACCGGCTTGATTTTCGCGACCTGCCGTACCGCCCACCGCTGCGATCGTTGCCGCCGTGTTTTCCCGAGACCGGGTTGAAGCCGCTTGTGGCCAGCTACGTGGCGCAGGGCCTGGTGCTGGACCAGGGCTCGGAAGGCGCCTGCACCGGTTTCGGCCTGGCCGGCGTCGTCAACTATCTGCTCTGGACGCGGCACCTGTTGGCCGGTGCGAAGGGCGAATTCTTCTCCGTCAGCCCGCGCATGCTGTATGAGTTGGCGAAGCGCTACGACGAATGGCCCGGCACCGACTACGACGGCTCGAGCTGCCGCGGCGCACTCAAGGGCTGGCACAAGCACGGTGTGTGCAGCGAGCCGGCTTGGCCGTATCCGCTGAGCGACGCCGGCAAGCCGGTCTTCGTGCGCCCGGCGCCGGGCTGGGAGGTCGATGCCGGCGCGCGGCCGCTGGGTGTGTACTACCGAGTCGAGCGTGGCGCCATCGTTGACCTTCAGGCGGCGATCGTCGACATCGGCGCGATCTACGTATCGGCGAACGTGCATGACGGCTGGGACGCTCTCGCGACGTCGCGCCGTACCCAGCCGCCTGCGGGCCACGACGCCTTGCCCGTGATTGCGCCGGCGAAGAACCCGAAACAACTGGGCGGGCATGCGTTCGCGCTGGTGGGATTCAATGAACGCGGCTTCGCCGTCCAGAATTCCTGGGGCCGCAAGTGGGGCGCCTCGGGGTTCGCGGTGCTCCCGTACGACGACTGGGTGGTGCACAGCACCGATGCCTGGGCTTGTGCGCTGGGGGTTCCGGCGGTCCTGCCTGAATTGTCGGGTGGTCGATCAGGCGCGTCCCGGCCGGTGGTGGCGTCGCGCTGGCGCGTTGCCAGCGGCCATTCTCTCGCCGGGCTGGAGCGCGCCACCCGGGTCGCCGACAACCCGGCCGATGACCCGTGGCCGATCGACCACCCGTTCAATTGCAAGGCCTATCAACCCTGGTCCACCGACCAGGCGTACCGGCACACCCTCGTCACCGGCAATGACGGCACATTGATCGTCACCGATTTCACCCGCGCCGCGACCGACGCCGCGGGCCTGGCCGAAGAACTGGTGTTTGACGGCCCGAAGGCCTGGTTTGCGGCGCAGCGCTCGCGAACGCTGAGGCTGGCGCTCTATGCCCATGGCGGCTTGAATGCACAGAGCGAGTCGATCAGCCGGATCCGTGTGCTCGCACCGTACTTTGAGGCGAACGGCATCTACCCGCTGTTCCTGACGTGGAAAACCGGAGCCGGCGAGACGCTGGGCCACATGGTGCAAGACGCCGCGCGAAAACTCTTCGGCGATGTCTCGCAACGTGCCGGCGGCCTGCTCGACGCGCTGGGCGACGCCAAGGACCGGTCGATCGAAGCGCTGGCGCATTTGCTTGCCAAGGGCATCTGGAGCGAGATGCGCGAGAACGCGCGCCGCTCGGTCGACGCCGACCACGGCGTGGACTATCTGGTGCGCTACCTCGTCGCGCTGCACCACGACCTCGCCGCGCGCGGGGACGAGCTCGAACTGCATCTGATCGGCCATTCGGCGGGCTCGATCGTGTTGGGGCACTTGCTCGACCGCCTGGCCGCGCAAGCGCCCGCGCGAGGCAAGCGCTTGCACGTCAACACCTGCACCCTGTACGCAGCCGCGTGCTCGGTGCGCTTCGCGGTGGACCACTACCTGAAGGCGGCGAACGCCGGTGTGTTGAGTCTGGACAAGCTCTGGCTGTACGTGCTGTCGGACCGCCATGAAAAAGACGACGGATTGCCGTCGCCCGAGATTCCGGCGTATGGAAAGTCGCTTCTCTATCTCGTGTCGCGTGCGCTCGATGACGCACGCAAGATGCCGTTGCTGGGTTTCGAGCGCGCGCTGGATCCGAAGTACGCGAGCGACGCGGACCAATGGAATGGCACCGAGCTGGAATCTCTTCAAACCTGGCAATCGGTGTGGGCGACGCAGCGCCCGACCACCGGTACGACCTTGCTCAAGGTGCACGGCAAACCCAGGGTTCGTTGCACCCGCGAAGGCGGCGAGGTGCAGGCGACGCACGGTTCGTTCGACAACAGCATCGAAGCCTTGAGCGAAACCCTGGAGCGCATCAAGGGATCGGGGTTGATTGGCGACATGGAGTGGCTGGACTTTTGATCTCCCCCGGCAATCGCTGTGGCGTGCCCGCCCTCGCGGGTCAGCGCCTCGCGGCCTGCCTTGCAGTGGCTGCGGATTGGGCGGGGATCGACCCGAGGCCGCCGAGGAACAGGTCCGCGACGATGGGTGCCATGTCGTGATGCGTGATCGCGCCGTCGGGGCGCAGCCAGGTGAACATCCAGTTCATCATGCCGAACAGCAGCATCGCCAGCGGCTTGGACAGCCTCGCGGCGTCGAGTTCGGGCCGCGCTTGCGCTACCGCTTGCGAAAATGCCGCGACGATGTGCCGCTCCTTGGCGAGAACGCGCTTGCTGTCGGCCGCGCTGAGGAATTTGACGTCCTGCGTCAGCACGCAGTGCTCGTGGCGCGCCAATGCGTATTCTTCGACGAAGCGGTGGATGAGCTTGCGCAGGCGCGTCTCCGGGGTGAGCCGCTGCGCCTGCACTTCGGCCACGAGCGCTTCGAGCCGCGTCACATGGCCTTCCGTGATTTCAAGCAGCAGCCGGTACTTGTCGTCGACATAGTGGTACAGCAGTGCCTTGGAGATGCCGCAGGCACGCGCCACGTCGTTCATCGTCGTGCCGGGGTAGCCCTGGGCGGCAAACAGTTGTGCCGCCGCGCGAATGATGCCCTCGCGGTTCGGCTCGAAGTGCGCGGAGCGGGCTCTGGCCATCCGCCCTAGCGCTGGTCGAGCGTGATCATCACTTTCGCGCTGATCGGGTGCGACTGGCAGCACAACACGAAACCCTGCGCCACTTCGGCGGGGGTGAGCGCGAAATTGCGGTCCATGCGTACCTCGCCCTCGAGCAACTTGCCTTTGCAGGTGGAGCACACGCCGGCCTTGCAGGCGTAGGGCACTTCCAGCCCGGCGCGGCGCGCGGCATCGAGGATCGACGCATCGGTCAGCCGAAATTCGACCTGACGCGCCAGGCCGTCGATGACGAGCGTGACCTGGGCGTTGTCGGCGTCGCGGGCTTCAACATGATGTTCAGCGGCAGTCGCCGAATCGCCGAAGCGTTCGACGTGAACCTTGGCGTCGGCGACGCCCGTGCCAGCCAGTGCTGCGACCACGGCGTCGATCATTCCGGCCGGGCCGCACACAAACGCCTCGTCGATGCTCGCCGCAGGCACGAGCAAATCGAGGAATTGCGCCATGCGCGGCGTGTCGATGCGGCCGTTGAAGAGCGGCGCGTCCTGCTCTTCGCGCGAGAACACGTAGTGTGCGACCAAGCGCGCCATGTAGCGGTTCTTCAGTTCGGCGAGCGCGTCGCGGAACATCGTCGTCGCGATGCGCCGGTTGCCGTAGATCAGCGTGCAGCGCGAATGCGGCTCGCGCGCCAGCGTTGCCTTGAGCAGTGAAAGCATCGGCGTGATGCCGCTGCCCGCGGCGACGAACAGGAAATGGCGCCTTGCCGTCGCGTCGAGCGCGACGTTGAAGCGCCCGAGCGGCGGCAGCACGTCGAGCGTTTCCCCCGGCCGAAGGTCGGAGGCTGCCCAGCCGGAAAACGCACCGCCCGGCAGCAGCCGCACGCCCACCTTGATCTCGGGTTCGTCCGGTGCACTGCAGATCGAGTACGAGCGGCGCAGGTCTTCGCCGTTGACGAAGGTTCGCAGCGTCAGGTACTGACCGGCGCTGAATGCAAACGTCGAGCGCAGCGCTTCGGGAACGCTGAAGGCCACGATCAGCGCGTCGGCGTCGCGCTCGATGCCGGCGACGCGCAGGGGATGGAAGGCGAGACTCATCCTGGTCGATTAGATCGGCTTGAAGTAGTCGAACGGTTCGCGACAGGCGAGGCAGCGGTACAGCGCCTTGCACGCGGTCGAGCCGAATTCGGACAGACGCTCGGTCTGAGTGCTGTCGCAGCGCGGGCAGTGCAATTGCCGCGGGTGAAACTTCAAGGGCTGGATGGGGTTCGCCGCATGCGGGGGGGAGATGCCGTAACGGCGCAGTTTCTCTGCCGCTGCGGGAGAGATCCAGTCGGTCGTCCAGGCAGGTGCGAATTTCAGGTCGATGTGCACGTCGCGCGCTCCGGCGCTCAGCAGCGCCGCGCGCAGCGCATCCTGAATCACCTCGGTCGCCGGGCAACCCGAGTAAGTGGGCGTGACGGTCAGGTGCACGACGCCTGCATTCACCGACACGCTGCGCACAATGCCGAGTTCAAGCACCGACAGGACCGGAACTTCCGGGTCGAGCACCTGTGAAATCGCCTGCCAGGCCTGCGCCTCGTCAAGCGCGGGCGCAGCCTGGGTCTCAGTTGAGGTGTTCACCACACGCCTGCTGGAAACTCGCGCGCCAGAGCCTGCATTTCGGCAAGCAGAAAGCCCATGTGTTCGCTGTGCCGGCCCGACTTGCCGGTGGAGAGGAAGGGAGATTTCGCGGGCGCGGTGAGGCCGGCTTGCGCGAGCACTGGTTGCACCGCATGCGTCCAGGCGCCCTGCAGCGCACTCCACGCAGGCCCCAGGCCGCTCGCCGCAGCCTGCGCGTCGACCCCATCGTCGGCAAACCATTCCGCCGCATACGGCCACAACTCGTCGAGCGCCGTAGCTATGCGCTGGTGCGACTGTGGCGTGCCGTCGCCCAGGCGCAGCACCCAGTCGGCGAAGTGGCGCTGGTGGTAGCGCGTTTCCTTTGAACACTTGGCGGCGATCGCCGCGAGGTGCGAATCGCTCGATGACCCGAGCGCCGGCCACAAGACATTCAGGTGCGCCGACCACAGAAACCCGCGCAGCACGGTTCGCGCGAAGTCGCCGTTCGGCAATTCGAGCATGGTGACGTTGCAGAACTCGCGCTCGATGCGCTGGTAGGCGAGCGCGTCTTCGTCGCGCCCGCGGCCCTCCAGTTGGCCGGCCAGCGTGAGCAGCGCGCGCGCCTGACCGATGTGATCGAGCGCGATATTCGTCAGCGCGATATCTTCCTCGAGCACCGGCGCGTGGCCGCACCACAGCGCAAGGCGCTGGCCGTGGATCAGGCTCGAGTCGGCGATGCGCAGCACGTACTGCACCTGCGAGTTGCATGCGGGCTGCGCCATCACATGTGGTCCAGGTCGGCGGGCAACTTGTAGAACGTCGGGTGCCGGTACACCTTGTTCTCCGCGGGCTCGAAGTCCATGTCGCGCGTGTCGGGGTCGTTCGCGACGATCTGGTCGGAGCGCACGACCCAGATGCTCGTGCCTTCCTGGCGCCGCGTGTAGACATCGCGCGCCATCTGGATCGCCAGCGTCGCGTCGCTGGCGTGCAGGCTGCCGCAATGCTTGTGGTCCAGACCGCTCTTGCTGCGGATGAATACTTCCCACAGCGGAAACTCGCCGAGCGTTTGCGTGCCCATGGTCATGCCGCCTTCGCCTGATCCGCATGTTTGGCGGCGTACGCCAGCGCTGCTTCGCGGACCCAGGCGCCCTCAATCCACGCCTTCACGCGCGCCGCGAGCCGCTCCTTGTTGCACGGGCCGTTGCCGCCCACGACGTTCCAGAACTCCGACCAGTCGATGACGCCGCAGTCGTGCGCGCCGCGCTGCTCGTTCCACTTCAGGTCGGGGTCGGGCAGCGAGACGCCCAGCACCTTCGCCTGTTCGACGCAGGCGTCGACGAACTTCTGGCGCAGTTCGTCGTTGGAATTTCTCTTGATCCCCCAGCGCATCGACTGCTCGCTGTGCGTCGACTCGGCGTCTGGCGGGCCGAACATCATCAGCGACGGCCACCACCAGCGGTTCACGGCGTCCTGCACCATGTCGCGCTGCGCGGGCGTGCCGTGCGTCATCATCGTCAGCAGCGACTCGAACCCCTGGCGCTGGTGGAACGATTCCTCCTTGCAGACTCGCACCATGGCTCGCGCATAAGGCCCGTACGAGCACCGGCACAGCGGCACCTGGTTCATGATCGCTGCGCCGTCCACCAGCCAGCCGATCGTGCCGACATCGGCCCAGGTCAGCGTCGGGTAGTTGAAGATCGAGCTGTACTTGGCGCGGCCGCTGTGCTGTGCTTCAATGAGGCTGTCGCGCGACACGCCGAGCGTCTCTGCCGCGGCGTAGAGGTAGAGGCCGTGGCCGCCTTCATCCTGCACCTTGGCGATCAGGATGGCCTTGCGTTTGAGGCTCGGCGCGCGGCTGATCCAGTTGCCCTCAGGCAG
>JANNKM010000266.1:0-8798 GCA_031396305.1 Rhizobacter sp.
CGGAACGGCCCTCGGGTCGCTACGAACTCAAGAAACTAGGCGTCGCTGTCCTTGCCGTGATGATGCTTGTGGAAGAAGGGAAGATTCAGCTCACCGATCCGGTGTCAAAGTTCCTGCCGTCGTTCAAGGGTCCGATGGTCAGCGTGCCCACGCTCGATCCGGTGTTCCACGGCGTGAGCTTCAGGCTCGTCGCGGCGAACCGCGAACCGACGATTCAGGATCTGCTGCGCCACACCTCGGGAATCGCCTACGGTGAGCTGACACGCAACACGCTCGTGCGCGAAGCCTACGTCAAGGCCGGCGTCTACAAGCCCACGCTCGATTTCGACGCGCGCGAACCTGCCGGCGCGCAGATGGCCGATCAACTGGGCAAGGCACCGCTGACGCAGCAGCCCGGCACGACGTGGGAGTACAGCCTGTCGGTGGACGTGCAGGGACGCGTCGTCGAGGCCGTGACGGGCAAGCGCCTGGGCGAGTTCTTGCAGGAACGCGTGTTCGGCCCTCTGAAGATGCTCGACTCGGGCTTTCATGTCCCCGCGAACAAGGCGGCACGTGTCGCCGAGCCCTTCCCGAAAGATCCGCTGACGGGTGTGGACAACAAGCTGATCGACGTGAGCAAGGTGCCCGGCAACGACTCTGGCGGCGCCGGTGGCGTGAGCACCGCGGGCGACTACCTGCGCTACTGCCAGGCGATGCTGGGCGGCGGCCAGCTCGAAGGCGCGCGCATCCTGTCGCGCTCCACCGTCACGCTGATGACGTCAGACCATCTGGGCAGCGCGATCAACACCACATCCAACCCCGGCATGCTGCTGCTGGGCAGCGCAGGCTACACCTTCGGTCTGGGGTTCCTGGTGCGGCAGGGCGACGGCATTGCCGGCGTGCACGGATCGGCGGGCGAATTCACCTGGGCCGGCTACGCCGGAACCTACTTCTGGGCCGAACCGAAGGAACAGATCTGCGCCGTCTACATGACCCAGGCGCCGAGCCCGCAGCGCGCGTCTTACCGGCGCATGATGAAGGACTTGGTGTCGCAGGCGCTGGTCGATTGACCGCCGACCCTGCGATCGGCGACGGGGCGATGGACCCCAAAGCGCAAGCCCCCGGCAGCGCGAACGCTCCGGTAGACATGCGCGATCCGGCGTTTCGCGACGACCCGCATCCCCTGCTGCGCGCGCTGCGCGAGCAGGGCCGGGTGGCGCGCGATGTGCTGGGCCTGTGGCTCGTTTGCGGCCATGCCGACTCCAGCAGCGGCCTGCGCAGCTCGCATCTGAGCCGCGAGCCGTGGCGCTCGCCGATCTACGCCAAGCTGCGCCCGTTCATCGCCGACTCCACGCTGGAGCGCACGACCGAACAGTGGATGCTGTTCAACGACCCGCCAAAGCACACGCGGCTGCGGCGCCTCGTGAACGGCGCTTTCAAACCACCGGTGATCGAAGCGCTGCGCGAGCGCGTCGGCGCGGTTTCGGACGAGCTGCTCGCGGCGCTGCCCGCACCCGGCGAACCCGGCGCCGAGTTCGACCTGATGGCGGGCCTGGCACAAGCGCTGCCGGTGCGCGTGATCTGCGATGTGCTGGGCCTGCCACCGCAGGACTTCGCGCAGACCAAGGCCTGGTCGG
This sequence comes from Rhizobacter sp., assembly GCA_031396305.1. Classification (GTDB taxonomy): domain Bacteria; phylum Pseudomonadota; class Gammaproteobacteria; order Burkholderiales; family Burkholderiaceae_C; genus JAEMQF01. The sequence continues at coordinate 1,617 of JANNKM010000266.1, forward strand.
ACGCGCTGGCCTGGATCGTCGAGCCCGTCGTGCGCAAGGAGCAGCGCATCGCCGCCAATCAGGCCGCCGAAGGCATCGTGGGCTACCTGCGCGAACACATCGCACGGCGCCTGGGCGGGCCCGTGCGCGACGACCTGTTGGGGCTGCTGATCACCGCGCATGGCGACGCCGCGCTGAGCGAAGACGAGTTGCTCGGCAACCTGATCCTGCTGTTCATCGCCGGCCACGAGACCACCACCAACCTCATCGGCAACGGCATGCTCAGCCTGCTGCTCAACCCGGCGCAACTCGCCCGCCTGCGCGCCGAGCCGTCACTCGTGACCAGCGCCATCGACGAAATGCTGCGCTTCGAAGGTTCCGTCACGACGGTGAGCCGGCATACCGTCGAGCCGTATGCGCTGGGCGACACCGTGATTCCGGCCAACGAGACCATCTATTTCATGATCGGCGCGGCGAATCGAGACCCCGCCGTGTTTGCCGACCCCGACCGCTTCGACATCACCCGCACCCCGAACCCGCACCTGGGTTTCGGTGCTGGAATCCACTACTGCCTGGGAGCGCCGCTCGCCCGGCTCGAAGCCGAGGTCGCGTTCACCCGGCTGCTGCAGCGCTACCCCGCACTCGCCCTCGCCGACTCGACACCGCGCTGGCGCAAGCTGATCAACTTGCGTGGGCTGGAATCCTTGCTGCTCAGGCCGAGCTTCGCTGCGGCCTGAGTGGCACGGGCCGGAAGCAATGCGCCGAGTTGCTTGTATGTCATCCCGGCGCACGCCGGGATCCACCGTTGGTCGCGAACGAAGGACCTGGATCCCGGCTTTCGCCGGGATGAAGTTGGTCAAGCCTCGCCCGGCTCGATCCAGTGCGATATGGCGTTCAGTGGTTTCTTGATGCCGCCGTGCACCGGCACCCGGCATCCCGGCTTCGGGTATCCGACCACGAGCAGGATGATCGGTTTCTCTGAACCAGGCCGGCCGCACAACTTGTTGAGAAAGCTCATCGGACTGGGCGTGTGCGTCAGCGTGGCCAGGCCAGCGTGGTGCAACGCGGCGATCAGAAACCCGCAGGCGATTCCCACCGACTCAGGCACGTAGTAGTGGCTGAAGCGCGTGCCGTCGGGGCGCACGCCGTACTTTTGCGCGAAGATGGTGATGAGCACGGGTGCGTCTTCAAGGAAGGGCTTGCTCGGGTCGGTGCCGAGCGGTGCCAACGCGTCAAGCCACTCCTGCGGCGCGCGTCCGGCATAGAACTCGCGTTCTTCGCGCTCGGCGGCCTCGCGGATCTGGCGTTTGCGCGCCGGGTCGGTGATCACGCTGAAGAACCACGGCTGTTGGTTCGCGCCGCTGGGTGCGGTGCCGGCGGCGAGCAGGCAGTGTTCGATCACGTCGCGAGGCACTTCGCGCATGTCGAACTCGCGCACGGTGCGCCGCCGTGCGATGTCGGTATGGAACTCCCGGGCGCGCTCGCGCATTTCCGAGACCGCGTACTCGCGGTAACCCGAAAGCGGCTCCATGACGCACGAATCCGGCTTGGCCGGAAGGTTCATCCTCCCGCCCTCACCAGACCCGCGCACTTCGCGGTGTGGCGCGCGATCACCGCTTCTTCATCGGTGCGCAATACGTCGATGCGCACGGCGCTGTCAGGCGCACTGATGCGACCACCGCGCTCGTTCGCCTGCGCGTCGAGTTTCATACCCAGCCACGCCGCGCCTTGCACGATGCGTTCGCGCAAGCGATGCGCGTTCTCGCCGATGCCACCGGTGAACACGAGGTGGTCGATGCCGCGCAGCGCAGCGGCCATGCCGGCAAGTTCACGCAACACGTGTTCGACGAAGTAGTCGATTGCCAGCCGTGCCTGGGATGCGCTTGAAGCAAGCAGTTCGCGCATGTCGCTCGACTGCCCCGACAGGCCGAGCAGGCCCGATTCGCGGTACAGCAGCCGCGTCACGTCGTCGACGCTGCGCTGCCCGTCTTGCAGCAGGTGCAGCACCGCCGCCGCGTCGAGCCTGCCGCAGCGCGTGCCCATCGGCAGGCCGTCGAGCGGCGAAAAACTCATCGTCGTCGCGACGGACTTGCCTTCGTGCATCGCGCACATCGACGCGCCGTTGCCCAGATGGGCGATGACGATGCGCCCCATCGCGGCGTGCGCATCGGCGGCGATCAACTGCGCGCGGATCGACTCGTACGACAGGCCATGAAAACCGTAGCGCCGGATGCCCTCGTCGTGCAGCGCCTGCGGCAGGGCGAAATGCTGGTTCACTTCAGGCTGCGTGCGGTGAAACGCGGTGTCGAAACACGCGACCTGCGGCACACCCGGAAAGCCGCCACGCGCCGCGTGAATACCGGTGAGGTTGTGGCGTTGGTGCAGCGGCGCGAGCGGCTGCAATTGGGCGATCGTGCGCAGCACAGCGTTGTCGATCGGCACCGGTGCGTCGAACGTTGCACCGCCGTGCACGATGCGATGCCCCACGGCCACGACACGGGCCTCGCCGACCCGCGCGAACACCTGCTTCATCGCCTCGGAGTGGCTGAGCGCGCGGTCGTCCGCGCCCGCGCCGAGCCCTTCGATCTGATCGGCCAGCACCGGCGTCGGAGAATCGCCGTCGCAGGCGAACAGCGCGAACTTGATCGACGACGAACCCGCGTTGAGCGTGAGCAGATGGTCTTGCATCGCGCCGCCTGCCCCCGCGCCGGATCAGACGTAGTCTTTGTACTTGTCGAGAAAGCGTACCGGCTTGCTCAACGCGTCGCGGCGGAACGGGTCGCCGAGTTCGCGCGTGCACATGATCTCGATGACGCAGGTCTTGCCCTGGTGCATCTGTAGGTCAATTGCTTTCTTCAACGCCTTGCCCACGTCCTCCAATTTGTCGACGACGATGCCTTCGGCGCCCATGGCCTTGGCGATACCGGCAAAACTCTGGTTGTCGAGCTCACCGGCGACGAAACGCCGGTTGTAGAAGTCGACCTGATTCTTCTTCTCCGCGCCCCATTGACGGTTGTGGAACACCACCGCCGTGACCGGAATGTCGTGGCGCACGCAGGTCATGATCTCGCTCATGCTCATGCCCCAGGCGCCGTCGCCCGCATAAGCCACCGCCGGCCGGTGCGGCGCGGCGACCTTCGCGCCGATGATCGTGGGCAGCGCGTAGCCGCAGTTGCCGAAGCTCATCGGCGCGAAAAACGAGCGCGGCTCGTCGAAGCGCAGATAGCTGTTCGCCACCGAATTGATATTCCCAATATCGGTGGACACCATCACATGCGCGGGCATCGCCTTCTCCAGCTCGCGCAGCACCTGGCGCGGGTGCAGCCAGTGGCCGGGCTCGCGCTTGCTCTCTTCGATGACATCCAGGCTGTAGGCATCACGCTCGTGTGTCCACTCGTCGAGTTCTTTCTCCCACGCGGCCTTCTCGGCACTGATCGTCGCGGCGCGCTGCGCCTTGGTTGCGTCGCACGCGAGCGTCTTGCCCTGGACGCGCGCGAGCAACGCCACCGCAGCCGCCTTCGCGTCACCGCAAATCCCCACGGTAATCTTCTTCACCAGACCGAGATTCGTGTGGTCGGCTTCGACCTGGATGATCTTCGCGTTCTTCGGCCAGTAGTCCAGGCCGTGTTGCGGCAAGGTGCCGAACGGGCCCATGCGCGAGCCGAGCGCGATCACCACATCGGCCTGCGCAATCAGCTTCATCGCCGCCTTCGAGCCCTGGTAGCCCAGCGGGCCCGCCCACAGCGGGTGTTTCGAGGGGAAGGAATCGTTGCGCAGGTAGCCGTTGACGACCGGCGCGCCCAGGCGCTCCGCCAGGGCCTTGCACTCTTCAACCGCATTGCCGAGCACGACGCCGCCGCCGGAAATGATGACCGGGAACTTGGCCGTGGCAAGCAGTTCGGCCGCATCGTTCAAAGACTGCTCGCCGCCCGCACCGCGCTCCACGCGCATCGGCTTCGGGATCTCGCAGGTGATTTCGCCGTAGAAATAGTCGCGCGGAATGTTCAGCTGCGTCGGGCCCATTTCGGATATGGCTCGATCGAAGCAGCGCGCCGTGTACTCGGCCATGCGCTTGGGGTTGTTCACGTGGCCCTGGTACTTCGTGAACTCCTGGAACATCGGCAACTGGTGAGCCTCCTGAAAACCGCCCAACCCCATGCCCATCGTGCCGGTTTCAGGTGTGATGATCACGACCGGGCTGTGCGACCAATACGCCGCGGCAATCGCCGTCACGCAGTTGCTGATGCCCGGGCCGTTCTGCCCGATCACCACGCCATGGCGGCCGCTGACGCGCGCATAGCCGTCGGCCATGTGGCCGGCGCCCTGTTCGTGCACGACAGGAATCAGGCGGATGCCGGCGGGCGCGAAGATGTCCATCGCGTCCATGAACGCCGAACCCATGATGCCGAACATGTCGGTCACGTTGTTCGCGACCAGGGTTTCGACAAAGGCTTCGGATGGCGTCATCTTCTGCGCGCCGCTGACGACCGTGCGGGCGTTGCCAAGGGGAGCGTCTGCGGGTTTGTTCATGGGCGTGGCTCCAGAATTCCAGTTTCAAATTGACTGCGAACTATAGTGCGCCCGCTACCCGCCTCAAGGGCGGCGGACCTTGGGGCGCCTCATTGAACCCCGATCGGCGGGCACTGACTCATGCACCGTGTCGCCTTGGTGTCCGGGCGATCATCGACCATGAAACCGTTGCGATTGGGCATTTGCACCGCCCTGAGCGCGGCCGCCGTCATCACCGCGTCGGCCGCCACCAAGCCGTTGAGCTGCAGGATGTAGCCCGTCACCGCATAGGTTTCGTCATTGCTCAATGACTGTGGCGCATTCATTGGCATGGCGCGTCGCACGTAGTCGAACAGCACGGGGGCGTACGGGTACATGCTGCCCGGGGTGAGCACGCGGCGGTCGGTCTTGAACGAACCGATGCCGCCGACCATGGTGCCGAACACCGGCCCGCCGGCCGCTGCCTCGCCGTGGCACGAGGCGCACTTCGCGTCATATACCGCCTTGCCCGCTGAAATCGTGCCCGAACCCGGCGGCAGGCCCTGCCCGTCGGGCGTGCGCACGTCGATGTTCCAGGCCAGCAGATCGGCCTCGCTGACCGCGTGTCCGCGCGCCTGCGTGGGGCTGCCGCCCGACGACGATTTGGAAGCGGCGGCGCAGCCGGCCAGCGCGATGCCCGCGGCGAGCGCGAGCCAGAGCAACTTAAGCGATTGCATTCTTCACCTCCCCTGCAGCGTTGATGGACCACGGAAACACGCCGTTGTGGTGTTGCACGAAACCGGTGATCGCGCGGACCTTCTTGATCTCTTCAACCGTCGGTTGCACGTAGCCGGTGGAGTCCACCGCACGGCTGGCGATCGTCGTCGGCGTGCCGTCCCACTGCCATCGCAGGCGAAAGCGGGTCAGGCACTTGTCGAGCACCGGCTCATCCAGTGTGGCCTCGCGCCAAGTGCGCCCGCCGTCGAGCGTGACATCGACGGAGCGGATCTTGCCGAGCCCCGACCAGGCGAATCCCAGGATCCCGATCTCGCCGGGGCGCACGTTCATGTCGCCGGATGGCGAGGTGATGACAGACTTGGCCTCCATCGCAAAGCTGAACTGCCGCCACTTGCCGTCGGGCATCGGGTCGGTGTAGCGCGCTGTCTCGCTGCGCAGGTGCCAGGGCTGGTCGCCCAGCTTGATGCGGCGCAACCATTTGACGCTGACGTTTCCTTCCCAACCCGGTATGAACAGACGCAGCGGGTAGCCGTTCTCCGGCCGCAGCATCTCGCCGTTGGAGGCGTAGACGATCATCGCGTCGTCCAGCAACTTTTGCATCGGGATGCTGCGCGCATGCGCCGCACCGTCGGCGCCTTCGGCCAGCGCCCAGGTCGCCTGCGGGCGGATGCCGGCTTCGTCGAGCAGAGTGGACACCGGTACGCCGGTCCATTGCGCGCACGACAGCAGGCCGTGCGTTTGCTGCACCGTCTTGGAGTTGGCCTTGAGCCAGTCGGTCAGACCGTTGCCCGAGCACTCCATGAAGTGGAAGCGCGTCACCGATGGATACTTCATCAGGTCCGACATCGTGAACAGCAGCGGCTTGTGCACCATGCCGTGGATGGCAAAGCGGTGTTGTTGCGGGTCGATGTCGGGGACGCCGCTATGGTGGCGTTCGAAGATCAGGCCGTTGGGTGTGACGGTGCCATGCTGCTGGTGCAACGGTGTCATGCTCCAGTCGGAGAAGTTCTGGCGGTTCACGAGCACGTCGCTGCGCCGTCGTTTCACGTGCGCCTCGAACTTGGAAGGCATGCCGTACTCGGATTCGGGCAGGGGGCGGCCGAGCGCCAGGTTCGAGCTTGGCACGGGCACCGGCGCCGCAGCGCTGCGGCCGCTGCCGGCCAGCGCCGCCACGCCAGCCGCCGCAGCCACCGCCGAACGGCCGAGCAATGCGCGCCGCGACGGGTCGTGTGTGATGGACCCTGCAGCCTGCAGTTCCGACTTTGCCGCGCTCAAGAGCGCCCCCAGGCCGACGACTACGTCGTCCGCCCCTCGAGGGGGTTTGAGTAGCCCGGCAAAGCCGGATCTACTCAAGAGTTGCGAGCCCTTGTTGTCTGTCATGTCGTTCTCCATGGTCAACGTTGAGACCGGGAGACGGCGAGCCGCCGCGCCGGCCGAGGTCGGACGCGCGTCTTGCACGTCCGGGTTGGTACTGTGACCCAGAAGTTTCGGAACAAAAGGAAAGCGATGGATTCGGCCCGAGGGCTAGGCGCAAACCACAGCGATACTTTTTGGTATCGCGCGGATTTGCAACGACGCCATCGGGTCGAATCCATCGCTTTCATCATGTTCCGAAACCTCTGCGTCGGGGCACTAGCGACTCATCTGCCGCTGCGACTTGCGCCATGGCTTGGACCACCACGTCGGACTCGCCCACCGGGGGTCGCAAGCGCCATTGCACGTCAGGAAACTTCGCCGACAGTTGCGCGAGCAGCAGCGGGATGTCCTTGCGCACATGCCCTCCGGCGCCAAGAAACAGCGGCACAAGGTCCACCGCCGTGCAGCCCTGCGCCGCCAGTTGCGCGCCGCATTCGACGATGCCCGGGCTTATGAATTCGAGGTAGCCCAGCGCCACCGGCTCACCCGGCCGCAGCGCTTTGCAGCGTCGGGCCACGGCCTCGAAGGGTCGCGCCCAGGCGGCATCGCGTGCGCCATGGG
>JANNKM010000447.1:0-3454 GCA_031396305.1 Rhizobacter sp.
CTGCTCGGCCCGCGCGACGATGGCGAGGGCGAGAAGCTCTACATCGGCGAGGGCGACCCCATCCGCCCGCGGCTCGAATCGCACAACGCGCTGAAGGATTTCTGGACCCACGCGGTGTGCTTCGTGGCCTCGCCGGGGCAATTGAGCAAGGCACATGTGCAATTTCTGGAAGCCAACCCGGCGCACCAGACCTGCACTCGAACTGTCGCCACAGCGTCGCGACAATTGGCGCGCCACCCATGAACACCGAAGACCTGCTTCAACGCCTCGACCTCGGCGAAGACCTGGACGTCGAGTTCAAGCTGGCCGAGGGCGGCTTGCCGAAGTCGTTGTGGGAGACGCTCTCCGCGTTCGCCAATACCGAGGGCGGCACGGTCGTGCTGGGCGTGGCCGAGAAGGGTGAAGCGCACGAGCTCGTTGGCGTGCGAGCGCCGGCCAAGCTGATCAAGGCCTTCTGGGACAGCCACAACAATCCGCAGAAGTTCAGCCCGGCCATCTGTACCGAGGGCGACGTCCGGGTGGTGCCGGTTGACGGCCGCGATCTGCTTCTGATCAAGGTGCGCCGGGCGGCGCGCGCGCAGCGGCCGGTCTTCGTCAATGGCAACCCGCTGACGGGAACCTACAAGCGCAATTACGAGGGCGACTACCACTGCACCGAGGCCGAGGTACGGCAGATGCTGCGCGACGCCAGCGACGAACCGCAAGACGGCGCCGTGCTCGAAGGCTTTGGTTTGGAAGACCTGGATGGCGAGTCGCTGAAGGCATATCGAAACCGTTTTGCCTCGCACGAGCCGGACCATCCCTTTCTCGCGCTGGACGACCGTGCCCTGATGGAACGGCTGGGTGGCTGGCGCCGCGAGCGGTTGAGCGGGCGCCAAGGCCTCACGCTTGCGGGACTGCTGATGTTCGGCAGCGAGCGCAGCTTGCTGGACGGGCTTCCGCACTACCACGTCGACTATCAGGAACAGTTGTCGACGGACCCGGAGCAGCGCTGGACGCACCGCGTCACCCTGGACGGCAAGTGGGCACCGAACCTGTTCAACTTCTACTACCGCGTGTACCCGCGGCTGGTCGATGGGCTGGACGTCCCGTTCAAGCTCGACACGCAAGCCACTCGAATTGCCGAAACGCATGTGCATGAAGCGTTGCGCGAGGCACTCGTCAACACGCTGATCCATGCCGACCATCAATCATCGCGGCCCATCACAGTGATTAAGCGGCAGGACGCCTTTGTGTTCTTCAACCCGGGACGGCTGCGTATTCCGCGTGAGACGCTGTACCAAGGCGAGGTGAGTGACCCGCGTAACCCCAACGTGCAGAAGATGTTCCAGATGCTGGGCCTGGGTGAGAAGGCCGGTTCCGGATTTCAGAAGATCCTGCGCGCCTGGCGCGAGCAGCACTGGAAACGTGGAGCAGGAGTTACGCGCTATCGTGGGTGACGCGTACCAGGGTCGCTGGGAATCATGCTGGCCAGCGGCAACCACACGCGTGTCATCTCCAACGCAGGGTTTTCGGCCACCAGCGGAATCAGCCTCGATGAACTGGGCCGTGTGATCCTGATGCTGGCGCACCGGTTCGACGAAATCGGCAACGCCGACATTCAGCCTTATCGGGCAGAGCATCCGCGGGAGATTGGCGTTCGGCTCAAGCAGTTCGTGGAAGCCGGTTGGCTGCAAAAGGACGGGCACGGCCGGGGCACGCGCTACCGCTGGCCTTCAAGGGCACCGGCCGATCTGTTCGGCGCAGGCAATGGCCGAGCGCCAGACTCCGAACATTCGGCCGCCAGGTCCGAACAAATCGAGCCGGGGTCCGAACATTTGGGGTTCGAACAGTTGGAGCGGCTCAAAACATTGGCGGCTCCGATGCACGGCAAGGCCAAGGTGTCAAAGGTACTGGCGGAGCGCACGATCCTGGCGGTGTGCGCGAACGAATGGCTGTCGTTGCGCACCTTGGCGCAGTTGCTGGCACGCGACCCAGACTCGCTGCGGAATCACTACATCAACCCAATGCTTCGCGACGGCCGCTTGCTCGCGCGCGTACCGGGCAAACCGAATCATCCAGGTCAAGCCTACAAAGCCAGCGCGAGATGAGCTGCCCCTTTGCTCTGCACGCCACCGCAAACCGATGAACGCCTCCACCCTCGTCCAGAAACTCTGGAACTACTGCAACGTCTTGCGCGACGACGGGCATGAGCTATGGCGCCTACCTCGAGAAGTTCATCGACCTGCGCCTCGCAGATGGCCGACGAGCGAATCCGGCAGATGTGGGCCTCACAACGAGATGAGCAACCCCTTCTCGCTGCGCATCTTCGTCGCCGACGGCGACCCCGACGGCCTGCGCGTGTCGAGCGCTCGAATATTCCTGCGGCATTTGCAATGCGCAATTCGCGCGATGTATACGAAAGTTATCTCTCCGTTCGATAAACCTGCTCAAGCTAAGCGATGAGGGCACGAGGCGCTCTCGGCTGCAGGAGCCAGTGTGTTCTCAAACTTGCTCCATTTGTAGCAAAATCGGCTACATGACGTCGATCGCCACCCACCTCCTCGGGCAAACGCGCTCGGCCGTGCTGAGCACGCTGCTGCTGCACCCCGAGGACTCGCTGCACGTGCATGAACTGGCCCGGCGTACCGGCGCGTCGGCCGGCTCGCTGCACCGCGAACTGCGCGCGCTGGCCGAACTGGGCGTGCTGCTGCGGCAAGAAGTGGGGCGCCAGGTGCACTACCGCGCCAATCCGGCGAGCCCGGTGTTTGCCGAACTGGCCGGCCTGCTGCGCAAGACGGCGGGCCTGGCCGACGTGCTCCGCGACGCGCTGGTGCCGCTGGGCAAGAAGGTGGCGTTGGCCTTCGTCTTCGGCAGCGTGGCCGCTGGCAGCGAGCGCCCGGGCAGCGATGTCGACTTGATGGTGCTGGGCTCGGCGAGCTTTGCTGACCTGGCGCGCGCGTTGGCGCCGGCGCACGAGGTGTTGGGCCGCGAGGTCAACCCGACGCTGATGGCGCCGCGCGAGTTCGCACGCAAATTGGCGGCAGGCGATGGCTTTGCACGCAGCGTGGCCAAGGGGCCGCGCATCTGGCTGATGGGAGGCGAAGATGACTTTGCAGAACTTGCAGCGCATCGGAAAGCTTAAGGCGCACGCACCCACGGCCGCTGAGGTGCAGCGGCTGCTTGCTGCCATCGACCGCAACCTGGCCGATGCCGCCGTGGCCACGATCAGCGACGAGACACGCTTCGACGCGGCGTACAAGGCCGTGATGCAGTGCGCGCTGGTGGCGATGCTGGCGGCGGGCTACCGGCCCGCCACGAACGAACCGGGCCACCATCAGACGATGATTCAGTCGCTGCCGCTCACGCTCGGCGTCGCCAATGATGCGTGGGTGGTGCTCGACGCGCTGCGCCGGCAGCGCAACGCCAACGACTACACCGGTGCGCCGATGATGTCCGAAGTCGTCACCGAATG
>JANNKM010000461.1:0-6188 GCA_031396305.1 Rhizobacter sp.
ACAGCGTCAGGTCGGGGCGCGCCACCCAGGCCTCACGTCGGGTCGGCGCGCGCCGCGTCGTAGGCCTCGACGATGCGCGCCACCAGCGGATGGCGGATCACGTCGGCCGAGGTGAACCAGGTCGTCGCGATGTCCCGCACCTGGCGCAATACACGCTCGGCGTCGACCAGGCCGCTCAACTGGCCGCGCGGCAAGTCGATCTGGCTGACATCGCCGGTGACCACGGCCTTCGATCCGAAACCGATGCGTGTCAGGAACATCTTCATCTGCTCCGGCGTCGTGTTCTGTGCTTCATCGAGGATGACAAAGGCATTGTTCAGCGTGCGCCCGCGCATGAAGGCCAGCGGCGCGACTTCGATGCTGCCCTTTTCGAACGCACGTGTCACCTTGTCCACGCCCATCAGATCGTACAACGCGTCGTAGAGCGGGCGCAGATAGGGATCGACCTTCTGCGCCAGGTCGCCGGGCAGGAAACCCAGGCGCTCGCCGGCCTCAACCGCCGGGCGCGTGAGCACGATGCGTTGCACGCTGCTGCGCGCCAACGCGTCGACGGCGCAGGCCACGGCGAGAAACGTCTTGCCCGTGCCCGCCGGGCCGATGCCGAATGTCATGTCGTGGACCAGGATGTTGCGCAGGTAGGCTTGCTGATTCGGCGTGCGCCAGGCCAGGTCGGGGCGGCGCGTGTGCAGGACGATCTCGTCAGTCGGCCCGGCGCCGACTGCGTCAGCGTCAGCCGCGACGGCGCGGCTCGACGCCGTGCGGCGGCTCGCGACAGGCCCGCGCAAGTCGCTTTGAGCCTGCATCACGGCCAGTTGCATCTGCTCGGCCGAGATCGGCCGGCGCGCCCGCTCGTACATTGACTGAAGCAGCAGAGCCGCGCGCTGCGCATGAAGTTTTGCGCCTTCGATCCGGAACGACGCATTGCGCCGCGAAATACTCACCGCGAGACCGGCTTCGATGCTGCGCAAATGCTCGTCCAGCGCGCCGCACAAGTGCGCGATGCGCGCGTTGTCGGACGGGATGAAGGCATGGCGAAGGATCACTGCGAACTCGGGAGTGGCGGCCGGCCGTGCATTGTGCCGGTGCGCGGCGCCATCGTGCAGCGAACCATCCTGCACAATCGCCGTCGATGTTCGCCACCGTCCGCATGATCCTTGGGTTTGTCACCGGCCGGCGCTGGCTCGCACTGTACATGGCCGCCGTGCCGGCGCTCGCATTTGCGGTGACCGGCAACCCCGGCGCCGGAGCCACCGTGCAGGTGCTGGACCACGCCCAGGCGGTGACCATGGCGAGCAGCGCCAACCCGAGCGCCCCAGGTGCCACCAGCGAAAAGTTTCCGCACGCCGCAGCCGCGACCCCCGTGACGTTGCCGGACGACTGGGCGCTGACGCGTCCGAACCACGACGGCGAGGTCTGGTATCGGCTGACCTTCGATCTGCCTTCGGGTACCGACCCGGACCAGGTTTTTGCGCTCTATATCGCGCGCGCCTGCGGCGCTGTGGAAGTGCACCTCAACGGGCGGCGCATCACCGGCGCGCGGCTCGACAAGGCGCGAGCCGGTCGGCACTGTGCGCAGCCCCAGTCGGTCACGCTGCCGGGGGCAGTCCTGCTGGCGCAAGGCAACGTGGTCGACCTGCGCGTGCAGGGCCACGCGTTGCAGCGGGTCGCGGCGCGCCAGCGCGCCGCCGGGTTGTCGGTACTGAAGATCGGCCCGAGCGATGTGCTGGCGGCGGAACATTCGCGCCAGACGTTCTGGAGCGTCGGCCTGGCCCAGGGCCTGAGCGTCGTGTTGGCGGTACTTGGCCTGGCCGTGCTGCTGCTCGATTCGTGGAATCGGCGCAGCTCGCACTTGCGACCCTACGGCTGGTTCGCACTGGGCTGGTCAGCACTCGCGTTGCGTGAGTGGTCCGGCGACCTGCCCGTCGCGGGTGGATTCGTCGAGTTCGTCGTCGCCGCGGCATTCGTCCCGGTCGCAACGGCCAGCATGCTGTTCTTGTTGCGACTGGCCGGCCGGCGCTGGCGTCATTTCGAAAGGTTGCTGTTGCCGCAGTGCCTGCTGATGCCATTGACCTTGCTGCTCGCCGGGCCGTCCCGGTTGTTTCTCGCTGCGTCGCTTTGGAATACCCTGCTCGGCCTGGAGTTGCTCGCGGTGGCTGTGCAGTACCTCTGGATTGCCAGACGCCAACCCCGCACCGAGTACTGGCCGATGGCGGCGGCGCTGGCCATGCTCAGCGCCACCCTTGCGGTGGAGTTCGCTGTGCAACGCGCCTGGCTGCCGCTGCCGGCACTGGACGCAACCCAGTTGATCCTGACGCTGCTCGCCATCGGCATGGGTCTGCGCTTGCTGCTCGGCTTCTCCAGGGCCTTGCAGGCGGCGGAACTGGGACGGCGCAAGCTCGAAGGGCGCGCGCTCGAGATTGCCGCCGAGGCCGAACGCAACTTCACGCAAATGGCCGACGCCCGAATCGAACAAGTCACGGCGCAGGAACGCAAGCGCATCGCCGCCGACCTGCACGACGACCTGGGCGCCAAGCTGCTCACGATCGTTCACACCAGCGACTCGGAACGCATCTCGACGCTGGCGCGCGACGCCCTTGAGGAAATGCGCCTGTCGGTGCGCGGCCTGACCGGCAAGCCGATGAAGCTTGCCGACGCCCTGGCCGACTGGCGCGCCGAGGTCGTCGCCCGCTTGGGCCAGGCGAACATCGAAATAGACTGGCGTGGCCCCGCCGAAGAAGTGGAGCAGACCTTGCCGGCACGCAGCTTCGTGCAGACCACGCGCATCCTGCGCGAGTCGGTGAGCAACATCATCAAGCACAGCGGAGCGACGAGTTGCAAGGTGCGCTGCGCGATGCACGAAGGCGAGTTCGGGCTGATCGTGCAGGACAACGGGCGCGGCATCCCGATGGAGCTGGACGGCAAGCTCGACCGCGGCCACGGCATGACGGGCATGAAGCACCGCGCCAAGCAGATGCAGGGCCAGTGTCTGGTCGAGTCAGCACCGGGCTATGGCACCGTGATAAGGCTCACGCTTCCCCTGTGAACTCTCGTGCGGTGGGCGAGGGCCCTGCTACGATGAAATTCCTCGCGTCCCGCACGCTTCAGAGACACCCGCATGAACAGCATTTTGTTGCTCGAAGACCTGCCGGAAATTCGCGCCTGGCTCAAGGCGCTGGTGCTGCAAGTTTTTCCGCAGGCTCTGGTGTCGGAAGCGGCGCGCGTGCACGACGCACTCGAACTGATCAACGCCGTGAAGTTCGATCTGGCGCTGTGCGACCTCGGCCTCCCCGATGGTTCGGGCGTCGACGTCGTGGCCAAGCTGCGCGAGGTGCAGCCCGAAGCGCAATCGGTCGTCGTGACGATCCACGACGACGACGACCATCTTTTCCCGGCGCTGCAGGCCGGCGCCTTCGGCTACCTGCTCAAGGAGCAGGCGCGCGAAATGATCGCCGAGCAGCTCAAGCGCATGAGCCAGGGCGAACCGCCGCTGTCGCCGTCGATCGCGCGCCGCGTGCTCACCCACTTCGCGAAGATGACCCGGCGCCAGGAGCGCCCGCAGAACATTCCGCATGTGTCGCTTACCGATCGCGAGAACGAGGTTCTGCTGCGCGTGGCGAAGGGTTTCACGCTGCCCGAGATCGGCGTGCAACTCGGACTGTCGCGCCACACCATCGCTGACTACGTCAAGCAGATCTACCGCAAGCTCAACGTGAGTTCGCGCGCCGAAGCCGCCCTCGAGGCGCAACGCCTCGGCCTGTTCCGTCGCTGAGCCCGCGCATGGGGCAGCGCCTGCGCGCTGCTCCGTGGCTGGCGAAGGGTCCGATGTGGCTGAGCCGGGTCGAGGCAGCCGATAATGCCTCGATGCTTGGACGCCTGACCGGAACACTCGCCGAAAAATCCCCGCCCCAGGTTCTCCTCGATGTGAACGGCGTCGGCTATGAAGTCGACGTGCCGATGAGCAGCTTCTACAACCTGCCGGGCCTCGGCGAGCGGATCACCCTACTGACCCACTTCGTGGTCCGCGAGGACGCGCAACTGCTTTACGGCTTTCTGACGCATGACGAGCGCGCGACGTTTCGCCTGCTCGTCAAGATATCCGGTGTCGGCCCGCGCACCGCGCTGTCCATCTTGTCGGGGCTGAGCGTGGCCGACCTGGCCCAGGCCGTGAGCCTTCAGGAAAGCAGCCGCCTCGTCAAGGTGCCGGGCATCGGCAAGAAGACCGCCGAGCGCCTGCTGCTCGAACTCAAAGGCAAGCTCGGCGATGCGCTCACAGCGCCGAGCACGGCAGCCAGCGGCACGCAGGGCGATATTCTTCAGGCGCTGATTGCCCTGGGCTACAGCGACCGGGAAGCCGCGGCGGCGTTGAAGTCCTTGCCCGGCGACATTGGCGTCAGCGATGGAATCAAGTCGGCGCTGAAGGCCCTGGCCCGATAGGCTGCCGCGGTCGGCGCTGGCGGCGCATCAATGGTGATGTGCTGCTGCATCACCGGGCCGTGGCTTGGGGATCTGCACGACCACCTTCACGTCGACCTTGCCGGCGCGCTCGAACTCCAGCGTCATCGGAAAACGCTCTCCTTCCACCAATGGCTGCTTCAGCCCGACGAGCATGAGATGCGTGCCCTGGCCGGGCCGCATCTTGATCGGGTTGCCGGGCACCACGGCTACCTCGTCGAGCATTCGCATGCGCATGACACCGCTTGCGTCGACGCTCATCGTATGCAATTCAACACTTCCGGCCAGCGGCGTGCTGGCACGCAGCAGGCGATCCGGCTTGGCGCTGGTGCTTTCGAGCGTGGCGATATAGGCCGCGCCGCTGCTCGCGCCAGCCAGGCTGGGCGTGGCGTAGGGGTGACCGATGCGCACGTCGCCGGCGCGGTAGTCGTGCGCCAGGGCGCCCAGACTCAGCATCGCGCCGAGTCCCAGCGCCAGCGCATCGCGCCACCTCAAGAGAACAAAGCAATGCATGTCCATTTCCTTTCGAAAGTAGCGGCCGAAGCCGGTGTAGGCGGAGTCGTGGCTGTCCGAGTTGTCGAGCTGGCCGTACTGGCGGCCGCTGTCGCGAGCGCCGTGGGGACCTCACGGGCGGGCAGGCTCGCGCCAGTGGCGCTCAATCAGGCGAAATAGGGCGGCGCGTGCGACAGACGCGCCAGCCAGGAAGCGCGTGAGTCGACCGTGGTTGCCAGACTCGCGAGGCATCGCGGCAGGGCTTGGGTGCGACTCGTGGGCGATACGGCGGCTTCAAGTTCAGTGCCAGCCAGTGCGGCCAACGCGGTCAAGACGCAGTGGTCGGCGGCAGGGCTCGGCGCGCCATCGTGCGCGGGCTGCGGGTCGGTTGCGTTCAGCGCGACCGTGGCCACGCCATACACCGTGCAGACCTCGACCAGTGCCTTGCCCTGCACATGCGCCGAACCCGTGGCCAGCATGGACAGCGCTGCCTTTAGCAGCAGCGCGAAGGCAAAGGCCCAGGCTGCCCAGCGGGTTGGAATGCGACGCGACGCCATGGCCGGGATAGTAGTGGCCGGGTGATGGCTGAACATCCCCGCGAAAGCAGGGTGGGTGGCGCCGCGGCGCGACCGAAGTCACTGGACACTCTTGCCAGCCGATAATCGATCATGGCGATCCAGACCGACGACTTCGAACCCACCCGGCGTGTGCTCAGTGCAGCACCGGCTTCGCCCAATGAAGAGGCGATTGAACGCGCGCTGCGTCCGAAAGGCCTGGCGGAATACGTCGGGCAGGTGAAGGCGCGCGAGCAACTGGAGATCTTCATCGGCGCGGCCAAGCTGCGCCACGAGGCGCTCGACCATGTGCTGCTGTTCGGCCCGCCGGGGCTGGGCAAGACGACGCTGTCGCACATCATCGCCAACGAGCTCGGCGTGAACCTGCGTTCGACCTCCGGGCCGGTGCTCGAAAAGCCGAAGGACCTCGCGGCGATCCTCACCAACCTCGAACGCAACGACGTGCTCTTCATCGACGAGATCCATCGTCTGAGCCCGGTCGTCGAAGAAATCCTCTACCCGGCGCTCGAGGACTACCAGATCGACATCATGATCGGCGAAGGCCCGGCGGCGCGCTCGATCAAACTCGATCTGCAGCCGTTCACGCTGGTCGGTGCGACCACGCGCGCCGGCATGCTGACCAACCCGCTGCGCGACCGTTTCGGTATCGTGACCCGGCTCGAGTTCTAC
>JANNKM010000277.1:0-8490 GCA_031396305.1 Rhizobacter sp.
CCCCGATGGCAGCGGCAACCCGCTCAATAAGCGTGCCGATTTCCTGGCCGCCAAGTGCCCCGTGTGCGGCAAGGATGCGCGCCGCGAGACCGACACGATGGACACCTTCGTGGATTCGGCCTGGTACTACATGCGCTATTGCGATCCCAAGCTGGACACGGCGATGGTGGGCGCGGGCACGCAGTACTGGATGCCGATGGACCAGTACATCGGCGGCATCGAACACGCCATTCTGCACCTGCTCGTCGCGCGTCACGTCGAGATCGTGCTCCCAGAAGTATTCGCGCCCGCCCTCGTTGCTGGTGCGGACGAACGCTTCGTTCAACACCATGCCTTGCGTCAACAGCCGTGTGAACGGCTCGTCGATCGCGACCAGCTTCAGGTCGCGCATCACCTTGGTCCAGAAGCGCGCGTAGAGCAGGTGCAGAATGGCGTGTTCGATGCCGCCGATGTACTGGTCCATCGGCATCCAGTATTTCGTTCCCGCGCCGACCATCGCCGTCGCGTCGTGCGCGTCGCAATAGCGCATGAAATACCACGAGCTGTCGACGAAGGTGTCCATGGTGTCGGTTTCGCGCTTCGCCGGTTTGGCGCAACGCGGACAGGCGACGTTCAGGAACGCCGCGCATTTGTTCAGCGGGTTGCCCGAGCCGTCGGGGATCAGGTCTTCGGGCAGCAGCACCGGCAATTGGCTTTCCGGAACCGGCACGACGCCGCAGGCGGCGCAGTGCACGATCGGAATCGGCGTGCCCCAATAGCGCTGGCGGCTGATGCCCCAGTCGCGCAGGCGCCAGGTGGTCTTCTTTTCGCCAAGGCCTTTGGCGGCAAGGTCAGCAGCCACGGCGTCCACCGCAGCTGCGTAGCCGAGCCCACTGTACTTACCAGAGTTGATGCAGGAACCTACATCCTTCATTGCGTACCAGGGCTGCCAGCGCTCGGTGGTGAATTGTTGAAATTCCAGCGACTCCTGAACATTAGCGACTGTTCGTGGCGGCAGATCAGGCGTTTCAAGGGCATCTCGATGCGCCGCCACTTGGCGAGAATCAACAACTTGCCGGATAGGCAAACGGTATTTCGTTGCGAACTCGAAATCACGTTCATCATGGGCCGGCACACCCATCACGGCGCCGTCGCCATACGCCATCAGCACATAGTTGCCGACCCAGACCTCGATGCGTTCGCGCGTCAACGGGTGCTCGACAAACAGCGCAGTCGGCACGCCCTTCTTTTCCTGGGTCGCGAGCTCGGCTTCGGTCGTGCCGCCCGCCTTGCACTCGGCGAGAAAAGCCGCGACTTCGGGTTGCAGCGCCGCGGCGCGCAGCGCCACGGGATGTTCCGGCGCGACGGCGCAGAACGTCACGCCCATGATCGTGTCGGCGCGCGTCGTGAACACATACATGCGGCCGTCGCCGATGAGCGCGCCAGTGGAATCGCGAATCTGATGCGGGAACGCAAAGCGCACACCGACGCTCTTGCCGATCCAGTTCTCCTGCATCAGCTTGACGCGCTCAGGCCAACCCGGGAGATGGTTCTGCACGCAGTCGAGCAGCTCGCCCGCGTATTTCGTGATGTTCAGGTAGTAGCCCGGAATTTCGCGCTTCTCTACCGCCGCGCCGGAGCGCCAGCCACGGCCGTCGATCACTTGTTCATTCGCGAGCACGGTCTGGTCCACCGGGTCCCAGTTCACGACCTGGGTGCGCCGCTCGGCAATCCCGGCTTCGAGCATCTTCAGGAACAGCCACTGATTCCACTTGTAGTAGCTGGGGTCGCAGGTCGCGACTTCGCGGCTCCAGTCGATCGCCAAGCCCATCGCCTGCATCTGCGACTTCATCGTCGCGATGTTGTCGTAGGTCCAGCGCGCAGGCGGTACCTTGTTCTTCATCGCCGCGTTTTCCGCCGGCAGGCCAAAGGCGTCCCAACCCATCGGCATCAACACGTTCATGCCGCGCATGCGCAACTGACGCGCGAGCATGTCGTTGATGGTGTAGTTGCGCACATGACCCATGTGCAGCTTGCCGCTCGGGTAGGGCAGCATCGAGCAGGCGTAGTACTTGGGTCGCTTCGGGTCTTCGGTGACGCGGTAGGCATCGGCCTTGGCCCAAGCATGCTGCGCCGCGCGTTCGATCTGATTGGGTTTGAATTCTGGGTTCATCTCGACTGATCCACCACGCTTGGCGCGGCTCGTGATGCGGAACCTGGGCATGCTGAACGAAAGCCCACAGGCCGCTTTGGGCCGAACGCGGGCACATCGTCGTCTGTCAACACAGCGCACTTCATCGCTGGCAATTCACCGGGCCGGTGCCGCCGAACCGGGGTCGGCGATGAAACCGATGCGGCTCAACCCCGCCTTTTGCACGATACCGATCAACTCGGCGACGCTGCCATACGCCACACCCTTGTCGGCGCGCAACTGCACTTCGAGCTGCGGGTTCTTGCGCGCGGCGTCGCCGACACGGGTGATGAAAGCGGCACGCTCCAGCAGTTCGTCACCGAAATACAGGCGCCCCTGCAGGTCCAGCGCCACCGCGATGTACTGCGGGCTGTCGCTCGGCGCGGCGGCGTCGGATTTGGGCAGGTCAAGCTTGAGGCTGCTGCTCATCAGCGGCGCGGTGATCATGAAGATCACGAGCAGCACCAGCATCACGTCGATCAGCGGCGTCATGTTGATGTCGCTCATCGGCTGCGGGCCGATGTTGCGTTCCAGGCGCCCAAAGGCCATGGACTCAGGCCCTCTCGGGTGTCACGTCGGCGCCGGTGGACGCCACGTCACCCACCACGCCGGCATCGACCATCATTTCGCGCAGGTCGTGGGCAAACCCTTCCAGCTCGGCTTCGCAAGCCGCGACCCGTTTGCCGAAGATGTTGTACGCCAGCACGCCGGGAATCGCCACCGCCAGGCCGGCGGCCGTCATCACGAGCGCCTCGCCCACCGGCCCGGAGACGCGCTCGATCGTGATGCTTCCCGCGGCCGAGATGCTGAGCAGCGCGTGATAGATGCCCCACACCGTGCCGAACAGGCCAATGAATGGGGCGGTGCTGCCGATCGAGGCGAGCAGAACCTGGCCGAACTGCAATTGCGCGAGCACCGCGTGCAGCGCGTCGCGCAGGCGCCGCGTGAGCTGCGAATCGACCTTGCCCTTGCTTTCCAGCGTGCCACCCGGCGCCGTGGCCAGCGCCGCGGCGAGCAGCGGGCTGACGACTGCTTCGCGGTCGAATTTGACCAACTGCTCGCGGCCCATCGCCATCGAGGGCGCGGCCCAGAACGCGGCGATCGCGCGTGTCATGTCCAGGCTGACCCGGCGCAGCAGCCAGCCTTTCCAGAAAATGACGACCCATGCGCTGATCGACATCGCCAGCAGGATCACGGCCACACCTCGCGTGATCAAGTCGCCTTGCGACCAGAAATGCTCAAAACCAGTCATGCTGCCCCTCGCATCAGATCAGCCCCAGCACATCACTCATGCTGAACAATCCGCTCGTGCGCATGGCCAGGAAGCGCGCCGCGCGCAGGCTGCCTTGTGCATAGCCGGCGCGGCTGCTCGCCTTGTGCGTGATCTCGATGCGCTCGCCGGTACCGGCAAACAAGACGGTGTGGTCGCCGACGATGTCGCCGCCACGGATGCTGGCAAAACCGATCGTCGACGCATCGCGCTCGCCCGTCACGCCTTCGCGCGCGTAGACGGCGCAGTCGGCGAGTTCGCGCCCCAGTGCATGCGCGACGGTTTCGCCCATCTGCAGCGCCGTGCCGCTGGGCGCATCGACCTTGTGCCGGTGGTGCGCCTCGATCACTTCGATGTCGTAACCTTGGCTGAGCGAGCGCGCGGCCACTTCCAGCAAGCGCAACACGACGTTCACGCCGACACTCATGTTCGGCGCCATCACGAGCGAGATGTGTTTCGCGTGCTCGGCGATTCTCGCCCTCTGCGCGTCGCTGAAGCCCGTCGTGCCGATGACTGCCTTGACGCCGAATTCGCGGCACGCGTCGAGGTGCGCCAGCGTGCCCTCGGGTCGGGTGAAATCGATCAGCACCTGGGCGTTGCGCAACGCCGCGCGCACATCCGCGCTGACCGCCACACCGCTGCTGCGGCCGAGAAACGCCAGGCAGTCTTGACCCATCCCGGCGGCGCCGGGGATGTCCAGCGCACCGGCGAGCGCCAGGTCATCGGCGGCCGCAACGGCTTCGAGCAACATCCGCCCCATGCGCCCCGAAGCGCCGGCCACGGCAATGCGCAGCGGCTGCGTCATGGCTTGGGTTCGAGCGGCGGGTAGTCGCGCACTGGGCCCGTGGGCTCGGGGGTCGCCGCGGCAGACTTGGCCGGGACGGGCAACGCCTGGAGCTGCGCCGGGCTCAGCGCCAGCGGCGCGGCGTCGCGCGACGTCTTGAAGGTGTCAATGGCCGCGACGAACTCACGCTCGCCTGGCAACTCGCCCTCGGTGACGAGGCGCTCCAGCTTGTCGGCCTTGAACCAGGCGACGACCCTGCGCAACTGCGGCTCGGCGCCCTGGCGCTGGATCGTGAATACGTAGTCCCAGCGATCGGCGTGGAAAATGTCGGTCAGCAGCGGCGTGCCCAGCAGGTCGCGAACCTGGGCCGCGCTCATGCCGGGCTTGGCCAGCGCCGCCAGTTCCTTGGTGATTACATTGCCCTGCACCACCTCGACGCGATACGGCGTGAGCACCCCGATCACACTGTCGGACGACTGCAATGACTCGCAACCAGCGAAGGACAGCGCAGCCAGCAGCGCAATGACGAGCCGCCCGCCGGTGCGGGGATTGAATGTGATTGCCATGGAGTTGAGCGCTCGGTGGTGCCACTCGCACCCTTGCGCGCCGATATGATGCAACGATTCTAGCGGCCGGCCCGGCACCCCCGAGGCGCGGCCCCACATTCATGACACGTGCCGAAGAACTGAAGAACAGCGGGCTGAAGGCGACCCTGCCTCGCATCAAGGTGCTCGAGGTTTTTCAGCAGACGAGCCGGCGCCACCTGAGCGCCGAAGACGTGTATCGGCTGCTTCTCGGCGAAGGCGCGGATATCGGCCTGGCCACGGTGTACCGCGTTCTGATGCAGTTCGAGCAGGCGGGAATCCTCTCGCGCACCCACATCGAGACCGGCAAGGCAGTGTTCGAACTCAACGAGGGCAAGCACCACGACCACCTGGTGTGTCTCGATTGCGGCCGCGTCGAGGAATTTTTCGACGCCGAGATCGAAAAGCGCCAGCATGCCGTGGCGGTTGCCCGCGGCTTCGAGCTGCAAGACCACGCGCTGGCCCTGTACGGTGCGTGCACCAAGCCGAATTGCGAGCACAAGGCGAAGTAGCTCGAACCGCAGCCGCTGCAAGCGCCGCGCAGCAGCGGCGCGGATGACTCAGGACAACTTCAACATGGCCTGCTGCTGGCGCTCGATGAAGTCCTTGTAGGTGTCGATGCCACGCAGTTGCAGAATCGTCGCGCGCACCGCCGCTTCCACCAGCACGGCCAGGTTGCGCCCGGCATCCACCGCAATCACCGCCTTGCGTACCGGCACATCAAGAATTTCTTCGTACAGCGGCTCGTAAGGCAGACGCTCGAAATCGCGCTCCATCGTGTCCTTGCGCACCAGGTGCACGATCAGCTTGAGACGCATCTTGCGGCGCACCGCGGTCTCGCCAAAGATGGCCTTGATGTCGAGCAAGCCGATGCCGCGCACCTCGAGCAGGTTCATCAGCAACTCCGGGCAGCGCCCTTCGAGCGCGGCTTGCGACACCCGAAAGAGGTCCACCGCGTCGTCGGCCACCAGGCCATGGCCGCGCGAGATCAGCTCCAGCCCGAGTTCGCTCTTTCCCAGGCCCGACTCGCCGGTGAGCAGCACGCCCATGCCCAGGATGTCCATGAACACGCCGTGGCGCGTGGTGCGTTCGGCAAAGTGGTTGGCCAGGTAGCCGCGCACCACGTCGATCACGTGGCCGGCCGGCTCATTGGTGACGAACAGCGGAATGTCGGAGCGGTCGCACATCGCCACCAGGCGCTCGGGGGCTGCCTGGCCGTCGGCAACAATCAGCGCCGGCGGCTCCAGCGTCACAATGCGGGCGATGCGGCGCTCGACGACGTCGGCCGGGCATTCCGTCAGGTACGCCACTTCGCGCTGCCCGACGATCTGCACCCGGTAGGGGTGGATGTAGTTGAGGTAGCCCACCAGGTCGGCCGTCGACTGGGCGCTGCGCACCGCCGCTTCGTCGATGCGCCGCTCGGGGTGCGCATGCCCTGCCACCCACTCCCAACTCAGCGCGCGCCGGTGTTCTTCGAAAAGCGCCTCGGCGCTGATGACGCTCGGTTTCACGCAGCGCTCGCGGCCATCAAGCCGCCGACTTCAGCGGAACCCAGTTGGCGATGAGCTGATGGACCTTGGCCGAGTCGGCTTCGGTTTTCAGACGCTCGCGCAACTCGCGGTCCGAAAGCATTTCGGCAATTTCGGAGAGGATTTCCAGATGCCGCTGCGTCGCCGCTTCGGGCACCAGCAAGAAGATCAGCAGGCCCACCGACTCTTCGTCGGGCGCGTCAAAGGGAATCGGCTCGCGCACACGTATCGCGGCGGCGAGCGGGTTCTTCAATCCCTTGATGCGGCCATGGGGAATCGCCACGCCATGGCCCAGGCCCGTGCTGCCGAGCCGTTCGCGGGCAAACAGGTTGTCGGTGACAGTGGCCCGGGCAATGGCATGCTGGTTCTCGAACAGCAGCCCGGCGAACTCGAACGCGCGTTTCTTGCTGGTAGCGTCCACGTCGACAGCGACGTTGCTGAGGGGCAGGATGGCAGCAAGGCGGTTCATGGCGGATTCAGGTTTTTCGCGAAACTGTCACGGCGCGTGATTATGAATTGGCTGAGCTTTTAGCGGCGCGCTCGGGTGGGCACAAGGGTCGATCCGAAACAATCTGCTGCGTCGCAACAACAAAGTCACGGCATTGGCGGCGTGAGGAAGGGTTGACCCAACCAAAAAGCGGCCGAGAGGCCGCTTTGGTTGACGAGTGGCAGAAGAAATTTTAGGTCGGCAAGGCGTCCAGGCGCTTCGCGGCCGCGTGATGGTGGTTCTGAACCTTGTCCTTGTGGCGGCAAACCTGCCGATCGAGCTTGTCCATCAGTTGATCGATCGCCGCATACAGGTCTTCATTGGAGTGCTCCACGAAGATGTCCTTGCCTTTGACGTGCAGCGTCACCTCCGCTTTCTGCCTTCGTTCCTTCTCACGGAGCTTTTCAACGGACAGCAGCACAGTGATATCGACAACCTGATCAAAATGGCGGGTGACTCGCTCCAGTTTCGTCAACACATACTCTCGCAGGGAGGGAGTGACTTCGAGGTGGTGACCGCTGATCGTCAAATTCATGAATTCTCCTTGGCTGGGGACAACACGGGAAGGCTTCAATCGGGCAGCTTGCGAGGCCAGTGTGCCCGGGATCAGCGAACCTGACAAGGCCACCCAACCAGGGGGCAACCGGCGCCATCGGTTAAGCTCCCGGGTCACGCAGGATCGGGCACGGTTTCGTCAACAGATCGTGGCCCGCAAGCCGCGGGATCGGCTCGGCATCCATTTCGACCGGGGCGCCAAAACCCGCCCCCGCATCAAGCCGCCCAGAAGGTGGTGACCTCGCACCTCGCCCATCATGCTGAACGTCTTCACGCTGGCCAATGGCCGGTTGTTCCAGGAAGAGATCGCGAGCCTAGAAGCACTGGCGAACGTGCAGCCGGTGTGGGTCGACCTGGATGCACCGAGCGCCGAGGAAAAAAGCTGGATCACGCAGCGCTTCGGCGTGACGATCCCGCTGGACGCCGTCGGCGACGACCTCGAAGAGTCGGCCCGCTTTTACGAGGAAGACAGCGGCGAACTGCACATCCGCTCCGACTTCCTGATTGACGACGATGTCACGCCGCGCAATGTGCGCGTTGCCTTCATCGTATTCAAGAACGTGCTGTTCTCGGTCCACGAAGAAGATCTGCCGGTGTTTCGATTGCTGCGCCTGCGTGCGCGGCGCATCCCGGCGCTCATCGAAGACGCAAAAGACGTGCTGCTCAAGCTCTACGACGCCGACGCCGAGTACAGCGCCGATGCGCTGGAGGGCATCTATGACAGCCTGGAGGCGGTCAGCGCGCGGGTCTTGCGCCAGCCGGTGAACGACCAGGCGGCGGGCGAGGCGCTGTCGGCGATCGCGCGCGAGGAAGACCTGAACGGGCGCATCCGGCGCAACGTGATGGACACGCGGCGCGCCGTGAGTTTCATGATGCGCAGCCGGCTGCTCAACGCCGAACAGTTCGACGAGGCGCGGCAGATCCTGCGCGACATCGATTCGCTGGACAGCCACAGCACCTTCCTGTTCGACAAGATCAACTTCCTGATGAACGCGACGGTGGGCTTCATCAACATCAATCAGAACAAGATCATCAAGATCTTCTCGGTGGCCAGCGTCGCGCTGCTTCCGCCGACACTCATTGCCAGCATCTACGGCATGAACTTCAGGGC
>JANNKM010000533.1:0-7518 GCA_031396305.1 Rhizobacter sp.
CGCAGGCGTTGCGCCATCAACCAGGTGTTCTCTGGTGCAGGTTGGTGATACCGCGAATGGGGGCCTGCGCCCGTACCCCAAGCCACCTGCCCCGGCACCCGGGGAGCGTGCGAAGGCGCGGCAGGCAACCGTCAGTTGCAGCAGGGCGGCGGTGGTGCCCCCGGGCGCAGGCCCCATTCGCGGTGTCCCCGACGCATCCAGGGCGAAACCGTGTTGACGCGGCTGAGGCATGCAGGCCGCGACAGTGCCCCGCGAGCGTGGGCCGGAGAACGGGGGCATCACCGTCGCCCTGGCGTCCCAACCTTGGCATGCTGACCGCACGCCCAAAGACGGCTTTGGCCCAAGAGCGGACCCGTCGCGGCCGTGGCATCCGGCACGTTTCATCCCAGGACGTCGCGTGCGTCGCATATCACGCCGCGCAGCGCTGATGCCGCCACCGTGTAGGGCGAGGCGAGGAAGACGCGTGTGTTGGTTGAACCCATGCGCCCCTTGAAGTTGCGCGCCGTCGATGAAATCACCGTGCTGCCCTCGGGAATCGACTGGCCCTGGCCGGCACAGGCACCGCAGGCGCTGGGCAGGACAGTGGCGCCCGCTTCGACCAGGCGCCGCATGATGCCGTCTCGTTCGGCCAGGCGCCGGTCGCGTTCGCTCGCTGGCGCGACGAGCAGCTGGACGTGTGCCGGGATGCGAAACCCCGCGAGCACCTGGGCCGCGGCGCGCAGGTCGTCGATCTTCGCGCCGGTGCATGCGCCGATGTAGGCCACGTCGATGCGCGTGGGCTCCAGGTCATCGACCGGGCGCACGTTCGCCGGGCTGCCCGGCAGTGCGACCTGCGGCGCGAGGGTCGAGGCATCGAAGTGGTGAAAGGTGCCGGGGGAGTCTTCATCGCTCGCCCAGCGGTCGACTTCAATGTCCTGTTTGCCGCTCGCGGACAGCCAGGCATAGGTGGTGAGGTCGGGTGCGATCAGCCCGGTTTGCGCGCCGAGCTCGGTGCTCATGTTGCACAGCGTCATGCGCTCGGGCATGCTCAGCGCCTGCACCGCCTCGCCGCAGTACTCGATGGCGCCGTAGCGCGCGCCGTTCAGGCCAAAGCGGCCGAGCATCGCGAGCGCCATGTCCTTGGCACTCACGCCCACGCCCAGACGCCCGCTCCAGCGCATGAAGATGGTGTGCGGCACCGTCAACCAGATCTCACCGGTGGTCACGACGCCGAGCATTTCAGTCGCGCCCACGCCGAACATGTAGGCGCCGAACGCGCCGCCGGTGGGCGAGTGCGAATCGCCGCCGACGCAAAACATGCCCGGGCGGATGTGCCCGTGCTGCGGCACCACGACGTGGCTGATGCCGATCGAGTCATACACATGCGGCAACTCGAGCTCCGTGGCCCAGTCGCGCGCGATGCGCACGATGCGGCGCGACTCGTCATTCAGCTCCGGCACGTGGTGATCGATCACGAGCACGACCTTGTTCTTGTCCCACACCGGCGCGCCGAGTCCCTTGAGCATGGGTGCGAGGCGTCGCGGTCCGCTGGAATCGTGGAACATCGCCAGGTCGACCTTGCAGGTGACGATTTCGCCAGGCGTCACGCGCTCGCGCCCGGCCGCCCGCGCAACCAATTTTTGCGCGAGCGTGCAGGCCGTCGTGGTGCGGGTGCGCTGGCGGCGTTCGATCGGCAGCTGAGCGGTGAGCATGGGGCGCGAGAGTGAAGGGTTTGCAGCGGCTTGTCAAGACACTCAAGCCGGTGTAGCGCGTTCCTACCGCACCGGGGGTGGGTCCGACCCCTGGCGACTCACACTTCAGGGTCGGATTGCTTGTCTGCGCTCGGCGTAGTGCCTGGCGCGCTGTGCATCCGCCTTGAGGAGATAGAGCTGCTCCAATTCTTCGAACACGTACGGGTCGGGTGCATGCGCACGATCGCCCTCGCGTTCCAGGCGCAATTGAATCTCGAGTGCGTCGTCAATGCGGTTCAGCGCGCGCAGCGTCCACGCGACCATCCAGTAAGCGACTCGAATTGCGCTGGCGTTGCCGCCAGCTTCACGCAACCCGACGGCGCGCTGGAATTCGGCCAGCGCTTCGTCGTAGCGCCCGAGCTGATGCAGGGCATAGCCGATGTTGTTGCGAACCGAACCTTCCCATTGTTGTGCCGCCGGTTGCGACGACGCCAGCACGACACCGAGCGCCTCCTGCGCCCACTTGAGCTGGTCGGCCGGCTCGGTGTCGACAAATGCCAGCATGTGCAGCGCGTCAATGGCCAGATCATCCAGGCGTGCGCTTCGCCAATCCGAAGGCGCGCAGGTAGGCGGCGCGCGCGCTCTCCTTGGCCTGCGGTGTCTGGCTGGGCGGCGAATGCGTCGCCGACGCAAACGTGCGGCCCATCTCAAGCGCATGGCGAATGCGCGCCTCGGGTCCGGCGCCGGCAAGTGACGGCTCAAGGCTCTGCAGAAGCTCGCGAGCCCGCGTGAAGTCCTTGCGCAGGCCGTAGGCCCTGGCGATCTGCGTTTGCACAATGAGTGCGTCGTCGCCGCTCAAGTCGGCCAGCATTGAGCGGAAACGCTGTTCGCTGCGTGCAGGATCGTTGAAGTCCCAAAGCGCCGCGAGATCAATCGCCATGGCGCAGGGCGCAGGGCCAACGAGCGCCACGACGGCGGCGATGCAGCGCGACACGGCGTTGCGACTTGCGGTGATGCTGAGGGGCGTCACAATCGGCGTCCAGGTGGGCCATCGGAGGAAGCGTCAATGAAGCGTCGTTTGTTGCTCTGTGCCGCCCCAGCGCTCGGGGTGGCGCCATTCACTGCTCGGGCGCAGCCGGTCTATCCGTCCAAACCCATCCGCTACATCGTACCGGTGGCGGCAGGCGGCGGCAACGACTTCATCGGCCGCACCGTCACGGAACGCTGGGCGCGCCAGCTCGGCGGGAACTTCGTCGTCGAGAACATCGGCGGTGGCGGTGGCGCCATCGCGGCGATGACGGTGGCCAAGGCGGCGCCCGACGGCTACACGCTGATGCAGGGTTATGTGGCGACCCACGCCACGAGCCCGGCGACGCGCAAGCTCAGTTATGACCCGATCAAGGACTTCACGCCGATCGGCATGATCGGCGGCACGCCCAACGTGCTCGTCGTTCCGGCGGCGCTGCCGGTGAAAGATCTGACGGAGTTCATTGCCTACGTGCGCGCGAACCCGGGCAAGCTCAATTACGGTTCGGCCGGTGTGGGCTCGCTGACGCACATGACGATGGAACTGTTCAAGCAGGCGATCGGCGCGTTCATCGTGCACGTGCCCTACCGTGGCATCGCCCCGGCGTTCAACGACTTCCTGGGCGGCCAGACGCAAGCGATGTTTCCGGGTCTGGCCGCGGCGATGCCGCATATCCGCTCGGGTCGGGTGCGGCCGCTGGCCGTGACCGGCGCGGCACGCCACCCCTTGTTCAAGGACTTGCCGACGCTCATCGAGTCGGGCTTCAAGGGCTTTGACGCGGTGCAGTGGTACGGCGCCGTCGGTCCGGCGGGAATGTCCCAGGAGGTGGTGCGGCGGCTCAATGAGACTCTGAACAAGACCTTGGCCGACGCCGACATGACCGAGAAACTCAGCTCCGAGGCAGTCGAGCCGATGCCGATGAGTCCGGCGCAGTTTGCGCAGTACATCCGCGACGACCTGGCGCGTTGGACGCAGCTCGCGCAAGACCGAAAGATTCAGGCCGAAAGCTGAGGGCCTGAGAGGCCCGAGCTATGGCTGCGCTTTGCGCCTAGATCGGCCACCTTCTGGCTGCTGCCGAAGAAGGTGCGTTCTCGGGCTTCAGCCGCTCTCGCGCCGCCACACCGCGCCGAGCGCCTTGAGCTTTGACCAGGCCGAAAGCCGCTCGTCCGACAGAGCGTCCAGAAAGTCCGACAGGCGTTTGGACTTGACCATCGTATAAATCGTCAACGCCGTCATCGCACCAAACACGACGCTGAAGTAGGCAATGCGCAGCGGCAGCGGCGTGTCGGCCTCGGCCAGCAGGTTCATACCCAGGAACCCCGTCGTCACGGTGCCGATCAGGCCGAAGATCGTGACCACCGTCAGGCGCACCACGGTGTTGGCCTGGCGCCGCAGGCTGTCGGCGTCGAGGTATTCGTTCATGTCGCCGATGCGCTCTTTCACTTCGGCGTAGAGCGGCGCCAGGCCCAGGTGGTCGGCACACAGGCGGTACAGTGCGCGCACTTGCGCCTGTTCCGAAATCTCGTGAAACCAGTAGCGGTGCGTGAAGCGCAGAAAGCCCTCGAAGCTGCCGCGGATCGCACGCTTGAAGCGCCGCACGCTGGTGGGGTCGGCCACATCCAGGCCCTTCAGCGCCTCGACCAGCCGGTCGGCGAACATCAGCAGCGAGGCCTTCTGAAAGTGCGCGATCAGGAACAGCAGGAAGTGCTGGTGCCTGAATTGCGCGAGCACGCCGCGGTCGCGGCAGCCGTAGAACTCGCTGCGCGCGTCGCCCACGACGATCAGCGACTGGCCGCTGCACAGGTAGCGTGTGTTCGGCGCGGCGCCGCTGTCGGCCCAGAAACGGTCGTAGCAGAAGCGCTGTTCGAAGTCGCTCAAATGCTGTTCGGCGTAGGGCAGCGGCTGGGCCGGTGAGTCCGCGGTGGGGGCGGTGGAGGGGTTGTGGGCCGTGCCGGTGGCCGGGGCGGGGGTCGCGGATTCCGCGGCCGCGGTCACCAGGCCCAGGCGGATGAAGTCGGCTCGCGTCAGCGCGCGCGGGTCGTCCAGCGCCAGGTACGCCATCAAGGGCATGCGGTAGTACTCGATCTGGCGAAAGCGCAGCGCGCCGTCGCGGCCGGAATGGTCGCTGACCAGCGGCTCAAGCAGAAACGCCCAATGCGCGGCGAAACGCGGCGCGCGGTGCTCCGCCACATGTGCGAGAAACGCGTCGCGCTGCTGCGCGTCGGACTGGGCGAGCACGGTGCCGGCGGCGTCGAGCCACTCGACGTTGTTCATGCAGTGCAGGGCCCGGCCTTGCGCGTCCCAGCCGGCAGGGTAGGCGCGCCCAAAGCGGTACAGCAGGTCTTGCGCTTGCGCGAGGGCGAGGTCCGCGCCGGCGACTTCCACGTTGAGCAGCACCAGATCGACGTCGTAGAAGAAATACAGATCGATGTGCACGATGTCCAGCGTCACCGGCGCGGGCTGGGCCGGTGAAGTGAGGCGAACGTGCGCGATGTCGCGCCGCCGGAACACGCGCATCGGCGAGCCGGTGCCGGCGTCGTCTGCCGCCCGCCGCGTGCGCCCTTCGCCGTACAGGAACTGCTGCACGTAGGGCAGAAAGGTGACGAACTCGTTGTAGTGGCGTTCGTGGAAGCTGCCGCTGTCGCCGTTGTATTCGTCCACCACTTCGCGCCACGGCGAGGCGTTGCCCATTTCGCGCAGCAGCATCCAGGGCTTGCGGCGCTGGTCGGCGCGGGGCACGGGCATCAGGCGCAGCGGCCACAGCAGTACCTGGCGCAGATGGCGCACCCGGCCTGCGGCGCAAGGGGGTGCTTCGGCGACGGGAGTCGATGGCTGCGCGGCGGATTGCATCGCGCGAGTGTATGCACCCTGTGCCGGGCGCCTTTCTGAGCCCTTGCATGAGCCAGGACTGCGTCTCGGCGAATGCATGGCGAAGGGAATGACCGGCTCAGACGGTCCAATTCTCCGGATCGCCCGCGCCCGGCCGGCGACATCATCGGCAACGCGGGCCTGCTCCAGCCCGTGCCACTTGCCGTGCGCTCAACATCCATGACCAAGGACCTGCACGCCCTCGCTGCGCCGGAACCCTCCGCCGCGCTCGCGCCACGCCGGCAGAAGCTGCGCCTGGGCGACGTGCTGGTGGAGCAGCACCTCATCTCACAGGAACAACTTGGGCGCGCCCTCGAACAGCAAAAGCAGACCGGCAAGAAACTCGGGCGCGTGCTCATCGAATCCGGAGCGATCACCGAAGAAGCGCTCGCGCATGGCCTGGCGCGCCAGTTGCGAGCCCCGTTTGTCAACCTGAAGAGTTTCCCGGTCAAGACCGAGACGGTGCGGCTGCTCGGCGAGTCGCCGGCGCGGCGCCACCGTGTCATCCTGCTGGAAGACAAGGGCGAGTCCCTGCTCGTCGGCTTTGCCGATCCGCTGGACCTGTTCGCCTATGACGAACTGCAGCGCCTGCTGAGGCGACCGATCCGCCTCGCCGTCGTTGCCGAGAACCAGCTCATCGCCGCGCTGGACCGCCACTACCGCCGCACCGAAGAGATCACCGGCCTGGCCAAGGCGCTTGAGCAGGAGGTCGGTGACGCCGTCGATTTCGGTGCGCTGCAAGCCAGTGTCGGGCAAGAAGGCGCGCCGGTCGTGCGGCTGCTCGAATCGGTATTCGAAGACGCGGTGCAGGTCCGCGCCTCCGACGTGCACCTGGAGCCTCAGGAAAACGGGCTGCTGATCCGCAGCCGGGTCGACGGCGTGCTGCAGACGCAGACCCAGGCCGACAAGCGCATTGCCGGCGCGCTGGCGCAGCGCCTCAAATTGATGGCCGGGCTGGACATCTCCGAGAAGCGCCTGCCGCAGGACGGCCGTTTCAGCCTGCGGCTGCGCAACCGCACGATCGACGTGCGCCTGTCCACGCTGCCCAGCCAGTACGGCGAATCGGTCGTGATGCGCCTGCTCGGGCACGGCGATTCGGTGCGGCGCCTGGACGCGATCGGCATGCCCGAAGACCTGCTGGTGCGCCTGCGCGAAATCGTCGGCCGCAGCTCGGGCATGGTGCTCGTGACCGGCCCGACCGGCTCGGGCAAGACCACGACGCTCTACGCAGCCCTGGCGGAACTCGACGCCGAACAACTCAAGATCATCACGGTCGAAGACCCGATCGAATACCGCCTGCCCGGTCTCACCCAGGTGCAGGTCAACGACAAGATCGAGCTCACGTTCGCGCGCGTGCTGCGCGCGACGCTGCGCCAGGACCCGGACGTGATCCTGCTCGGAGAAATTCGCGATCCCGAGACCGCCGAGATCGGGTTGCGCGCGGCGATCACCGGGCATCTGGTGCTGTCCAGCCTGCACACGCGTGACGCGCTCAGCGCACCGTTTCGCCTGCTCGACATGGGCGCGCCGGCGTTCATGGTCGCGAGTTCGCTGCAGGCCGTGATCGCGCAGCGCCTGGTGCGACAGAACTGCGACAACTGCGCCGAGCCGCACGCCGCCACGCCGCAGGAGGTGGCGTGGCTCGTCGCGATCGGGGGCGATGGCGCTAGCGGGCTGGAGGTGCTGCGCGGGCGCGGCTGTTCCGGGTGCAACGGTACCGGTTACGCGGGTCGCATCGGCGTGTACGAGATGCTCGAGATGGACGCCGCGTTGGCGCAGGCCGCCACCCACGCCGACCCGTCGGCCTTCGCGCGCCTGGCGCGCACACAACTGCACGGCCGCATGCTCGCGAACCGCGCGTTCGACCTGGTGCGCGCCGGCAAGACTTCGGTGGCCGAGGCGATGCGCATGGCCACCGATCTGGAATAGGGACGACGCGCCGACATGCAAGCC
>JANNKM010000024.1:0-2687 GCA_031396305.1 Rhizobacter sp.
ACGGTAGCGCTCCCATGAATCTAGAATCGGGGCGATGTCACAGGCAGCAGTTCCATCCAGACGCACCCGACGCAGCAGTGGTGCTGTCACGCTGCACGATGTGGCGAAGCTTGCGGGCGTGGCGCCAATCACCGCATCGCGCGCGCTCAACTCCCCAGCCCAGGTTTCTGCCGAAGTGCTGAAGAAGGTGACTGACGCGGTTGCACGCGTCGGTTATGTGCCCAACCTGCTCGCCGGTGGCCTGGCGTCAACCCGCAGCCGGTTGGTCGCCGCCGTCGTGCCCACGATTTCGGGGCCGGTGTTCCTCGAGTCGGTGCAATCGCTGACCGAAGCGCTGGCCGAATCCGGCTACCAGTTGATGCTGGGACAGTCCGGCTATGCGGGTTCGCGCGAGGATGCGCTGCTGGAGGCCATCATCGGCCGGCGCCCGGACGGTATCGTGCTCACCGGCATCATGCACTCCGCGCAGGGTCGCAAACGTCTCTTGGCGTGCGGCATTCCGGTCGTGGAGACCTGGGATCTCACGACCACACCGATCGATATGCTGGTGGGTTTTTCCCACGTCGATGTAGGTCATGCCGTCGCGCACTATCTGCACGCGAAGGGCCGCCGGCGCTTCCTCGCGGTGGCCGGCGACGATGAGCGCGCGAAGCGGCGCTTCGACGCGTTCGCCGCGGCGGCGCGCACGCTGGGCCTTGCCGAAGTTGCCGTGGTCTTCGTCCCCGCGCCGACAACGCTCAAGAGTGGCCGGGCAGCCCTCGGGCAGGGGCTGAGCCAGGCACGCGATGCCGACGCCGTGTTCTGCAGTTCCGACCTGCTGGCCCTGGGCGTGATGACGCAGGCGCGGGTCATGGGGTTGCGCGTTCCGGAACAGCTCGCCGTGGTCGGGTTCGGCGATCTCGATTTCGCCGCCGACCTGGACCCGGCCTTGACCACGGTGCGCATCAACGGCACGGCGATTGGTCGCCAAGCCGCGCAGTTCATCATCGAGCGCGCCGAGGGCCGCACGGTGGCGCAGCGCGTCATCGATATCGGGTTTTCGGTTGTCGAGCGGCAGAGCGCCTGACCGGGCACCCTTCGCTCTCAGGGCGGCCGGGTAAACCCCTATCACTTAAGTCTTGCCTGACATTTTAGGTAGCGCTACCATTCATGTCGATTTGGTAGCGCTACCTAATGCGCCCGCATCCACCCGGAGCCATGCAATGAAGTTGTTGATTTCCCTCGCTTCCGCGGCAACCTTGGGCTTGTGCCTGGCCGCCACCTGCGGCGCCCAGGCCCAGGCCTGGCCAGCCAAACCCGTGACGCTGCTGGTGCCGTTCCCGCCGGGCGGATCGACCGACATGATTGCCCGAACCCTCGGGCCAAAGTTGCAGGAACAACTGGGCGGCACGTTCATCGTCGAGAACAAGGCGGGTGCCGGCGGCACGCTCGGCGCGGCTGCAGCCAAACGCGCGGCACCCGATGGCTACACGATCTTCGTCTCATCCCTCGGGCCGTTCGTGATCGGCCCGCACCTGATCAAGGGCGCGGCCTACGATCCACTCAAGGACTTCGACTACCTCACCGTGGCCGTGCAGGCGCCCAACGTGCTGGCGGTGCCGGCCAGTTCACCGCACAAGACCCTGGCCGACGTTCTGGCGTTCCACAAGGCCAATCCCGGCAAGATGAGCTTCGCCTCGGCCGGCAACGGGACGAGCGACCACCTCACCGCCGAACTCTTCTGGCAGGAGACGGGGACCACGGGTGTGCACATTCCCTACAAGGGCGGCGCGCCGGCGATGTCCGACCTGCTGGGCGCACAAGTCGACGCATCGTTCATGAACATCAACACCGGCCTGCCCAACATCAAGGGGGGCAAGCTGCGGGCTCTGGCGATCACCAGTTTCAAACGATCCCCGCTGCTGCCCGATGTGCCGACGATGGACGAACTCGGCCTGAAGGGTGTCACGGTCTATTCATGGCAGGCCTTTGCCGCACCGAAGGGATTGCCGCTGGACATCAAGTCCAGGCTGCATGGCGCGTTGCTCGCCGGATTGAACGACCCGCAGGTCAAACCGAAACTGCTCGAACTCGGCTTCGAGATCGTCGGCAATACGCCCGAGCAATTCACCGCCTTTCAGGCCAGTGAGTTTGCGCGCTGGAAGAAGGTGATCGAGACCGGGAAGATCACGGCGGACTGATCCACGGCCCGCAACTGCGAGCGTTGCACCGTGCCGCGCAACTCCACACCTCGAATCGCGACGCTGCGGGTGATTCCCGTCGCGGGCCGCGACAGCATGCTGCTGAACCTGAGCGGCGCGCATGGCCCGTTGTTCACGCGCAACCTGCTGATCCTGACGGACAGCGCCGGCCACACCGGCGTGGGTGAAGTGCCGGGCGGCGAGAACATCCGCCGCACGCTCGAAGACGCACGCGAACTCATCGTCGATCAGCCGCTGGGCTCGCAACAGCGCCTGCTGCAGCAAGTCCAGCGCAAGTTTGCCGATCGCGACACGCTCGGGCGCGGCCAGCAGACGTTCGACTTGCGCACGACGATCCATGCCGTGACCGCCATCGAATCGGCCTTGCTCGACCTGCTGGGCCAGCATCTGGAGGTGCCGGTGGCGGCATTGCTGGGCGAAGGCCAGCAACGCGACGCAGTCGACATGCTGGGCTACCTGTTCTTCGTGGGCGACAAAGACAAGACC
>JANNKM010000027.1:0-6921 GCA_031396305.1 Rhizobacter sp.
CAAGCCTGCGCGCATACACGCCGGCCGTCTGCTCCTTGACGCCGCCGCCCGGGTGGATGGACACGACGGCGGGATACGTGGAGCGCTCGTCGAAGCCCTTGGGCAGGTACAGGTGCCCCGCCATGTCGATGGCACCGTTCTTGAACCGGACGTTCTTCCGGGTCGTGGCCCCGAGCTGCACACCGCTGTCCACGTTGGGCGCGCCGGAGGCACCGCCCGGCAGCAGGAAGGCCGCAGTCAAGGCTGAGCCGCCCGCGATGAGCTTGCGCCGACTGGGTGAGGTGAGGGTCGAGAGAGTGCCGTTCATGATGGATCCTTTGGAAGCTTGATGGGATGCGGTCACGCGTCGCCGTGGGCGAGCGAGGTGGACAGTTCGCGGTGCGCGTGCGCCTGGGCGAGCAAGGTCTTGGCCTTGTCCTCGAATGCCTGTAGCGCGTCCGCACCTGCGGCGAAGCGGGCGGGCGGTTCCTTCAGCGCCGCGAGCTGCACCAGCGCATGGGCCAGCTTGGCGGGGTCCCCGCCCTGCTTGCCGCTCATGCCGCTCCAGGCGGCGACGGTCTGCTGCGTGCGCTCGGCGTAGTCGGCTATCGAAGGCCGGGCGAAGGTCGTGGAGCCGGCGCTGAGCAGTTCAGTGCGGAAGAAACCGGGCTCGACCAGCATCGTCTTGATGCCGAATGCGGCCACCTCGGCTGCCAGCGACTCCATCCACCCTTCGACGCCGAACTTCGCGGCGGCGTAGGCGCTGCAGAACATACCGCCGCTGATGCCGGCGGTCGAGGAGATCGTGACCACCAGGCCAGCACGCTGTTTGCGCATCAGCGGCAGTACGGCACGGGTGAGGTTCATCGGGCCGAACAGCAGCGTCTCGATCTGGTTGCGGACCTGATCGGAACTGAGTTCCTCGAAGAAGCCCGCGTAGAAGCGTAGAAGTTACCCGCGTTGTTCACCAATACATCGATGCGACCGAACCGGGCGACGGCGGCATCGACGGCAGCCTGGGCGTCCTCAGGACGGGTGACGTCGAGCTTCACGGCGAGAACGTCGTCGTGATCGCCGATAGCCGCTGGGACCTGCTCCGGGATGCGCCCGGTGGCGATGACGGAGTGGCCGGCGGCCAGGGCCGCCTTCGCAATGTCAACGCCCAGGCCGCGGCCCGCGCCGGTGATCAGCCATACCTTCTTGCCCGTCATCGCGTGTGCCTTGTCAATGCCTTGTCGATGGGCGCGACTCTAGGACCGCAGACTGAAAAGAAAAATGGCCTGACACTGAAGACCGTATGAAGATAATCTTCAGACCATGCGACTCAACCAGCTCGATGGACTGCTCGCGTTCTGGAAGGTGGCCCAGCACCGTGGGTTCTCCGCCGCTGCGGCGGCGCTCGAAGTCTCGCCATCGGCGCTGAGCCAGGCGATCCGTACCCTGGAGACCCGGCTCGGCGTCCGGCTGCTGAACCGGACCACACGAAGCGTCAGCC
Source organism: Rhizobacter sp. (assembly GCA_031396305.1). Taxonomy (GTDB): domain Bacteria; phylum Pseudomonadota; class Gammaproteobacteria; order Burkholderiales; family Burkholderiaceae_C; genus JAEMQF01. The sequence goes on from JANNKM010000027.1 coordinate 1,475, forward strand.
TCACTGAGGCCGGCGAGGCCTACCTGTCACGCATCGGGCCCGCGCTGGCCGATGTGCTGGACGCCGGGGAACAGCTGAATGCGCTGCAGGGTCGTCCATCCGGGCTGCTGCGCATCAACGCGGCGCGCATCTCGATCGCGATGGTCCTGCAGCCGCTGCTGGCCGGGTTCCTTAAGGCCTGCCCGGATGTCCAGATCGAGCTCACCAACGACGAAGGCTACGTCGACATCGTCGAGAAGGGGTTCGACGCTGGCGTGCGCATGGGCGAAAGCGTCCAGAAGGACATGGTCGCCGTGCCGCTTGGCGGTCCGGTTTCGGTGGCGGTCGTCGGTTCCGCCGACTACTTCAAGCGGCATCCGGCGCCGCGCCACCCGTCCGATCTGGTGAACCACAACTGCATTCGCTTCCGCTTCTCGGGCAGCGGCGCCATCTACAAGTGGGAGTTCACGGTCGACGACCGGATCGTCGAGTACGAAGTCGGCGGTGCGCTCACGATCAGCGACTCGATCTTCTCGGTCGAGGCCGCGCTGGACGGGATCGGGCTCGCCTACACCTTCGATACGCTCGTGCTCCAGCACCTCAAGACCAAGAAGCTCAAGCGTGTGCTGAGTGCCCATTCGCCGAGCTTTCCCGGGTTCTACCTGTACTTCCCGAGCCGGCGACAGCAGCCATCGAAGTTGAAGGCCTTCGTGGAGCATGTACGCGCGCACTCTGGCAGTGGATAAAGCCGCGGTTGTGCCGGCGGGGGACAGGCAGAAGCTTGGGGCGGCAAACGTCAGCTGTCTCGGTAGCCGAAGGTCCGAAATGGGTCGCCAGGCGCCGCTCGCTTCACAAAGTTCGCGGCCAGAAAGCCGACCGCCAAGTTCGGCATCCGACCAGGCGCATGTCACGACGGGCAGTGGGCGGGAACTATGGAGATCTCTCCATACGGCCCATTGCCGACGTTCGCGGCGTGCTGCGTGCAGGTGTGGACCAGGGCAGGTGGCCAGCAAAGGCGCAGCACGCCACCGCCGATGCATCAGGGCGATGGTGGTGCCCCCGAGCGCAGGCCCCATGCGTGGTCGCCTCCCATGCGGGCAGGGCACGGCGGTGTTGATGCAGCTGCGCGTTGCAGGCTGCGACGCTGCCCCGCGAGCGTGGGCCGGAGAGCGGGGGCAACGCAAGCCGGTATCAGACGCGAAACGCCTCCAGCACCGAACGGTCCACGTCCACTCCGAGACCGGGGCCGGTGGGCACCTCGACCCAGCCGTCGACCATTTGCAGCGGCTGCGTGATCAGCTGCTGGCGAAACGGGTGCGTTGATCGGTCGTATTCCAGCACCGGCTCCTGCGCGAACAGTGAGTGATGCGCCACCGGCACGGCGGCGATGAACTGCAGCGCCGCCGCCTGTGCAATCGCCGAACCCCACACGTGCGGATTCACCATCACGCCGTGCGACTGCGCCAGCGCCAGGATGTGCCGCCCGGCGCTGATGCCGCCGCACGAGCCGATGTCGGGCTGCGCCACGTCGACGCAGCCGGCACCCAGGAATTCCCGAAAACCGTACAGCGTGTGCTCGTTCTCGCCGCCGGCAATCGGCATGGGCAGGTTCTGCCGCATCGCCACATAGCCCTGCAGGTCCTCCGGGACCACCGGCTCTTCGTACCAGCGCAGGTCGAAGTCGGCCAGCGCGCGACCCAGGCGCAGCGCGTCGGCGCGGCCATAGGCGTGGTTGGTGTCGACCATCAGCCGCACCGGCTTGCCTTGCAGGGCTTTGCCGATGGCGTGCATGCAGGCAATGTCGTCTTCGACGCCATAGCCGAGCTTCACCTTCATCAACGAGAAGCCGGCATCGACGTGGCGCAGCGCCTCGTCCGCCAGGCGCTGTGCCTCGCCCTGCCCTTTGATCCGGTAGAAACCGGTGGCGTAGGGCTGCACACGCTGGCGAAATCCGCCGCCCAGCAGCTTGTGAATCGGCAAGCGATGGAACTTGCCGGCGACGTCCCACAGCGCCGTGTCCACCGCGCTGATGGCGGCGACCACCGAGCCCTTGCGGCCATAGTCGCGCGTCTGGTGATACATGCGGTGCCACAGAACTTCGGTGTCGAGCGGATCGGCGCCGATGATCAAGGGTTTGAGCGCGTGTTCTATCACCGCGGCGGCAATCTCGGGTGGCTCCAGCCCCTGCGCAAACGCCTCGCCCCAGCCGCTGATGCCTGCGTCGGTGAACACCTCGAGCAAGGTGGCGCAGCGCTGGCGAACCCAACCCTGCGAGAAGGCAAAGGGTTCGGCAAGCGGGCACTTCAGGACATGAACCTTGAGTTCGGTGATCTTCACGAACTACATCTTCACCATCACATGCCGCGCCACGGTGTAGTCCTCCAGCGCATACATGCTCATGTCCTTGCCGTAGCCCGATGACTTCATGCCGCCGTGCGGCATCTCGTTGACGAGCATGAAGTGGGTGTTGATCCAGGTGCAACCGTATTGCAGCTTCTTCGCGACGCGCATCGCCTTGCCCACGTCCTGCGTCCACACGCTTGACGCGAGCCCGTAGTCACTGTCGTTCGCCCAGGCAATCGCCTGCTCGGTGTCGCTGAAGCGCGTCACACTGACCACCGGGCCGAAGACCTCGCGCTTCACGATCTCGTCTTCCTGGCGCGCGCCGGCCACGACCGTCGGCTCGTAGAAGAAGCCGGCCCCGGCGCGCGCCTTGCCGCCGGCGGTGATTTCCATGTGGCCCGTCATCTGCGCGCGCTCGACGAAACTCGCGACGCGGTTGCGCTGGCGGTCGCTGATGAGTGGGCCGATTTCGGATTCGGGGTCGTCCTGCATGCCGACCTTGATGCTCTTCGCCGCGCTCGACAAGTCGGCAACCAGACGGTCGTAGACCTTGCCTCCCGCATAGACGCGGCACGCCGCCGTGCAGTCTTGCCCCGCGTTGTAATAGCCGAAGGTGCGCAGGCCTTCGACGACGGCATTGATGTCGGCGTCGTCGAACACGATCACCGGCGCCTTGCCGCCCAGTTCCAGGTGGGTTCGCTTCAGCGTCCCGGTCGCGGCCTGCAAGATCTTGCGGCCGGTGCTCACGTCGCCAGTCAGGCTCACCATCGCGACTTTCGGGTGCTCGACGAGCGGCTGGCCCACACTCGCGCCGCGACCGGCGATGACGTTGATCACGCCTTTCGGGAAGATCTCCGCGGCGACCCTGGCGAGCAGCAACGTGGTGAGTGGCGTCTGTTCGCTCGGCTTGATGACCACCGTGTTGCCCGCCGCCAGCGCCGGCGCGAGCTTCCACGCCGCCATCATCAGCGGGTAGTTCCACGGCGCGATCGAGCCGACGACGCCGACTGCGTCGCGCCGGATCATGCTGGTGTGGCCGGCGAGGTATTCATTGGCGAGCGTGCCCCCCATGCAGCGCGCCGCGCCGGCGAAGTAGCGGTAGCAGTCGGCGATGGCCGGGATCTCGTCGCCGAGCGCACGCGCATAAGGCTTGCCGCAATTCAGCGATTCAAGGCGCGCGAACTCCTCACCGCGTGCTTCGATCGCGTCGGCGAGCTTGAGCAACATTCGCGAGCGCTCCATCGGCGTGGTCTCAGACCACGCGTCGAAGGCCCTGTGCGCCGCCGAAACGGCCTTGTGCACCTGCTCGGTCGACGCCTCGGGCAGCGCAACGAGCAGTTCACCGGTGGCGGGGTTCAGCACTTTTTCGGCGTCGCCTTCGCCGGTGACGAATCCGCCGTCGATCAGCAGTTGGGTGGGCAGGTCGATGTTGGCCATGGGGGGCTCCTTGGGGCGTTGGGCAGATCAGCGAGGCGCGGGTTCATCCGCGCGGGTCAGGAAATAGGCGGCGAGGATGGGCACGAAAGTCAGCGCAATGATCACGACCGCCACCACGTTCGTCACCGGGCGCTGGCGCGGCCGCACCAGTTCCTGGAGCATCCAGATCGGCAGCGTGGTCTGCTGGCCGGCGGTGAACGTGGTGACGATCACTTCATCGAAACTCAGTGCAAACGCCAGCAGCGCGCCCGCCAGCAGTGCCGAGCCGAGCTGCGGCAGCACGATGTAGCGCAAGGTCTGAAACGCATCGGCGCCCAGGTCCATCGACGCTTCGATCAGGTTCGGGTTCAGGCGCCGCAGCCGCGCGATCGCATTGTTGAATACGACGACGACGCAAAACGTCGCGTGGCCGATCACGATGGTCCAGAACGAGAACGGAATCTCGAGCGTGCCGTACGCTGAGCGCAGCGCGATGCCGGTGATGACACCCGGCAGCGCGATCGGCAGAATCAGCAGCAGCGAGATCGCGTCGCGGCCGAAGAAGCTGGCACGCGCCAGCGCCGCGGCGGCCAATGTGCCCAGCACGAGCGCCAGTGCCGTGGACCAGGCGGCGATCTGAAAACTCAGCGTGATCGCCTCCCACACGTCGGTGCGCTCCCAGGCCACGGCGAACCACCGCGTCGTCAGCGCCGGCGGCGGAAACACATAGCTCTTGTCCTCTGCACTGAACGCATAGACGATGATGAGCGCCAGCGGAATGTGCAGGAAGGCAATGGCGCCCCAGGCCGCCGCCTTCAGGCCCCAGTGGGCGGCGTTCGGCACGGGTTTCCCGAGCCGAACACGCCCCCTTGGGGGGCCGACGCCGGAGGCGTCTTGGGGGCGAGGTTCGTTAGAGCGCATCGAAGGCCCCCAGTCGCTTGGCGAACCAAAGATAAATGCCGATCACGACAATCGGCACGAGCGAAAACGCCGCCGCGAACGGCACGTTGCCCGCCACCCCTTGCTGCTTGTAGACGACCTGGCCGATGTAGTTGGTGCTGTCGCCGATGACCTGCGGAATGATGTAGTCGCCCAGCGTCAACGAGAAAGTGAAGATCGAGCCCGCGGCGATGCCCGGCATCGCCAGCGGAAAGATCACCTTGGCAAAGGTGGTCGCCGGGCTCGCGCCCAGATCGGCGGAGGCCTCGATGTACGAGCCCGGAATGCGCTCGACCGCCGCCTGGATCGGCAGGATCATGAACGGCAGCCACATGTAGACGAACACGACGAAGGTGCCGATCGCCGAGAAGCTTAAGCTGGGCCCTCCGACCGCCGGCACCTCGAGCAGCGCCTCGAGCAGCCAGGTCAGGTGCAGCTGTTGCGCCGTCCACGAAATCGCGCCCTCTTTCGCAAGCAGCAGCTTCCACGCATAGAGCCGCACCAGGTAGCTCGACCACAGCGGCAGCATCACGGCGATGTACAGCGCGGCCTTTTGCGCACCGGTCGCATAGCGCGCCATGTAGTAGGCCAGCGGAAAACCGATCGCGATGCACGCCAGCGTGACCAGCACCGCCATCGTCACCGAACGGCGCATCACGTCGAGGTTCGCGGGCTGCGCCAGATCGACGAAATTCTTCAACGTGAACTCGCGCACCACCTGACCGGTGAATTCATCGAGGCCGAAGAACGCGTTGGCGAGCAGCGTGAAC
>JANNKM010000150.1:0-2479 GCA_031396305.1 Rhizobacter sp.
CTTCTATCGCCTGACCGTTCATAGCAGGGTCAGCCATTCGACGTACTTCGGATTGCGCCCGTTGACGATGTCGAAGAACGCGCTCTGAATCTTCTCAGTGATCGGGCCGCGTGAGCCGGCGCCGATCTCGATGCGGTCGAGCTCGCGGATCGGCGTCACTTCAGCGGCGGTGCCGGTGAAGAAGGCTTCGTCGCAGATGTAGACCTCGTCGCGCGTGATGCGCTTTTCCACGAGCTTCAGACCGAGATCGTTGCAGATCGCGAACACGGTGTTGCGCGTGATGCCGTTCAACGCGCCGGCCGACAGGTCGGGCGTGTAGACCACACCCTTCTTGATGACGAACAGGTTCTCGCCCGCGCCTTCGCTGACGAACCCCGATGCGTCGAGCAGCAGCGCTTCGTCGTAGCCGTCGTCCAGCGCCTCCATGTTGGCGAGGATCGAATTCGTGTAGTTGCTCACTGCCTTGGCTTGCGTCATCGTGATGTTGACGTGATGCCGCGTGTAGCTCGACGTCTTCACACGAATGCCGCGCTTCAGCCCCTCATCGCCGAGGTACGCACCCCAGGCCCAGGCCGCGACCATCAGGTGGATCTTGTTGCCTCGTGGAGAGACGCCAAGCTTTTCCGAGCCGATCCAGGTCAGCGGGCGCAGGTAACACGACTCGAGCTTGTTCTCGCGTACCACGGTGCGCTGCGCCTCGCAGACTTGTTCGAACGTGAACGGGATCTTCATGCGCAAGATCTTCGCGCTGTTGAACAGCCGCTCGGTGTGCTCGCGCAGGCGAAAGATCGCCGTGCCGCGCTTGGTGTTGTAGGCGCGCACGCCCTCGAAAGCGCCGCAGCCGTAGTGCAAGGTGTGGCTGAGCACATGAATCCTGGCGCTGCGCCACTCCACGAGCTCGCCATCCATCCAGATTTTTCCGTCGCGGTCTTCCATCGACATGATTCGCTCCTGTTCAGTCCGGCGATTCTAGGAGCCTGTCGGGTGCGCCTTCGGTTTCGTCACGGCTCAGCGCCCAGTGCTCGAGCTTGCCGCCGGCAAAAACCAGTGTCGCGGTGGCCCCGCCAGCGTCGCTCCAGGCCCAGGTTTCGGGTTCGGATTCCAGCTTGCGTCCCAGGCTGCGCGTCATCACCACAACTTGCATCAGCGTCAGCCCCCGCGCCAGTTTGGAGTGCAGCATCACGGCGCTTTTCACGTGGCCCACCGGCGCGCTGGCGGCGTTCTTCATCACCCGCAACGCGCGATTGAACTGCAACACCAGCCAGAACACGATCAGGGTAAATGCAAACACCAGGCCCTGCCAACCGTAGCCATGCCAACCCACGGCCAAGGCGGTCAAAGCCAGCGCCCAACCGACCCTGGGGTTCATGCGACCCCAACCTCGGCCTCGAAGCGCCCGACGCGCCCGCTGCGCAGCGCGTCGGCCCAGTCGCCGCGGCCATTCGTTTCGGCGCGGCGCGCGGCGCTCTCAAAGTCGTAGGGAACGCAGCGGAATTCGACCTGCCACTGCGCCGCGCTGCGTGTCAGCAGGGCGTAGCGCGCGTGCGGCGTGCCGTTTTCGACAACATGCGGGTGCGGGCGGCCGTCGTCATAGGCTTGCAGGCCGACGCTGCCCGGGTTCACGACGAGCCGTCCGTCGGCCAGCTGCGCCGCGCGCGGCACATGCGTGTGGCCGCACAGGATCAGGCGGTGCGCCACGTCAAGCGCGCGCGCGGCCACTTCGGCGCTGTTGGCGGCGCGGATTCCCGGGGTAACGCCCCGTTCGAAGTCGGGCGTGACGGTTTCAAGAAAATACACCAGGTCGCTCGACGGCGTGCCGTGGCAGCAGAACACGTCGTCGCCGACAAGGCGGGTGGCCGGCAACGCGGCGAGCCAGACGCGATGCGCAGCGCCCAGGCGGGCCGCGGCGAACGCGTCGGAAGCGCCATGCGGCCTGCTGGCGAACACCTGGCGCTCGTGGTTGCCGCGTATCGTCGGCAGGCCGAGCGCCATCAGCCGATCCGCCGTTTCGCTCGGCCAGAGCGGGCCTGACACGATGTCGCCGAGGTTCAACGTCACGTCCACACCGGCGCGCACGATGTCGGCCAGCACGGCTTCGAGCGCCGGCAGGTTGCCGTGGATGTCGTACAGTGCCGCCACTCGCATGCGCGCTGTCCCTCAGGCTTCGGTCATCACCGCCTGCCCCCGTTGCAACGTCGTCACCGGCGGCGGGGGCAACAAGCGGCCAGACCTGCGCAACGGGGCCGCTTGACGAGGCCGGAAAAGGGTGCTATCTAACCATCGGGTTAATTAACCTGAAGGTTACACATGACACCTGATCGACTCAGCACCACCTTTGCCGCCCTCGCCGACCCCACGCGCCGCGCCATCCTGGCCAGGCTCGCCACGGGCGAAGCGACGGTCAAGGATCTCTCGGCGCCGTTCGCCATGAGCGGACCGGCCATCTCCAAGCACCTGCGCGTGCTGGAGCGCGCCGGGC
>JANNKM010000298.1:0-7388 GCA_031396305.1 Rhizobacter sp.
GTGCGGCTGGCCGCGTTCAGCGATGCCCTTCGCCACCTCGAGCCCCTGCTGGAGGGCGAGCCGGGCCACGCCGAGGCGCTGCGGCTGCGCGCGGAGTCGCTGGACGCCATGGGCGACCCGGCCACGCTCGCGGCCTACCGCGTCGCCGCCGCGGCCGCCGGCGAGCCGGCGGCGCACGACCTGCTGGCCAAGGCCGCGCTGGCTCAGGTGAAACAGGGCGACCCGAAGGGCGCCCTCGTGCTGCTGGAGGGGCTGCGGCCGACCAGCGTCGAAGGGCGCCTCTGTGAGGCGCTGGCCTACAGCGGCGCAGCCGCCCTGGGCGCCGTGGACCCGGCGATGGGCACCGCGAAGGCGGCCACCGCGCGCCGGCTGGCGCTGCAGACCGGCGACACCGCGTCCATCGTCGTCGCCTCCTGGGCCCAGGCGGCTGCCGCGCACGCACGCGGCGAGCTGCACCAAAGCGTCTGGGCCGACCTGCAGGAAACCAGCCACGTTCCGCACTTGGCGCTGCGCGTGTTCGACGGCCACCTGTGCATCACGCAGCGCTTTCTCTACGGGGCGCGGCCGTACCCCGAAGTCATCGCCTTCGCCGACGCGCTGGCCACCGAGGCCCAGCGCCTGGGCGCAGCGCGCGGCCACGCCTTCGGCACCACGCTGCGCGGCGAAGCCGAGTGGCTCTGCGGCGATCTGGCCGCGGCGCGCCAGCACCTGCGCGAGGGCGCGCGGCTGCACCGCGCGATCGGCGGCTCCGTCGGCGAGGCGCTGTCGCTGCAGCGCCTGGCCGAAGTCTCGCTGCACGAGGGACGGCGCAGCGAGGCCCGCGCGCTGATCGACGAGGCGCTGGACCTGGCGCGCCAGACCGACATCGGCTTCCACCTGCTCGACCGGATCTACGGCACGCGCATCGCACTGCATGCCGACGATCCCGAGGCCGCGCTGCACGTGATGCAGGATGCGGCGGAGTCGGTGCGCGGGCCGCTGGAGACCTGCCCCGGATGCCGCATCACCTTCGCGGTGCCCGCGGCCATCGCGGCGGCGCGAGCCGGCGAGGTCGAACTCGCCGAGCGCCACGAGACGCAGTGCGCCTACCTCGCCAACGTCGTGATGCGACTGCCCGCCTGGAATGCGGCGCACGACGAGGTTCGCGGCCACATTGCCGCAGCCCGCGCCGCACCGGCGGCCGAGACCGCCGCGCACTTCGCCGCGGCATCCGCCCGCTTCGGCGGCGCGGGGCAGCCGATCGACGCAGCCCGGTGCGAGCGACTCGCCGCTCAGGCGGTCGCCGGACGGAGGTTGCGCTGAGGTCGCCGAGAGCGTCTGTCCGCGGCTGACAACGAGCCAGCGGCTGGGGCGTCGCTGCTGCTGCGGATGCAGCGCACCAGTGCGTCGAACTGGTCGTCCGCGCCTTGGCGGCCGACCCCGACCGCGCGTGACGGGTCGCCCTTTCGCCCGTCGTAGGTCACCCACAAGCAGGCAAATCTGCAGGCTTCCAGGCTGGTCGGTCGCCTCGCGCGCTACTCCAAGTTTTGCACCTGTTCGCGCATCTGTTCGATTGCGACTTTCATCTCTACCGCGACGTTGGTGAGCTCGATCGATGAGGCCTTGGAGCCCAGCGTATTCGCCTCGCGCAGCAGCTCCTGGATCAGAAAATCCAGACGCTTGCCGATTTCGCCGCCCGCGCCCAGCAGCCGTTCAATCTCTTCCAGGTGCGAGCGCAGGCGCGCCAGCTCTTCCGCCACATCGACGCGAATCGCGTACGCCGCCGCCTCGTTGACGGCGCGCTCGTGCAGACTTTGCTGGGAAATCGTCTGCGCCGCGCCTACGGTATCGAGAGCCTCGCGCCAGCGCTCGACGAAGCGCTGTTGCTGGCGCTGCACGACAGCGGGCACCAGCGGTTCGGCGCGCGCCGCGAGCTCGCGCAGGTGGCTGGTGCGCTCCATCAGTACGGCACCCAGGCGCGCGCCTTCGCGGGCCCGCGCGTCCCGCAGTCCCTGGATGGCGCGTTTCGCGGCTTCGAGCGCGGCGTCGTCGAGTCGCTCAACGGGCTGCGCGCCTTTGCACCAGATCAGAACCTCGTGAACCGACAAAGGGGCAGCCTTGGGCAACCAGCCCTGCACCGTGCTCTCCAGGCGTGCCAGGCGATTCAGCTGTTCGGTGCGGGGCAGCGGCACCGCGGTGTCGGCCTCGGCGTTCGTCGTCAGCCGCAGTTCAATCTTGCCGCGCCGGAATGCGGCGCCCAGGAGCTCTCGCAACGCCGGTTCGAGCGAGCGCAGGTCGTCGGGCAGGCGAAACACGAGGTCAAGGAATCGGCCGTTCACCGATCTGAGCTCGACATCGATTCGTCCGCCACCCTTGGCAGCGCCTTCACTCGGAGTTGCCGCGTCGTCGCGGCCCGCAGGCTGTGCGGAAGTGGCCACTGTCGAGGCGCTGGCGTAGCCGGTCATACTGTAGACTGCCATCGAGACCTCACCCCGCAAATTCGTACATGTCCAAGCTCAAGCCCGCCCCGTTGCCGCCTGGCACGGTCGTGGGAGGCTACCAGATCGTCAAGAAGCTCGCCGCAGGTGGCTTCGGTGTGGTCTACCTGTCGGAGGATTCGGAGCGCCGCCTGGTCGCGCTCAAGGAATACCTGCCCGCGTCATTGGCCGAGCGCTCGCCGGGCGAGCTGACGCCGCGCGTCAAGCCCGACAAGCTGCCGCTGTACCGCCTGGGACTGAAGAGTTTTTTCGAAGAAGGGCGCTCGCTCGCGCAAATTGCCCACCCCAGCGTCGTGTCGGTGCTGAATTTCTTCCGCGAGAACGAAACCGTCTACATGGTAATGAACTACCTGCAGGGTGACACCCTGCAGGACTTCATCGTCACGGCGCGCGACCTGAAGCGCGACAAGGTGTTCCGCGAGTCGACGATCCGATCCCTGTTCGACGAGATCCTGCGCGGCTTGCGCATCGTGCACCAGCACAAGATGCTGCACCTGGACATCAAGCCGGCGAACATCTTCATCACGAACGACAACAAGGCGGTGCTGCTCGACTTCGGCGCGGCGCGCGAAGTGCTGAGCAAGGAAGGCAACTTCATCCGCCCGATGTACACGCCGGGTTTTGCCGCGCCAGAGATGTACCGGCGCGACGGCACGCTCGGCCCCTGGACCGACATCTACGCCATCGGCGCGTGCATCTACGCCTGCATGCAGGGCTACCCACCGAACGACGCGCCGCAGCGCATCGAGAAGGACCGACTGGCGCTGAGCCTGTCGCGGCTGCGGAACATCTACTCCGACAACCTGATCGAGGTCACCGAGTGGTGCATGTCGCTTGACCCGCTGTCGCGCCCGCAAAGCGTGTTCGCGTTGCAGAAGGAACTGGCGCGCGAAACGGAGCGCAGCTACACCAAGCTCAGTTTCAGTGAAAGGCTCAAGCTCCAGCTCGAAAACCTGACGACAGGCGCGAAGACGTAAAGCAATGACAGCCCCCGAGCTCACTTCGTTCGCGTCCCCCAAGGGCCACAAAGGGGCCCCGCGTGGCCCCTCGGGAGTTCAGTCGGCTTGGGAACGGCCCTGCGCCGACTGAGAATGCGTTTTTCCGTCTATCAGGTCAGCCGCAAAGGCGGCCGGGAAAAGAACGAAGACCGGATGGGCTATTGCTACACCCGCGAGTCCGGGCTGTTCGCATTGGCCGATGGCATGGGTGGGCACCCTGAAGGCGAAGTCGCCTCGCAGCTCGCGCTGCAAACGCTGGCGGCGATGTTCCAGCGCGACAGCAAACCCACGCTGGCCGATCCCCTGCGCTTTCTGCTCGAGGCGATCATCGCCGGGCATCATCAGTTGCTGCGCTACGCCACCCAGGCGGCGCTGATCGATACGCCGCGCACGACGGTGGTGGCCTGCCTGTTGCAGGGCAACGCGGCCTATTGGGCGCATTGCGGCGACTCGCGCATGTACCTGGTGCGCGGCGAGAAACTCATTGCGCGCACGCGGGATCACTCTTACTCTGAACTGCAGAACACCATGGTCAAGGTGGCGCCGATGCCCGAGCGCTTCAACCGCAACGTGCTGTTCACCTGCCTGGGCAGCCCGGGCAAGCCGGTTGTTGATACCGCCGGGCCGCTGCTGCTGCAACCCGGAGACCGCCTGCTGCTGTGCTCCGACGGCCTGTGGGGCACGGTGGCGGACGCTCAGATCGTTGACATGCTGGCGAACCGGCCAATCTCCGATGCCGTGCCCGACCTCGTGGAGCAGGCGCTGCGAGCCGGTGGGCCGAAGTGCGACAACGTGTCGGTGCTGGCTGTCGATTGGGAGTCCGCCGAGAGTGACGACTCGGCCAGCGGCGTCTTGACCGATTCGCTCAGCCCTGAAGTCTTTGCCTCGACGATCCAGGCCGGCGTGCTCGGCACCGAGCCGCCGGTGGATGAGCTCGACGAAGCCGAGATCGAGCGCTCGATCCGCGAAATCAACGAAGCCATCAAGCGCTCGGCGCAGAAGAAATCCTGAACGTGGCGAAGATCGAGGCACCTACGTTCCTGCGCACGCACACACGTGCCCATGACGCGTTGCGGCCGGTGCGCCTGACCCGAGAATTCACGAAACACGCCGAAGGTTCGGTGCTCATCGAATTCGGCGACACGAAAGTGTTGTGCACTGCCTCCGTCGAAGAACGCGTGCCGCCGCACAAGCGCGGCTCCGGCGAAGGCTGGGTCACGGCCGAATACGGCATGTTGCCGCGTTCGACACACACTCGCAGCGATCGGGAGGCCGCACGCGGCAAGCAAAGCGGACGCACCCAGGAAATTCAACGCCTCATCGGGCGATCCCTGCGTTGCGTGTTCGACCTGAAACGCCTGGGCGAGCGCACGATCTCGCTCGACTGCGACGTGCTGCAGGCTGACGGGGGCACGCGCACCGCGGCGATCACCGGCGCGTTCGTCGCCGCGCATGACGCGGTGACCTGGCTGCTCGCGCAAAAGCGCATCGACGTCTCGCCGATTCGCCAGTACGTCGCCGCGGTCTCGGTCGGGGTGGTCCAAGGCATGCCGTTGCTCGACCTCGACTACGTTGAAGATTCGGCGTGCGACACCGACATGAACGTGGTCATGACTGCGGCCGGCGGTTTTGTCGAACTGCAGGGCACCGCCGAGGGCGCCGCTTTCACCGGCGAACAGATGGACGCGATGCTGGGCCTGGCGCGCAAGGGCATCAAGGAATTGCTCGCCGCACAACGCCTGGCGCTCGGGGTTTGAGTCGATGCGCCTGGTGCTGGCGTCGAACAACGCCAAGAAGCTCGCCGAACTTCGAACCCTGTTTGCCCCGCTTGGGTTTGAGTGGCTGAGCTGCGCCGAATTGGGCATCACCGAGCCGATCGAGCCGCATCGAACCTTCATCGAAAACGCCCTCGTGAAGGCGCGCCACGCAGCCCAGCACGCAGCGTGCGCCGCGATTGCTGACGACTCGGGCCTGTGCGTGCACGCCCTGGGCGGCGCACCTGGCGTCGATTCGGCGAACTATGCACCGCTTCACCTGCCGCCGGGCGAGCGCGAGGTGCAACGTCAGGCCCAGGATCAGGCGAACAATTGCTTGCTGCTCGAGCGTTTGCGCGGCGTACCCGACCGGCGCGCGCACTTCGCGAGCACCTTGGTTGCCCTGCGCAGCGCGGACGATCCCGAGCCGCTGGTCACTGTGGGGCGCTGGCAGGGCCAGATACTCGACGCGCCGCGTGGCAGCGGCGGGTTCGGCTACGACCCGCTGATGTTCATTCCCGAGCTGGGCTTGAGCGTTGCCGAACTCGGCGCAGAAATGAAGAACCGCGCCAGCCACCGCGCTGTCGCGGCGCAGCGCATGTTGCTGGCAATGCGGGAGAGTTGGCATCTTGCGTGAGATTCCCATCGACGTGGCGCCTGCGGCGGCGCGACCCGCGGAGTCTGACGGTACGCGTCTGCAACGCTATCTGCGCCCGGGGGTCCTGACGCTGGCGTCGCTGCCGCCGCTGTCGCTGTACGTGCACTTGCCGTGGTGCCTGAAGAAGTGCCCCTATTGCGATTTCAATTCCCACGAACGACGCGATGCGGGAGCAGCTGTCATCCCGGCGAAAGTGCCACCCCGTGCTCGACACGGGGCCGTGATCCAGGACAGTGAGCTGAGGGTGGATCCCGGCGTGCGCCGGGATGACATACAAGGGCTGCCCGAACAACGCTACCTCGACGCGCTGCGCGCCGACCTCGATGCGGCGCTGCCTTTCGTGTGGGGCCGGCGTGTGCAAAGCGTCTTCATCGGGGGCGGCACGCCGAGCTTGTTCACGCCCGAGTCGATCAATCGCATGCTCAGCGACATCCGGGCGCGCCTGCCGCTCGAGCCCGGGGCCGAGATCACGCTCGAGGCGAACCCGGGCACGTTCGAGCGCGACCGCTTTCGCGCCTACCGCGCCGCGGGCGTGACGCGCCTGTCGATCGGCGTGCAGAGTTTCAACGACGCCAAGCTCGAGCAAATCGGCCGGGTGCACGACGCGACTCAGGCGCGCGCGGCGGTCACCGAGGCCGCCGACGCCTTCGACACCTACAACATCGACCTGATGTACGCACTGCCCGGTCAGACGCTGCCCGAACTTGCGGCCGATCTCGACGAGGCGCTCGGATTCGCGCCGCCGCACTTGTCGATCTACCACCTGACGATCGAGCCCAACACGGTGTTCGCGAAATTCCCGCCCGCCCTGCCTGACCACGATGTCGCATGCGACATGCTTGACCTGCTCACGCAGCGCTGCGCAGGCAATCAGTTGCAGCGCTACGAAGTCTCGGCATTCGCCCGGGCTGGTCAGCGCTGCGTGCACAACCTGAACTACTGGCAATTCGGCGACTACCTTGGCATCGGTGCCGGAGCGCACAGCAAGCTGACCTACCCGCATCGCGTGGTGCGCCAGGTGCGCCAGCGCGAGCCCGAGAGCTACATGGAGCGCGCCTTGCGCGGCCAGTGCATCGCCAGCGACGAGGAAGTGGCGCGTTCCCAGCTTCCTTTTGAGTTCATGCTGGGGGCACTGCGGTTGCGCGAAGGGTTTGAGCTTGCACGCTTTTGCGCGCGCACCGGGCTGCCGCTCAGCGCGATCGGTTCGGCGCTCGACGCGGCTCAGGCGCGCGGCTGGATCACGCAAGATCTGAAGCGTGTGCAACCCACGGCGCTGGGGTTCGATTTCCTCAACGACTTGCAGTCACTGTTTCTTGTTGATGACTCCTCCTGAGCGCCCCCAGGGCCGGGCCAGCCCGGCCCGCCCCCCGTGGGGGTTCAAGCAAAGTGGCAAAGCCACATTTGCTCGAGACCTCGTGCCTGGGTGCGCAACCCATGGCGCGCTGCTAGACTGAGAGCCTGAGAGGCAATCCAATGCACCCGCGTGAGGTTCCAAAACGGG
>JANNKM010000314.1:0-6169 GCA_031396305.1 Rhizobacter sp.
GCGAAGTTCACCACCGCGCCGGTGGCGTACTTCGGGTCGGGGCGCTGGTCGAAGATATTGGCTTCGTAACAGTTGCGGTCAGTCACCTCAAACACGTTCTGGCAGCGCATGAACACGCCGCTGTTGGCGTCGTCGCTGGCCCAGAACTCGACCCGGATCTGGAAGTCGGTGTAGCTGTGCTTGGTCAGCAGGTATCCGTTTGCCGGCCCGGTCTTGCGCTCGGCCTGGACTGCACCATCCGTCGCCTTCCAGTCAGCGTCACCGGCGAAGAAGTTGTCCATGCCGTTCGCGCCGTCGATCAAGGTCACCCAGCCTGCATTGGCGCTGCCGGAGCCGGGGGTGGCACAGCCGGACACCCCGACCAAGCCAACTGCCAGCGCCAGCACGCCGGCCCATTTGAAGTTCGATCGGTTCATCGAGAGTCTCCTCATGTAGTTCGTGTGCATGGAGCATAAACCAAGCCGCGGGCTGACTCCTTGGGCGCGACGCGCTCCGGGCCAACCCAAGGCTCAACCGATGACAATGACGCCTGGCCCGGTCAGAGTTTGGTCCGCTGTCGCCTGACCCGTCGGGCTGGGGGCAACGAAGTCGAGGGTCATCACGCCGCCCAAGCGCACGCGGCTTCCCGGGCGTACCGGCACCTCCTGGTCGCGCGCCACGATCGCGCCGTCGACTTCGGTGATCTGTGCCGACAGGGCCTTCAGCGTGTAGCCCCGGGCGCGGCTGCGCAACTCGAACTGTCGCCGGCTGATCTGTTTCGACGCCATGGCGTCGGGCAACACCAGCGCCACGTCCGGCGGCAACGCAGCGTCTTGCGTGTCACCCCGACCGAACGTCAGCGTGTCGCGCCCCGGAAGTTCAATGCGCTGGCCGGTCTCGCGGATCACGACTTCGCTCGGGAAGCGCACCGGATCACGCCACTGCAGCGCGAACGCTTCGATGCTGCGCGCGATGCCCTTCAGCGCAACGGCGGGCAGCGGCCTGCACGCGACGCGTTGATGCTGATCCAGGGCCTGAAACAGATCGCGTGACAAGCGTATCTGCCCGGGCAGCGCGGTCGCGACCAGACGCGCGCACAGGTTGACCGCATCACCCGTCACCTGCACACCGTCGGTCAGCACGTGCCCCCAATGCAAGCCGATTCGCAAGCTCAGTTGATGGGCACGCGGCCGGTCCTCGTTCTCGATCGACACCCGGGTTTGCAGTGCCGCCATTGCGCTCGCCGCGGCCTGCGCAGAGGAAAAACACGCAAACGCGCCGTCGCCCGCGGTGTCGACGACGCGCCCGTCAAGTGCCGGCAGGCAGCGCTCGAGCAGGTCGAAGTGCAGTTGCTGGAGGCGCCGCCCGGCTTCGTCGCCGAATTGTGCGAAATACGCCGTCGAGTCGACGACGTCGGTGAAGGCGAGCGCCGCGCTGCGCTCGAAGCGGCGCGTCAGCTCCTGCGACAGGACCGTCTGCAGACGAATGATTTCCGTCATCGTCAGTCGTGAAGGATCGAGAGTCGATGTCATGGCGCGCCCGCGGAAGCGTGGATGTTAAACGGACAGGCTCGGGCATGATGCGCACATCCTCAGCTTGACCAATCCCTGGGAGACGCCTTTGACCACCAGCCGCGAGTGCATGCTCAGCCTTGATACCGAATGCGCGCAGGGCGCACGCCGCGCCCACGGTGACATCCCCGCCGATTCGGCGATCGTTCCGCCCATCGTCTACAGCGCCACGTTCGCCGCAGCCGACGCGCAGGACTTCGCCGAGATGGCAAGCCAGCCGCGCCACAGCCGCTACTACACGCGCTACGGCAACCCGCTGCACGAGCAGGTGGCCGCGCAGATCGTCGCGCTCGAAGGCGGCACGGCCGGAGCGCACGACGCCCTCGTCACCGCTTCGGGAATGGGCGCGATCAGCCTGGTGCTGCTGGGCCTGCTGAAGGCCGGCGACCATGTGATCGCGCAGACGAATCACTACATGGGCAGCGCCAAGCATTTTTCCGAGCTGCTGCCGCGCTTCGGCGTGCGCTGCAGCCTCGTCGACCAGACCGACCTGGGGGCGTGGGAGCGGGCGTTCGAGCCGGCGACGCGCCTGGTGATGACAGAGACACCGGTGAACCCGACCTGCGCGCTGACGGACCTCGTCGCGGTCGCTGCACTGGCGCGCGCGCGCGGCGCACTCAGCGTGTGCGACAACACCTTCGCCAGCCCGATCAACCAGCAGCCACTGGCGCTGGGCATCGACGTCGTCGTGCACAGCGCCACCAAGTACCTCGGCGGCCACCACGACATCACGGCGGGTGCGGTGCTCGCGCGCAAGGATTTGATCGACGAACTTTGGCAGACGCAGATCTGCCTGGGCGCGACGCTCAGCCCGATGGACGCCTGGCTGCTGCTGCGCGGCATGCGCACACTGGCGCTGCGTGTGCGTCAACACAACGCGAGTGCGCTCGCATTGGCACGCTGGCTCGAGCAGCAGCCCCAGGTCGAGCGGGTGTTCCATCCGGGCCTGGCCTCGCATCCGCAACACGCCTTGGCGAAGGCGCAGATGCAAGGATTCGGCGGCGTGATGAGCGTTGCCATCAAGGGCGGTTACAACGCCGCGAGCCGGTTCGTGCACGCGTTGAAGCTGCCGCGCCAGGCGGTGAGCCTTGGCGGCGTGGAGAGCCTGGTCGTGCATGCCGCGGCGATGTGGGCGGGGACGATGAACGACGCCCAGATGCGTGTGGCCGGAATCGCACCGAACGGCGTGCGCCTGTCGGTAGGCATCGAAGGCGTCGAAGACCTGCAAGCCGACCTGGCGCAGGCGCTCGCCGCGGTGTGACGCGGCGCGGTGGCGCCTACCCTGCAGCAACCGCGGCGCCGCCCGGCGCAGGTTCGCCCGGCAACCAGGACACGATCGCCGCAGTGCAGGCGGCGATGCCGGCCATCACGAACATCAGCGTGCTGAATCCGCCGGCCTTGACGAGCGGGCCGAGCAGCCATACCGCCGCCGAGCTGATGCCGATCGACACCGTCAGGCGAATGCCGGCGACTCGCGAGCGCATGCGGTCATCGACATAGCGAACGATGATTGCGTCGGTGAACGGAATCGCGCCGAAGATCAGGGTCATCGCGCCGGCCAGCAGCGCGTACAGCCACCAACCCTGCGCCTGTGCCGCCAGCGCGAGCAGCGGCACCTGGGCGCACACGATCGCGAGGTAAAGGCGCTTCATCGGCATGCGGTCGATGAGTCGGCCGACGATCACCTGCGCCGTCGATGCCAGGGCGTACACGGCGGCGAGCAGTGCGCCGAGCAGGGCCGGGTCGCCGACGATGCCGCGCATGCGCTCGGCGAGCAATTGTGCATTGCCATTGGTCGTAAAGTTGAACAGCAGGCTCGCCGTGACGGCCGCCGACGTCATGACGAACAGCACACGCGCCAGCACCGCCGCCGGCAACTCGACCGCACTTTTCCTGCGCCGCGCCGTCGGCGCTTCGAGTTCCCGCGGCACGATGCGCGCAAACAGGAAGCCGCAGGCGATGCACGCCAGACCGGGAACGACGAACGCTGCGCGCCAGCCCAAGCCTTGTACCAGATAGCCCGTGAGAATGGCCGCCACGGCGATTCCGAGGTTGCCCGCCAAGCCGTTCACGCCGATCGTTGCGCCCGGGTTCGTGGAGTGCTGCACCAGCATCGGAATGCCCACCGGGTGGTAGATTGCAGCAAACGTGCCGAGCAGCGTCAGCGCAGCGGCCATCTGCCAAGCGTTGCTCGTCAGCGCTGCCAGCAGTGCCGACGCGCCCAGGCCGAAGAAGAACACCAGCATCATCGGCCGGCGCCCCCACAGATCGCCCAGGCGGCCGCTCGGCAGCGAGCCCAGGCCAAACATGATGAATGCGCCCACGCCGTAGGGCATCAGGTCTTCCCAGCGCGAGAAGCCGAATTCGGCGGCGATGGCCGCAACCGCTGTTGCGAAGACAAGCAGAAACAAATGGTCGAGCGCATGCGCCACGTTGAGCAGCAAGGCGGCGGATCGCGAGGTGTGGGGCATGGGCAGGCGCGCGCGCAAGAGCGATGCGCCGGGGCGTGGTGATCCCCTATTTCAACATGGCGCGCTGATCTTCTGCCCGGCCCGGCCATCGGCCGACGCCGGTCAGCATTCGATCAGCGTGACGGGGACTGCGCGTCGTCGAGAGCGCTTTCGTGGCGATTCGCCGCTGCATACAGGTCGCTCGCAAAACCTGGATCGGTAAGGCGATAGGACTCGGCGAGCGCCCGCACGGCGGCGGCGTCGCGGGCCGCGCTTTGCTCGGGTATCTCCTGGCGTATCTTCTGGTTTAGGCGGGTCAAGGCGCGCAGGGAGCGCTTCGCGCCGGCGAGCAGCCCTCGCATGGCACCCAGCAGGTCGTTTGTCTGGGGGCGCAAGCCCGCGCCTGCGGTTGTGGAGTGGTTCATTTCGCCTCCTGGCTGGTCTGGCTGGTCTGTTGTGCATCGGCTGACGCGCGGCGTTGGCTCGGGTCCATGTAGGCACCGGCAAGGCGCAGCGCGCGCGCCAGAGCGGGGTCTTGCTGGTCCCAGCGCTGCGCAGCGTTGTGCAATTCGCGGGCAGCGCGCCGCTCGCCTTGCTCTTCAAGCGCCTTCCATATCGCAGCGCCAGCCGCACCCAACTTGCGCGCCAGCCAGACGGCGCCTTGCGCAGCCCAGATTGCTCCTTGCGGTGTCTTGACGGGAACGGGAGTCAGTACCCGAATGTGCTGTGAGGACATGGTGAATCACCTTTCACTTTGCGGGCCGAAACCGACCCGATGCATGCATACTAGGGTTTTCCCTTATCCTTTGGAAATTCCGAATCCGAATCCCGCCATCACCAAGGCGAATGTTCGAACCTGCCTGCCAGCCATGAATTTCCTCACGCTTGACTTGAACCTGCTGCGCGTGTTCGACCTGGTCATGGTCGAACGCAACGTCACGCGTGCCGCGGCGAAGCTGGCGACCACGCAGCCGGCCGTCAGCAATGCGCTGCGCAGGCTGCGCGAGGCCACCGGCGACGAGTTGTTCATCCCTGGCCCGACCGGTGTGACACCCACGCTGCACGCGCAGGCGGTGTGGCCCGCCGTGCGTCTGGCGATGGAAAGCTTGCGCAGTGCGTTCGATCCGCAGGCCTTCGACCCGGCCACCGACGAGCGTTGCTTCACGCTCGCCATGGCAGATGCCACCGCAGCCGTGCTGTTGCCGTCCATCCTGGAGGCACTGGATTCCGACCGGGCGCGCGTGGATCTGCGGATCGAGCCCCTGAACACACGCGATCCGCGCCCGGACCTTGAAAAAGGCTCGGCCGACGCCGCGATCGGCTTCTTTCCTGATGTGGCACGAGCCCTCGCAGCGGCAGGCGCGAACGCCGACTGCGTGCTCGACCGCCTGTACGGCTGCGAATACGTGTGCGTCATGCGCAGCAACCACCCATTGGCCCGGGCGCCGGGCTTGTCGCTCGACGACTACTGCGCCGCACGCCATGTGCGCGTCAACTTTGCCGGGCGACCGCGTGGCTTCGTCGACGAAGCGCTGGCCCGGCTCGGGCGCACCCGACGCGTGGTGTTCACGGTGAACCAGTTTTCCACTGCGGCGCGCGTCGTGCACCAGTCGGACCTGCTCAGCGTGTTCCCACGCAGCTACCTGCCGGCCAGCGGCCTGGCCTCAGGCTTGGCAGTTCGGACCTTTCCGTGCGAGCTGCCCGCGATCGACGTGGGCATGCTTTGGCATCGGCGCCACGAACGTGACCCGGCGCAGCGCTGGTTTCGCGGCGTCGTGAAACGCGCCGCACAGGCAGCGGCGGGCGTTGCGGCAGATGCACCCCAGAGCGAGTCAAGCGAGTTGCACACCGCACTCGCGTAGCGCGCCCGTTGTTCGTTCGGGTCGGTCGCCCCGCCATCCGGCGCCGATGCGCAGGTGAATTTCACACAAACGCGACGGTCCGATTCACCACTGGGAGTGCTCTGCCTTGCCTACGCTGCGGGCAAGCGCCGCCATGCCATCTGGGCGCGTCACGCATCACAGGAGGAGAACACCATGGACCTGAGAGAGCACCCCCAGGCCGACGACTTACGTCGTCCGCCCCAAGGGCCACGAAGGGGCCCCTTCATGGCCCTTGGGGATGAGGAAACGTCGGGCGGCCGTGCGTTTCCTCATGAGAGCATGGAAC
>JANNKM010000391.1:0-9144 GCA_031396305.1 Rhizobacter sp.
GACCTCCCCCATGTCATCCCGGCGCAAGCCGGGATCCACCGCGGCGTCATTGCGCCACCCCCGGCTCAGCAACGTCTCGGCCGTGGTGCGGGTCGAGCTCGACGGGAATGTCCAGTGCCGGCAAGACATCCGGAGCCGCCCCTTGGCCCGCCAGCGACGCGCGCAGTTGGTACACGTAGGCCAGCACCTGCGCGACCGCGGCAAACAGCGCCGCGGGCACTTCACGGTCGATCTGGGCGTGGGCGTACAGGGCCCGCGCCAGCATGGGAGACTCGAGCACCGGAACCGCGGAGCCGCGCGCCGCGTCGCGTATGCGCAGCGCCATCAGGTCGGCGCCCTTCGCGACCACGGTGGGGGCGCGCATGCGGGTCTCTTCGTACTTCAGCGCGACGGCGTAGTGGGTCGGGTTCATCACCACCAGGTCGGCCTTGGGCACCGCAGCCAGCATGCGCCGGTTGCTCATTTCGCGCATGCGCGTCTTGATGCGGCTCTTGACCTCGGGGTTGCCTTCCATCTCCTTGAATTCCTGGCGCGCCTCCTGAGTGCTCATCTTCAGGCGCTTGGCATGCCAATGGCGTTGCAGCGGCGCGTCGATCGCCGCGCACAGCGCCAGAGCAATGACGAGTAACAGCACGCCGCCGAGCACCGTCTGGCCGGCCTGGCCGAGTGCCGCAGGCAACGGCAGCGCCAGCAACGCGGTGAAACCGTCGGCGTGGCTGCGCAGGTAGAGCGCGCCGATGGTTCCCAGCACCAGCGCCAGCGCACTCGCCTTCAGCGCGTCGACGAGTTGCGATTGGGAAAACATGCGCGGCAGCCCCGTCAACGGATTGAGCTTGCCGAAATTGGGCAGCAGCGGCTTCATCGTCCAGTTCCAGCCTCCCAGACCCAGACTCGCGGCCACTGCCACGCCTGCCATCAAGGCACCGGCGGGCAGGGCCACCATCAGCAGGACTTGCGCCCACTCACCCAGGCGCTGCGCCATCAACGCCGGGTCGGCGGCGGCGCCGGGGCGAAGCCGCAAGGAATTGGCGAGCGCCTGTTGCAACCAGGCCGAAATCGTGGGCAACAGACCCGCCAGCGCCAGCGCCCCTGCACCCAGGGCCGCGAAATGCCCGAGGTCGCGCGAACGCGGCACCTGGCCGTCGGCGCGAGCTTTTTCGAGCTTGCGCTGCGAGGCGGGTAGGTTGCGGTTCTGTGCGTCGGCTTCGGCCATGAAATTAGGTCGGGAGAAAGAGACTCGCTCGCCCGCGAAAGCCGCTGGCGTTGCGGGTCATTGTTCCGAAGCGGTTACCCAACTTGAGGCCGATCAGCGGGGTGAAGTGGGGGCTGTTCGCGGCCGTGTTTCCGCGCGTTTCCAGCGCCTCAGGCGTTTCGTGAGTTGCATCACATTGCCGTCTCGCCGCCCGCGTCTTCACATGCCGCGCGCGCGGCGAGTCCGCCCGCAGTTCAAGGCTGGCGCCGTGTGTCCGATAAGGCAAAGCGCCCTGCATCGGGGCAACTCTGTCCAACCAGGCCTCGCCGCGGCGCCTGCGCGAACTCGGTCACGGCAGCTTCGCCAGCCAGGTGAGCCAAAGGCTGCGACTGGCAGCCAAATGCAGCCCTTTTCGAGGCATCCGGCGCTCCCGCCGCTTCCATACTTTGGCCCACACCCCGTCAGTGCGCGGCCTTCGAGTCAGGCGCGCCGCACCACAACCGCCCCGATGAGCAACCAAGTCCTTTCGCAAGACGAAGTCGATGCCCTGCTCCAGGGCATCACCGGCGAGAGCCAGAAAACGGGCGAGGAGGAAGTTGCCGCCGGCGGCACGCGCGACTACGACCTCGCCAACCAGGAACGCATCGTTCGCGGGCGCATGCCCACGATGGAGATCGTCAACGAGCGGTTCGCGCGCAACATCCGCATCGGTCTGTTCAACCTGATACGCAAGAACCCGGAAGTCTCGATCAACGGCATCAAGGTGCAGAAGTACAGCGATTTCCTGCGTGACATCGTCGTGCCGACCAACTTCAACATCATGAGCGTGCGCCCGCTGCGCGGTTCGGGGCTGGTGGTGTGCGAGCCCACGCTCGTGTTCGGCGTGATCGACTCGCTGTTCGGTGGCAACGGCAAGTTCCACACGCGCATCGAGGGGCGCGATTTTTCGCCGACCGAGCAGCGCATCATCCAGCGTCTGGTCGACGTGATAACGGCCGAGTACAAGAAGGCCTGGCAGGGCATCTACCCGCTTGAGCTGGAGTACCAGCGCTCCGAGATGCTCGCGCAGTTCGCCAACATCGCCTCGCCGAGCGAGGTCGTCGTGGCCACCTCATTCACGCTGGAGATCGACGACAACAGCGGCACGATCCACTTCTGCATTCCCTACGCGACGCTGGAGCCGATCCGCGACATCCTGTACTCCACCGCACAGGGCGACTCGAACGAACCCGATCGGCGCTGGGTGAACCTGCTCAAGGAACAGATTCAGCCGGCCGAAGTGGAACTCGTGGCGACACTGGCCGAGGCGCCCGCGACAGTGGCGCAATTGCTGGCGCTCGAGCCCGGCGACTTTTTCGAACTCGAGCTGAAGCCGATCATCCAGGCCAAGGTGTCGGGTGTGCCGCTGTTCGACTGCCACTACGGCCTGTCCAACGGCAAGTACGCTCTCAAGGTCGATCAACTGCTGACCCACGCCTCGACAGGCTGGCTCGGCGAGCCGCAGGCGATCTGAAGACCGGGGCGCGCCGCGCCCGCGGCTCAATCTTGAACGGGCGCGCGACGCACGCCCCGAGGCTCAGACCTTGAGTTGATCGAGAATCTGCTGCGCGGTATAGGGCTTCGGCACGTACCCCTTGGCACCGAGCATCTGGCCCCAGGCCAGGTCAGCCTTCTGGTTCTTGCCGGTCACGAAGACGATGGGAATGCCCTTGGTCGCGTCGTCCGCCTTCAGTTGCCGCGTCGCCGCGTAGCCATCCATGCCGGGCATGTTCACGTCCATGAAAATCAGGTCGGGTTTGTCGCGCTTGGCACGCTCCACCGCCTGTTCACCGGATTCCGCGAGCAGCGTGGTGTGTCCGGCGCCGGACACGATGCGCTCCAGATTGCTGCGGTCAACTTGTGCGTCGTCGACGATCAGGACTTTTCTAGCCATGGCGAATCTCCAGGAAAAGACAGTTCGAACACCCTTTCTTACGATCGACCTGCCAAGTCTCGGCAGGCCAGTCGTTGAAGTGATCTGATTCTTATCGGATCAGAACTGACTTTCTTGAGTCGTTGGGCCACATATGCCCGACAAGCGCGAACAAGTGGCGCGTCCGGGCCCGCCGTGGCGACACCGGCTCGTGCGGTCCAGCGCCGCAGTCGGCCCGTTCGCAGCGGCGGCGCGTCAGCCGGCGATCAGCCGGCCGCGGAATGTATAACCCACACGCGACTGAGACTGCAGCGGCACGATGTCCTGCGTTGCGCGTTCGATGCGCCGGCGCAGCCGTGATGGGCTACGGAAAGTCCGACACCGTGTCCATCTGCGCGCACCAGGCCAGGATGTCGTCCAGGCCGACGCGGGCGCCGTCTGACAAGGGCCCCAACGCCGGCCGAATCCGGCTGTCCCCCGAGGGGATCGAGGGAAGTGGCAAAGCCACATTTCCTCGAGCGCCGGCGCGCAGGCTCGGACGCCAGCCTTCGCGCGTGTGCAGGCCGGGCCCGATGGCGACTGCGCCGTCGATCGGCGCGTTCGCGAAGTAGAAACTGCGCGTCACCACCACCGCGATGTCGGCGGCTCGTGCAGCCGCCACACCGCCGGGAGAGTCTTCGAGCGCCACGACCTGGAGCGGGCCGATACCCAACTCGCGCAGCGCCCGGAAGTAAACCTCGGGGTCGGGCTTCTTGGAGCGCACGTCTTCACCACAGACGATGCTCGCGAACCACGACGACCAGTTCGCCCCCAGGTTCATCTCCAACAGCGCCTGCACGTTGCTGCGGCTTGTCGTCGTGGCGATGCCCATGCGCAGGCCACGCTGCCGGCACTGCTGCATCAACTCCATCACACCGTCGCGCAGCGCGATCCGGCCCTCGCGGACGAGGTTGGCGTAAACAACGTTCTTCTTCGCATGCACGGCGCGCGCAAGGGCTTCGCGCTGGTCGGCCAGCACCGGCGCGTCGGACCTCGAATTCATGTCGTGCATCAAACGCTCGCGCCCGCCGGTGATGCGCAGCAACTCACCGTAGCGTGTTTCATCCCAATGCCACGCCAGACCACAGGCCTCGAACGCAAGGTTGAATGCCACGCGGTGGCCGTCGCGCTCGCTCTCAGTGAGCGTGCCGTCAACGTCCCACAGCAGTGCCTCGATCATGATCTTCAGCTCGTCGCGCGCGTCGCGACGGTATCGCGACCGGCAAGCACATGGTCGGCCACCTGGCCCAGGCTCTGGAACACCCGGTCGGGCAGGGTTTGTTCAATCGGCACGCCCGCGTTGTAGCCATAGGGAACGGCCCAGGCGGCAACGCCGGCATTGCGCGCCGCGGCCACATCGATCGCGGAATCGCCGAGGTGGGCGGTGCGGCTGGTGCTCACGCCGATTCTCTGCGCCACATGCCGCAACACGCTGGCGTGCGGCTTCTTTTCCGGCAGCGTGTCGCCGCCGATCACGAGTTCGAAGTAGCTCTCCAGGTTCGTCGCCTGCAGCACGCGTACGGCGTGCCGATATTCCTTGTTCGTGACGCAGACCAGGCGCAAACCCGCCGCCTTGAGTTGCGTCAGCGCCACCGCGCAGCCGGCGTACGGCAGCGCCGAGGTGCCCGTGGTCGCGGCATAGTGTTCATCCATGCTGGCCAGCACGGCGTCGGGCCGCACGCTTCGGGCGAACGCCGGCTGCTCCATGAAACATCGGGCGAGCAACTTGATAACCAGCTCACGCGTTCCGGCGCCGATCAGGTTTTCGATCTCCGCCGCAGGTCGGCGCGTGATGCCGTGCGACTCGAGCGCGCGGTTCGCGGCTTCGACGATCTCTGCCGCGGTGTCGA
Source organism: Rhizobacter sp. (assembly GCA_031396305.1). GTDB lineage: Bacteria > Pseudomonadota > Gammaproteobacteria > Burkholderiales > Burkholderiaceae_C > JAEMQF01. The sequence goes on from JANNKM010000391.1 coordinate 4,994, forward strand.
CGAGCGTGCCGTCGAGGTCGAAGCTGATCAGGTCGTAGCTCATGGATCGCGCCGCTTCCCGGTCAGTTACTCGAACGCACGAGGCGGTGCTCATCGTCGCACTCCACCTGCACCAGATCGGCGAGCTGCTTCGCAGTGAGTCCGAAGTGTTCGAACAACGCCGCGGCAGGCGCCGATTCGCCAAAAGTATCGACGCCGAGCGCCGCGCTGCAACCGTACTGGCCCCACCAGCGTGTCACGCCAGCCTCGACGCCGATTCGCGCCAGGCCGCGGCCGAGCACGGCTTCGCGATAGGCACGGTCCTGGCGGTCGAACACGGTCGATGAAGGAATGGATACGACACGCACCGGAACGTCTCGCGCGTCGAGCAAGACCTGCGCCGCGATCGCGAGCGCGACTTCGGAGCCGGTGGCGAGGATCACGCCGCGCGCGTGTTCGCGATCGCTCAGCACGTAGCCGCCGCGGCGGATCGCCAGCACCTGCTGGGGGCTGCGCTGCTGAGCAGCCAGACTTTGCCGCGACAACAACAGCGCCGTGGGCCGGTTCGGTTGGCTCAGTGCGAACGTCCACGCCGCCGCGGTTTCCGCGGCGTCGCACGGTCGCCAGACGTCCAGGTTCGGAATCAGCCGCAGGCTCGCCGCGTGCTCCACCGCCTGGTGCGTCGGCCCGTCTTCGCCCAGGCCGATGGAGTCGTGCGTGAAGACGTGGATGACACGCAGCTTCATCAACGCCGCCATGCGGATCGCGTTGCGGCTGTAGTCGCTGAACGTCAGGAACGTGCCGCCGTAGGGAATGAAGCCGCCGTGCAGCGCCAGCCCGTTCATCACCGCGGCCATGCCGAACTCGCGCACGCCATAGTTGATGTGACGCCCGCCCTTCTCGCCGCCGCGCACCGCGCCGCAGCCGGGAAAGTCGGTCAGGTTCGAGCCGGTCAGGTCCGCGCTGCCGCCCAGCAGTTCGGGCAGCTTCGGCGCGAGCCTGGCCAACACCTGCTGCGAGGCCTTGCGGGTGGCCACCGTCTCGCGCGACTGGCCGAATTCGCTGAGCACGCCGAGCAGCGTTTCTTCGAGGTCGTGCGGCAGCTCGCCCCTGACGCGTCGTTCGAACTCCGCCGCCAATGAAGGATGCGCGGCACGATACGCGGCGAAGCGTGCCTGCCACTCGGCCTCGCGACACGCGCCCATGTCGCGCGCGTTCCAGCGCGTGGCGATGGGCGCGGGAACCTCGAACGCGGCGTGCGGCCAGCCAATCGCCGCCCGGGTCTGCGCAATCTCATCGGCTCCCAGCGGTTCGCCATGCGCCTTGGCGCTGCCGGCGCGGTTCGGCGAGCCCTTGCCGATCGTCGTGCGGCACACGATCAGCGTCGGCTTGTCGGTACACCCCTTGGCCAGCGCGATCGCCTGGCCAATGTCGACGATGCTGTGGCCGTCGAGCGGCCCGATCACGTTCCAGCCGTACGCGCGAAAGCGCGCCGGTGTGTCGTCGACGAACCAGCCCTGCACCGCACCATCGATCGAAATGCCGTTGTCGTCGTACAGAGCGATCAGCTTGTTCAACTTCCACGCGCCGGCCAGTGCGCAGGCTTCGTGGCTGATGCCTTCCATCAGGCAACCGTCGCCGAGGAACGCATAGGCGTGGTGATTCACGATCTCATGGCCCGGCCGGTTGAACTCATCGGCGAGCAGTTTTTCGGCCAGCGCAAAACCCACGGCGTTCGTCAATCCCTGGCCGAGCGGCCCGGTGGTCGTTTCCACACCCGGCGTCAAGCCCACCTCTGGATGCCCCGGCGTCTTGCTGTGCAACTTGCGAAACCGCTTCAACTCGTCGATGGGCAGGTCATAGCCAGTCAAGTGCAGCAGCGCGTAGAGCAGCATCGACGCATGGCCGTTGGAGAGCACGAAGCGATCCCGATCCACCCAGTTCGGGTTCGCGGGGTTGTGGCGCAGGTGGCCGCACCAGAGTGCGACGGCCATCTCGGCCATGCCCATCGGCGCGCCGGGGTGGCCTGAATTGGCCTGCTGCACGGCGTCCATCGCCAACGCACGTAGTGCGTTCGCCATGTCCACGCGATGCGCATTGTCCGGTTCGTCACGCTGGCCGTTGTCGGCACGGATCACGCGGTCGTTGGAGTTGGAACTCATCTCTTTCCCTGCTTTGTCATCCCGGCGCACGTCGGGATCCACCCGGCGCCAGGCAGGTTGGTCGGGGTGGGCTTCAAAGCGCGCCCACGGCGCGCTTGCGCCGCTCCATCATTCGCCAGATGAACGGTGTGAAGATCAGTTGCATCGCCAGCTCCATCTTTCCGCCGGGAACGACGATCGTGTTGGCACGCGACATGAACGAGTCGTGGACCATCGTCAGCAGGTACTGGAAGTCGATGCCCTTCGGATTGGCGAAACGGATCACGACCAGGCTCTCGTCGGCGGAAGGGATGTCGCGCGCGATGAAGGGATTCGACGTGTCCACCATCGGCACGCGCTGGAAATTCGCATGCGTGTGCGTGAACTGCGGGCAGATGTAGTGCACGTAGTCGGGCATGCGGCGCAGGATCGTGTCGGTCACGGCTTCCGTGGAGTAACCGCGCTGCTTCTTGTCGCGCCAGAGTTTCTGGATCCACTCGACGTTGATCACCGGCACCACGCCGATCAGCAGGTCGGGATGGCGCGCGATGTTCACCTCGGGCGTGACCACCGCGCCGTGCAGGCCCTCATAGAACAGCAAGTCGGTGTCGGCGGGAAGGCTCTCCCACGGCGTGAACGTGCCCGGCTCCTGTTTGTAGGGCAGCGCTTCTTCGGCGTTGTGCAGGTACTTGCGGTGTTTGCCGGTGCCGGATTCGGCATACGCGTGGAACAGCTGCTCGAGCTCGGCGAACAGGTTGTTCTCGGGGCCGAAGTGGCTGAAGTTCTGGTTGCCCTCTCTCTCGGCTTCAGCCATGCGCAGCTTCATCTCCTTGCGGTCATAGCGGTGAAAGCTGTCGCCTTCGATGATCGCCGCCTCGACGCCGTCACGACGGAAAATGTTCTCGAAGGTGCGCGTCACTGACGTGGTGCCCGCTCCGGAGGAGCCGGTGATTGCGATGATGGGGTGGCGTTCGCTCATATGGTGTCGCGGAACAGGCTGCGTTCGGCAAACAGCGGCATCCCGGGCTCGCGCGTCGCCGGCTCGTGGTGGTAACGCTCGATGCGTTCGACCTCGGCTCGCGAGCCGAACACCAGGCCGATGCGCTGGTGCAGCGACGTCGGCTTGACGCCGAGCACGGACACGCGCCCGGTGCTGGCGCGCCCGCCGGCCTGCTCCATCACGAAGCCGATCGGGTTCGCTTCATACAGCAAGCGCAAACGTCCGGGCTTGGCCGGATCTTTCGTGTCGCGCGGGTACAGGAACACACCGCCGCGCATCAGGATGCGGTGCGCTTCGGCGACCATGCTCGCGATCCAGCGCATGTTGAAATCCTTGCCGCGCGCGCCGGGCCTGCCAGCCAGGCATTCGTCGACATAGCGCTTCACCGGCGGCTCCCAGAAGCGGCTGTTGGAGGAGTTGATCGCGAATTCGTTGGTGTCCGCAGGGACCTGGATGTTCGGGTGGGTGAGCACGAATACACCGAGGTTCGGATTCAGCGTGAACCCGGCCACGCCGTTGCCCACCGTCAGCACCAACATCGTCGTCGGCCCGTACAGCGCGTAGCCGGCGGCGACGTGGGTCGCGCCCGGCTGCAGGAAGTCGGCTTCCGTCACGTCGCGCCCGCTGTCCACCACGTCTTGCGGTGCGCGCAGGATCGAGAAGATGCTGCCCACCGAGACGTTGACGTCGATGTTGCTCGACCCATCCAGCGGGTCGAACACCAGCAGGTACTTGCCGCGCGCGTAGGCGTCGGGAATCTGCCGCGGAGCCTCCATTTCTTCCGAGGCCATGCCGGCGAGGTGCCCATTCCATTCGTTCATGCGAATGAAAATCTCATTGCTGAGCACGTCCAGCGACTTTTGCACCTCGCCCTGCACGTTGACGCTGAAGCCGGCGGGCGGCGGCGCCGCACCGAGGCTGTCGCCCAGTTCGCCGAACGCGACGATGCGCGAAATCGCCTTGCACGCGATCGACACATCGAGGATCAGCGCGTTCAGGTCGCCGCTGGCTTGCGGGTAGCGGCGGCGTTC
>JANNKM010000404.1:0-8425 GCA_031396305.1 Rhizobacter sp.
GGGACGGCAGGCTTGCCTATAGATTGCGCCGCATCAATGGTTGTCGCGTGGGACAAAGGCCCCGCGCTTGCCAACCAGGAAGTCCAGGTCGGCCCCTTCGTCGGCCTGCAGCACATGGTCTACGTACAGCTTCCAGTAGCCCGAAGCCAGCGGCGGCTGCGGCGCCTTCCATGCGGCCAGGCGCTGCGCCATTTCCTCGTCGCTGATGTGAAGCTGGATTTTCCGATGGGGCACATCGAGCTCTATCAGGTCGCCGTTGCGAACCACCGCCAGCGGGCCGCCGGCCGCCGCTTCGGGGGCCGTATGCAGCACCACCGTGCCGTAGGCCGTGCCGCTCATGCGGGCGTCGCTGATACGCACCATGTCGGTGATGCCCTTGCGCAGCACTTTGGGGGGCAGCGGCATGTTGCCCACTTCGGCCATGCCGGGGTAGCCTTTGGGCCCGCAGTTTTTCAGCACGAGCACGCAGCTCTCGTCGACGTCCAGGCTCTCATCGTTGATGCGGGTGTGGAAGTCTTCGATGTTCTCGAATACGACGGCGCGGCCCTTGTGCACCATCAGCTCGGGTGTGGCCGCACTCGGTTTGATCACCGCACCGCGCGGGGCTAGATTGCCGCGCAGCACGGCGATGCCGGCTTTTTCCTTGAAGGGCTGGGCCAGCGTCTTGATGACGCGCGGATCGAAGTTCTGCGCGTCGGCGATGTTTTCTTGAACGGATCTGCCAGTGGCCGTGACGTGGCCGAGATGCAGGCTGCCTGAAATTTCCTTCATCACCGCGGGCAACCCGCCCGCATAACAGAAGTCTTCCATCAGGTGCTCGCCGGAAGGCTGAAGATTGAGCAGGCACGGCATCTCACTGCCCAGGCGATCGAAGTCGTCGATCGTCAATTTCACGCCGATGCGACCGGCAATCGCGATCAGGTGGATCACGGCGTTCGTCGAGCCGCCGATCGCGGCCAGCGTTCGAATCGCGTTCTCGAAGGCTTCGCGCGTCAGGATGTCGGACAACACCTGGTCTTCATGCACCATCTCGACAATGCGGCGTCCGGCGCTGCGCGCGATCACGTTGCGCCGACCATCCACCGCCGGATACGCGGCGTTGCCGGGCAGGCCCACGCCGAGCGCCTCGACCATGCTCGCCATCGTCGAGGCCGTGCCCATCGTCATGCAATGGCCGTGGCTGCGGTGCATGCAACTTTCGGCGTCGAAGAAATCGGCGAGCTTCAGCGTCCCGGCACGCACCTGCTCGCTCATGCTCCACACGCCGGTGCCCGAGCCGAGTTCCTGGCCACGCCACTTGCCGTTGAGCATCGGCCCGCCCGACACGCCGATCGTTGGCAAGTCAGCGCTCGCCGCCCCCATCAGCAGGCTGGGCGTGGTCTTGTCGCAACCCATCAGCAGCACCACGCCGTCCACCGGGTTGCCGCGGATGCTTTCCTCAACGTCCATGCTCGCGAGATTGCGATACAGCATCGCCGTCGGGCGCAGCAGTGTCTCGCCGAGCGACATCACCGGAAACTCGAGCGGAAAGCCACCCGCCTCATAGACGCCGATCTTCACCTGCTCGGCCAGGGTGCGGAAATGCGAGTTGCACGGCGTCAGTTCGCTGAACGTATTACAGATGCCGATCACCGGCCGGCCGTCGAACTGGTCGTGCGGAACGCCCTTGCCCTTGACCCAGCTGCGATACGCGAATCCATCGCGGTCCTGGCGACCGAACCACTGCTGACTGCGCAGGTCCTGGGGCTTCTTGCGGGGCTTGATGCTCATGTGAATGGGATCCGGATCAACAGCTCGGAGGAAAACGTCGTTCATTATGGTCGGAGCTCGCCGCAGCGGGAGCGGGTGCTATCGTTTGTACCAATGAGCGCGGCCGCACCGATTCCCTACCTGAAGCGCATTCGCGAGTACTACCAGGCGTTGGGCTACGGCGCGCCTTACGAGTGGCCGAGCTTTGCCGACGTGCCGTTCCAGCCCCTGACCAAGGCCTTGTCGTCATGCCGCGTCGCGCTGATCACGACGGCTGCTCCCTATCAGCCCGACAAAGGTGACCAGGGTCCCGGTGCCACCTACAACGCCGCGGCCAAGTTCTATGCCGTCTATTCCGGCGATGCGGCCGGCGACCCGGACCTGCGCATCTCGCATGTGGCCATCGACCGCATTCACACCGACGCCTCGGACATCGCCTCATTTTTCCCGCTGCGCGCATTGCGCGCCGCTGCTACGCAAGGGCGGATCGCCGGGGTGACGCCACGTTTTCACGGCTTGCCGACGAACCGCAGCCAGCGCACGACGCTCGAAGTCGACGCCCCGGAAATCGTGGCGCGCTGCAAGGCGGACGACGCCGACGCCGCGGTGCTCGTCGCCAACTGCCCGGTGTGCCACCAAAGCGTTGCACTGACGGCGCGCCTGCTGGACGCGAGCGGCGTCGCCAGCGTCGTGCTCGGCTGCGCACGCGACATCGTCGAGCACATCGGCGTGCCACGCTTTGTCTTCAGCGACTTTCCGCTCGGCAATGCGGCGGGTAAGCCGGGCGACGTGGAGTCACAGCGCTTCACCCTCGAGCTGGCGCTGGGCCTGCTCGAATCAGCCGCGCATGCGCGTTGCACGATTCAGTCACCCCAGTCCTGGAGCGAATCGCCCGACTGGAAGCTCGACTACTGCAACGTCGACAGGCTCAGCGCGCAAGAACTGCAGCGTCGACGCACCGAGTTCGACGCCGGCAAGGCACAAGCGAAAGCGATTCGCGACGCACGCTGAGCCCGCGCGCAAGGGCCCGGTAGGGGCCTTGCGGCTGGCGAAGGGCCGATGCGTCTCGCATCGGCGCGGCCTGCAAGGCTGAGCCCGCGCGCAAGGGCCCGGAAGGGGCCTTGCGGCTCGCGAAGGCCCAGCCGCGATACGAGCGTAAGGGCTGAGCGCGTCAAAGCCAGCCGGCGCGACGGAAGCGCCAGTACAGCAAGCCACCTGCGCAAGCGATGATTCCCAACGCCATCGGGTAGCCATAGACCCATTTCAGTTCGGGCATGTGTTCGAAGTTCATGCCCCAGATGCCCGCCAGCGCTGTCGATACTGCGAAGATCGCCGCCCAGGCGGCCAAACGCTTCGTCGTTTCCGACTCTTCGATCGTCACCATCGACAGGTTCACCTGGATCGCGGTACCGATGGTTTCGCGGATCGCGTCGATCGAGCCGTTGATGCGCGTCAGGTGGTCGTGCACGTCACGAAAGTACTCCTGCGTGCTCATGCACACCGCCGGCACGCGCCCACCGTGCAACTTGCTCGCCACTTCAAGCAGCGGCGCCACGGCGTGGCGCAACACCGTCGCGCGGCGCTTCAGGGTGTACAGGCGCTCGATGTTCAAGCGCGCCGAGCGGGGCGTGAAGATTTGCGCCTCGATGCCGTCAAGTTCGGTCTCGATCTCGTCCAGCAGCGGGAAGTAGCGGTCCACCACGGCGTCCATCAGCGCGTAGAAGACGAAGCCCGCGCCATGGCGCAGCAGGTGCGGTTCGCGCTCGCAGCGTTCGCGCACGCCCAGGAAATGCTGGCTGCTGTGATTGCGCACCGAGAGCACGAAGTTCGGACCGACGAAGATCGCCACCTCGCCCGCGTGCAATTCACCGGCCTCGACTTCGAGCAGGCGCATCACGACAAACACGGTGTCGCCGTACTCCTCGATTTTCGGCCGCTGGTGACCATGGCGCGCATCTTCCACGGCGAGTTCATGCAGGTTGAACTCCTGCTGCATCTGCGCCAATTCGGCGTCGGTGGCGTCGCGCAGCGCGACCCAGACGAAGCAGTCGGGGCGCTTGACCCAGTCGCCAATGTCGTCGACCGGTATGTCGGCCAGTTTTCGGCCGTCCTGGTAAGCGACACAGTTGATCAGCATGGAATAGGTATCGGCAATGAGTATCGGCAAAGCAGGGCGTCGAATCTTCTCATGTCGGGCAGCGGACGCCGCCAGCCGTTCAACGAAGCGGGTTCGAATCGCTGCAATCGTCAAGGGTCTGCTGCGCCTGCTCACATCTGAAGCCTTTGCTCGCAGGGTCGGGACGATCGCTCACCGATTCTTCTGCGACGGCGTGTAAGCCCAGCGTCGTTTGCCAACTATTTGACGCATCCATTCGACGTTGAGGCTCGAAGATCAGCTCCACCCCCGATTCGCGGGATTGCGCAACCGATGTCGGTCAGGCGCACCCACGCTTCGTGGCGATGAACCAACCTTGGAGCAGTCATGCAGTTCAGTCTTTCCGCAATGCGTCGGCACTTCGCTGCCTCAGCGTCGGCGCTGCGCTGGGGTGCAGCGCCGGACGCCTGGCTGAGCCGGGAAGAGACCATCATGGGCACGGCGATCCGCGTCGAGCTGTGGGCGGACGATCCGGACGACGGCGAAGCCGCAATCGCCGCCGTGATGGCCGAAATGCATCGCATCGATCGGCTGCTGAGCCCGTACAAGGAGCATTCCGAGCTGTCACGCATCAACCGCGAGGCCGCGCAGCGCGAGGTGCCGGTCGGCGCGGAAACGATGCACCTGTTGCAGCGCTCAGTGCAGTTTTCCCAGATATCCGGCGGCGCATTCGACATCACTTATGCGAGCCTGGGCCATCTGTTCGACTACCGCCAAGGCGTTCGACCCAGCGACGAGCAAGCGCTGCGGGCACGCCAGGCGATCGGCTGGCAGCACCTGATCCTCGACCCGCAGGCCAGCACGATTCGCTTTGCGATGGAAGGGGTGCGCATCGATCTCGGCGGTTTCGCCAAGGGCCATGCGGTAGACAACTCGATTGCGACTCTTCAACAGCACGGCATTGCCCATGCCATTGTTTCGGCCGGAGGCGACAGTCGTGTGCTTGGCGATCGCCGCGGCCGGCCCTGGACGATCGCAATCCGCGACCCGCGACGCAGCGATGGCGTCGTCGCCGTGCTGCCGCTGGAGAACGTGTCGATCTCGACTTCGGGCGACTACGAACGCTACTTCGAAGAAGGCGGCGTGCGCTTCCATCATCTGATCGACCCGCACACCGGCGAGTCCCCCAGCGCAGTGCGCAGCGTGACCATTCTCGCGCCCGACGGGCTCACCAGCGAGGCACTGTCCAAGACAGTGTTCGTGCTGGGCGCCAAGCGCGGCTTCGAACTCGTTGAGTCCATGCCGGATGTCGACGCGGTGGTCGTCGACGCGGCAGGGGTCCTGCGCTTCTCGGCGGGACTGCTGGCAGGCGCTTCGGCGCGCCTGCAGTGAGATTGAATTTCATCGGGAGTTCCAGATGAATCAGCAAGGGAGAAACGCCATGCAGGCAAAACGTTCGATTCGACATCGCTTCCCATCACGCAGCGCCGTCGCAGGCGCCGCGGCAGCGCTCGTGTTCGCACTGGCGGGATGCGGCAACGGGAGCGAGGGCACCGTGGCGGGCGACGTTCCGGTGGCGTACGTCCAGCGCTCGAGCGCATTGGGCATGAACCCCACCGACGGCGCTCCCAGCGCACCCGGCGGCGACCTGATGCTGCGCGAAAAGTCCTCCCCCAGTGCCACCGAACACAACCTCACCGCCCGCTTCACGCAGGGCGTGGGCGACGCGTCGGACCCCGAGGTCTCCTACGACGGCAAGAAGATCGTGTTCGCGATGCGGTGCCCGACGAGCAACACGTCGACCGTCAACGGCGCCAGCGGCACGCCCGTGCCGGCGTGCACGGGCCGGTGGAACATCTGGGAATACGACATGACGGGCACGGGCATGACGAACGGCACGTTCCGTCGCCTGACAGCGTCTACCCAAGACGACGACGTCGATCCGGCCTATCTGCCCGCGAACGGTGGCTTCGTTTTCGCGTCGAACCGGCAGGCCAAGTCGAAGCTCAATCAGGCGCTGAACAAACAGTACAAGGCGCTCGACGAATACGAGCGCGAGACCGTGCTGAACCTGCACACGATGGACAACGCCGGCGGCAACATCACGCAGATCACATTCAATCAAAGCCATGACCGCAACCCCATCGTGCGCGCGGACGGCGACATCATGTTCTCGCGCTGGGAACACGTGGGAGACCGCAATCGCTTTGCGATCTTCACCGTCAAGCCCGACGGCACCAACATGTTCGTGTTCTATGGTGCGCAAAGCCCGGGCAACAGCTTCCTGCATCCGCGCGAGATGGATCCGAACGGCCCGTTCAAGGGTTACCTCTCATCGTCGCTGATGCCGCTCTCGCGCACGCAGGAAGGCGGGGCGCTGATGTTCATCAACGCCAAGGACTATTCGGAACACAACACGCCGGCAAACACGACGGTTCCGGCTCAAGGCGGCCAGACATCGATCACTGCAGCGTCGGTGAGCTCGGGTCGCGGCTTGTCGCTGGGCGGCCGGGTGACTACGCCGTACCCGCTGTGGGACGGAACGAACCGCGTGCTCGTCGCTTACCACACGTGCTTTGCAACGCGCAACAACGTCGTCGTCCCGTGCGCCGACCTGACCACCGCCGAGCTGGCGATGCTGTCCGATAACAACCGCCTGGCTGCGGCTGTCGCCGCCTCGCCGGTGCAGGACAACGTGCCCTCTGCCTACGGCATCTACATGTTCAATCCGACGAATCAGACCTGGCTGAGCGTTGCCGCACCGCCGGCCGGCTCCATGAACACCGACCCAGTGGCGATCCAGCCGCGCGCCGAGCCCACCGTGATCCCGCCCACCGCCGTCGACTCGGCTCTGGCAGCGCTAGACATGGCGACCATCGAAGTGCGCAGCATCTACGACACCGACGGCCTGAATCGCATGGCCGAGCAGATGCTGACCGCCGCGGATCGGCCCGCGGGTTGTGCCCAGGGCATCGCTCAGACCACCCCCAGCGACCCGATGGATACACGTCCGCAGGTGGCCGACATCGCGCGCATCAAGAATCCGGCCGATCCGGCGTACCGTTGTGCCCCACCGCGATTCGTCCGCGTGACGCGCGCTGTGGCTCCGCCAAGCAGTTCGATGGGACTGGACGCGGCGATCGGCGAGACCGAGTTCGAAATGCAGCAGATCCTCGGCTACGCCCAGGTCGAACCCGACGGTTCGTTCAAGCTGAGCGTTCCCGCCGACGTGCCGCTGGGCATTTCGGTCATCGACTCGCAAGGCCGTGCGTTCCAGACCCACACCAACTGGATCCAGGTTCGCCCGGGCGAGCGCCGCACCTGCGACGGCTGCCACAGCCCGCGCCGCGGTGCCGCGTTGAACTCCGGCGCAGTGGTCAATTCCACCCCCACGCTGTCAGGGCTGAACCCCGCTTTGGCCTCGCTGCACCAACCGGGTGAAACCATGGCCTCGTTGCGCACGCGTCAGGACCCGAGCGTGCTGAACCTGATGCCCAGCATGACCTACACCGACGTGTGGGCGAATGTGCCCAGCGACGCGCGTGCGCCGATTTCCCTGCTCTACAGCGGCAATCCGAATCCGGCAGACGACCTGGCAACTCTTCCGCCCGTGAACGGCGTCATCAACTATCCGCAGCATGTGCAGCCGCTGTGGACACGCGACCGTGGAGCAAACACATGCACGAATTGCCACAACGACCCGGTCAAGCTTGACTTGCGGGCGAACTCGGCTGGCACAGGCCGCCTGGTCTCGTACGAAGAACTGCTCGTGGGCGATCCGGTGCTCGGCGCGAACGGCCAACCAGTCGTCGTCATCCGAGACGGCGTTCCGGAAATCGAGCGCGGCGCGCCGCTGGTCGACGCGAGTTCGGGCTCGATGAACACTGCCGGCATCGCGCGCAAGAGCCGCCTCGGGGAAATCATGTTCGGCCAGACCTTGCTTGCGGGCACGGCAGCGCGCACCGCGCACCCGAACCCGCCCAACACCGCACCGAACCACGCGACGCTGCTCAATGCAGCGGAAAAACGCCTGATCTCGGAGTGGATGGACCTGGGCGGCCAGTACTACAACGACCCCTTCGGCGTCGGCAGCACGGTGCGCACCGTCACCGGACTGAGCCAGGCCAGCTTTGCGGCCACGGTGCAGCCGATCCTGAACAGCACCTGCGCCGCCAGTTGCCACCAGGCGGGAGGTACCGGTTCGACAGTGCCCGCGGGCACCACGTTCGCGCAGAACCGTTTTGTGCTGACCGGCAGCGCCGAAGGTGACTACAACGTGACGCTGGCGATGATCTCCAATACCTGCCTGCCGGCGTCGAATTCGTTGCTCAGCCGGCCCTCCACCAACCCGCACCCGGCCGCCAGCACCGCTGCCGTGCTGCCGGTGGGCAGCGCGAACTACAACGCGATCATGAGCTGGATCGCCACTGGCGGCTGCCCATGATCGACGCATCCCACGCCCGGCGTTCGCGGTGGGTGCGGCACCGAAGCGCCGCACTCGCCTGCGGACTCGGCCCCAGCCCCACCGCGTGGCGGGGCCGGGGGGGGGATACGGTAGACAACACCCCCCCCCGGTAAAAC